>QCHM01000004.1 GCA_003279615.1 Prochlorococcus sp. AG-402-B19
TTAAGTCCTTCGGCTCCCGCCATCAATAAGGGCTTCTTGAATATTTTTGAATCTTCATTGAGACTATTTATTCGCCTAGAGAGTTCTGGCAAAAGAGACTCATTGGCTAGTGAAACGACTTCAGGTTGATGAGTTTCAATTTGTTTGATTACTAAATCAAGATTCTTTCCTGCTGTTAGTGCAACAATCTTGAATTGATCAGGAAACTCTTCTGCAATTTGAAGGGTTTGAGTTCCAATAGATCCTGTTGAGCCTAAAACGCTTATGGCTTTCACATTGTGAAGTCAATTATGACCAGTCTCCCATTTAAAGGTATAACCCAGTTATATATTTACCAGTTTCTTCTGGATTTTAATAGAGATTTATTATGCAAGAAAGGGAACAATGGAGATCAGGACTGGGATTTGCACTCGCCGCTGCAGGTAGTGCCGTAGGCCTTGGAAATCTTTGGGGCTTTGCTTATAGGTCATCGCAAGGAGGTGGACTTGCTTTTCTTATCCTTTATGTATTGGTTGTTTTAGTTGTTTGCCTACCTGTCTTGGTTGCAGAGATGGTCTTGGGGAGAAGCACTGCAAGTAGTCCTTTCCTTGCTCCAATTAAAGCTGCTGGAGAGAACTGGAAGCCTCTAGGTTGGTTATTTGCAATAGCTTCTTGTGGAATCCTTTCCTATTACGCAGTGATAATGGGATGGACAATTGATACTTTCTTCCATTCCTTATTTATTGGTCTACCCTCAGATATGACTGAGGCGGGAGAATTTTTTGGTAAAATCAGCAGTGGTAATAGTGTATTTGTAGGTCAAATAATCAGCTTATTATTAACTGCTTTTGTTGTTGTTGCAGGCGTACGTGGGGGTATAGAAAAACTAACAAAATGGGCTATGCCATTTTTATTTGGACTGCTTTTGTTATTAGCTATTTGGGCTGCAACTTTATCTGGTGCATGGGAAGGATATACATCATTTTTACTTAAGTGGGATTCATCTCAACTTTTTGATAAAAACACAATAAGTAATGCATTTAAACAAGCTTTCTTTTCTTTAAGTTTGGGTATTGGAATTATGGTTGCCTATTCTTCATATCTAAATCGTAAAAATCATCTTCCTAAAGAAGCTTTGAGAGTTGCAACTTTGGATACTGCTGTGGGTTTACTTGCCGGGCTGATTACATTCCCAGTTGTTATGAGTTTTGGTTTGAAAGATGTTATCAGTGAATCAACTGTTGGGACTTTATTTATTGCTCTCCCAACTGGATTTGCAAATCTTGGATTGCTTGGGAGATTGATTGCTGCTGTTTTCTTCGGATTGGCCTTTATAGCTGCTATTACCTCTTCCATTTCATTAATGGAAGTACCAGTATCTTCTTTGATGGACAGGTTGAATTGGAGTAGGAAGAAAGCCGTTTGGACTTCAACATTATTGATCTTCTTGATTGGAATACCGTCTGCTATTTCTACAGACTTTTTAGGCAAGTCCGATGCTATCTGTAATACTCTCTTGATATTAGGTGGTCTTCTAATTTCAATTCTTTTGGGTTGGATTGTTCCAAATCGTTATGATGAGGATCTTGCAAATTCTAATGCTAATTTAAGAGTTAGAAGGTATCTAAAGTTTATGTTGCGCTGGGTGTCTCCACCAGTTATAACTATAGGACTTTATTTAACAGTCTTATCTACAATAGAAACATTTGCTTAATCTGAAAGTTGTTTCCATTCAGTAACCCCTTTAGGTTTATCAATTAAATCAATTCCAATATTTTTCAAATCAGCTCTTATTTTATCAGCGAGTAAAAAGTCTTTATTAGCTTTTGCTAAGGATCTACTCTTGATAAGTTCTTCAATTTTATTAGTGTCAATTTCAGTATTATTTTTTGGTTTTTCTTGATTTAAATTTACTTTTAAGCCTAGAACTCCTGCTAGCTCAGATATTAGCTCCCATTTATTAATAACTTGATTTAATTCATCTTGGTTAACTTCATTAATATCTTTCTCTTTTAAGAAATTTATTAACTTTCTAATTGGTTGAGATAGTTCAAAAATAATAGATAAAGCTCCAGATGTATTTAGATCATCATCCATATATTTTTCAAACTTAGATAATAGTTTAAATGATTCTTTATCAAGTTTTTTGTTGACAGATCTTTTTAAAGGTTTATCTAGGTTGATTTCATTTATCTCTTTAGCTTTGATTTCATAAATATGACCGAAAGATAGGTAATTATTTAATCTTTCCCACCCTTTTGAAGCAGCTTTTAGCGCTTCCTCAGTAAAATCTAGGGGCTTTCGATAATTAGTTTGTAACACAAAAAATCTCAAAGTCATAGGTGAAATACCTTCCTCTAATAAAGATCTAATGGTTGTAAAATTTCCTAGTGATTTACTCATCTTTTCACCCTCCACATTAACCATTCCATTGTGAAGCCAGTATTTTGCTAACTCTTTCCCATTACAGGCTTCAGATTGAGCTATTTCATTCTCATGATGAGGAAATATAAGGTCTGATCCACCAAGGTGAATATCAATACTTTCTCCTAATTCTTGTTTAACCATTGCTGAACACTCAATATGCCATCCTGGTCTGCCATTCCCCCAAGGAGAAGAGTAACTAACCTCACCTGATTTTGACTTTTTCCATAGAGCAAAATCAAGAGAATTCTTTTTACTTTCTTTTTGATTTATTTTTAATCGCCCTGCTGCATTATTTATCTGATTCTCAATTTCTCTTCCACTAAGTTTCCCATAATTTTTATGTTTATCTACTGAAAAATAAACATCACCATTTGATGAGTAAGCTACCTTTTTTTGTTCTAATTCTTCTATGAAATTAATAATTTGATGGAGGCATTTCGTTGCTCTTGGCATGCAACTTGGTCTAAGAATGGAAAGAGTATCCATATCTTTGTGAAATTCATCAATATTTCTTTCACTTAATTCATCAGTAGAACACCCTGTCTCTTTTGCTCGTCTAATAATCTTATCATCAATATCTGTGAAATTTTGTACGAATTTAACTTCAAATCCTTTCCATATTAAATAACGTCTTAAAACATCCCAGTTAAGATAACTTCTTGCATGACCAAGATGACAGAGATCATAAACTGTTACTCCACAGCAATATATTTTAACTTGATTAGGATTTAGAGTGATAAAATCCTCTTTCTTTTTAGATAAGGTGTTTGTGAATTTTAAGGACAATTTCTTAGATAAAAATGTGAGAAATTATTGAATTAGTTAGCAACTATTTTGCCTCCATCCAATTTACTCCAACACCAGTCTCAACAATAAGAGGGACGCTAAGTTTTACGGCGTTTTCCATAGTGCTTTTTACAAGGAGTGTTGTTTCTTCCAAATCGTTTGGATCAACTTCTAGTACTAGTTCATCATGAACTTGAAGAAGAATTTTTGCTGCTAATCCAGTCTTTCTCAAAGCAGATTGCAATTGAATCATTGCAATTTTAATGATGTCGGCACTTGATCCTTGAATAGGTGCATTTGCAGCCGCTCTTAATTGTTGTGCTTCCATCCCTGCTCTTCTTGCCGTAGTTAAATCAATTTCATCTGGTGGAGTTCCTATAAGTCTTCCAAGCCCATTTCTATTAAAATTAAAATAACGCCTTCTCCCAAGCAAGGTTTCAACAAAACCCTGACTTAGCGCTAATCTTTCTTGATATTCAAGAAATTTAAAAACAGATGAATACCGTTCTTTGAATTTGTTTAAAAAATGTTTTGCTTCTAGCGTTGAGACGCCTGTAGATCTAGCAAATCTTTGAGCCCCCATCCCATAAATAACTCCAAAGTTAATTGTTTTACCAATTCTTCTTTCATTGTCATCAATAATATTTTTCTCAAATAAAATTTTCGCTGTTAAAGAGTGAACATCTTCGTTGTTTAAATAAGCATTTTTTAGGACTTCTTCACCTGAAAGATGTGTGAGTATACGAAGTTCAATTTGTGAATAATCTGCACTTAGAAGCTTCCAATTTTTTTGGGGAAGGAAAGCTTTTCTGATTCGCCTACTAAATTCAGTTCTTACAGGGATATTTTGCAGATTGGGATTGCTGCTACTTAATCTTCCAGTAGCTGTGACGGCTTGATTGAAATCTGTATGTACTCTTCCTGTTTCTTTTTCAATAAGCTGAGGCAATGCATCTACATAAGTATTAAGTAACTTACTTATAGTGCGATGCTCAATGATCATCTTTACTATTGGATGGTCTGATTCAAGCTTCTCTAATACACCTGCATCTGTACTCCATCCTGTTTTCGTTTTCCTAGACTTTTTTCTATCTAAATTTAGATTCTCAAAAAGTAATTCACCTAATTGTTTAGGTGAAGAAAGGTTGAATTTCTCTCCTGCAACCTTATAAACTTCCTTCTCAATAGTATTTAATGTTTGTGTTAGTTCTAAAGATAAATCTTTTAAATAAGGTGTATCAATAATAATTCCGGTAGATTCAATTTCAGCTAATACTTCCTCAAGTGGCTGTTCTACACTTATAAGCAAGTTACTTAATCTTGAATTCTTATCTTTTAACCTTTCAATATAAATAATGGCTAATTTTCTTGTTAAATAAACGTCCATACCACAGTAAATACTTGCTGTCTTTATATCCACATAAGAGAAGTCTTCTCCTTTTTTGACAATGTCAGAAAAACTTTTTGGTCTAAATCCAAATTCTCTATACGCTATTTCATCTAAACTATGTTTTAGCGTTGCATTAAATACATAATCAGCTAGTAAAGTATCTAGAACAACTCCATTTAATATCACCCCATGTCTTAATAAAATTAGTCTATCGTATTTTGTATTCTGAAGGGTTTTAGGATGTCCTTTGCTAGAAAACCATTTTTTAAGTGTATAGATAACCTCTTCGATATTTAATTGATTTATATGATCATTTTCTATTAAATTGTTTTCTTTTTTTCGATGTCCTATAGGTATATAAACTATATCTTTTAATTCTTTGCTAAAACAAAAACCTAAACCAACAAGCTCAGCTTTAAAAGGATTTAAACTTGTTGTCTCGGTATCAATAGCTATTGGCTCATTAGTATCTGTGCATTTCATTATTTTTGCAACAAAAATATTGAGTTCTTCTATAGTTTTTATTATTTTAGGCTCAATCTTTGGAGGTTCTGATAATTTATTTTTAGTGACCATTTCATTTGTTTTCATTTTATCGGAAGTGATAATATCTTTCTTTGCTGATGGCATAGTTGATTTTTTTGATAATCCTTCTTTAGAAAATAGTTCTTTAAAAGTTGTAACTTGCCTTAACAAACTATGTAACTCTAGCTTTTCTAAACTTTCTTTTAGTTTCGATTCATTAATACCTTCTAAGTTATGATTTATTTTTGAATTTATAGGGATTTTAATTAATATCTCTGCAAGTTTCCTTGAGAGATAGGCATTTTCTTTATCTGCTTTTAGTTTTAGCCTTACTGCTCCTTTTATGGCACCGCGTTTAGCTTTCTCGCCTTCTTTCTCAAGCTCTTGGAGCGATTTATATACTCCATCAAGATCGTAGTTTTCACTTAAAAGATTGATTGCTGTTTTTGGGCCAACTCCTTTGACACCTGGAATATTATCTGAGCTATCCCCGGTTAAGGCTTTAAGGTCAATAACTTTGTCAGGGCTTACGCCTAGTTTCTCCTTCACTCCAGCTTCATTGATCAGTTTAGGATTTCCGCTTTTCGCATATGGACCTCCTCCCATGTACAAGACAGCTATATCTCTTTTGTCATCTACCAGTTGAAATAAGTCTCTATCTCCAGAGAGGATTCTCACACTCCAGCCTTGTTTAGCCGCTTCATTAGCAAGTGTCCCAAGCACATCATCTGCTTCATATCCTGGGGCTTTGCAGATTGAGAGATTAAGACTTTCTATTAGAATTTCTTCAAGTCGATCTAAATCCTGAAAAAATATATCTGGGGCTACATCTCGATTCGCTTTGTAGTTGGGATCTTCCTTATGTCGAAATGTTGGCTCAGGGGTATCAAATGCAATTGTGATCCCTTTTGGCTCTATTGATTTGCAATTATCAAGAAGACTTTTTAAAAATCCATAAGTAACACTTGTAGGGAAACCATCTTTTGTTGCGAGGCCTCCTTCACCTCCTTTACTAAAAGCATAGAAACTTCTAAAAGCTAAAGAATGGCCATCAATAAGTAATAAAGTCGGTTTTTTTATTTCTTGCATAAAAGACTCAGTGTAACTTTGATGTATTAACTTTTTCTTTTGGTAGCCCAAGGAGGAAGATCAATAAAAACTTTCTCGCCTGGTTCTAGTCCGGATATTATTGCAGTCTTGCTACCACTGCTTGTCCCTAATTCAACTTTTCTAAATGTTGGCTGCTTGTTTTTTCCGATTATAAGAACACCAGCTGTTCCTTCTTCCGTGACAATTGCTACTGTTGGAATAAGCGTGCTGACTTTGGTGGCACCTGTTTGAAAGGTGATATCTGAAGTCATACCTAGGCGTAAATCTTCCGGCCTACTTCTCAACAACAACGTAACCTCAAATGAAGTTACGTTGTTGTTCTTTATTGCACTTGGAGAGATTTTGGAAACAAATGCTTTAAAGCGTCTATCAGGAAAAGCATCTACTCTGATTGTTGCTTCTTGACCGGCTTTTATTCTTCCAATATCGCTTTCAGGAACTTTCGCGATTATTTCAAGGCCTTGAGAAAGTTCAACTATTGATGAGCTGGTTGCACCTCCCTCTCGGGAAGAAGAGGCGGAAGTTGTAGGAGTTACAAATGCCCCAGGAACTGCGTATCTACTTGTTATAACCCCCTTAAATGGTGCTCTAATATTTATCTCGTTTTCTTCGATTTCTATTTGTTTGTATTTAGCCTCACTTCTTAAAAAACGATTTTCATATTCTTCAAAGTCTTCGGAACTTATAGCTCCTTCAGTCAAAAGCATCTTTCTTCTTAGATAGCTTGCTTTTTGAGTTTCATAATTAGCTCTAAGCTCGTTAACCCTGTATTCCAAGTCTCCAAAATCCATTTTTGCAATTAGATCCCCTTCCTTGACCTTGTCTCCTTCATCTACGAAAATCTCATCAAGAATGCCTTGTCTTTTAGGACTTACATTGACACTTTTATTTGCTTTTAATTCACCACTTGCAGTTATTAACCCAGGCAAGCTGCCGCTTTCAGCTGCGATTGTAAATTCTGTTAAGTCTCTACTAGATCTATTGACTTGTTGAAGTCTAATACTAATTCCACCAACAGTTAAAACTGAAAGTGCGATGAGGCTTATAACTTTTTTCTTTTTGAAATTTGTCCAAATCATTTTGTGATAATCAAGTGATCAAGGGTTTTAGATGTTTTTATGCTTTGAATAAAAAGTTCGAAAAACTTTCCTTTGGAGATTTATGAATATATTTTCGCTGTTAATGGGCACGATTGGGGCTAATTTAGTCAAATTAATCAACTGGGGTCCTTTCAAGATCCATTTAAATGCTTAAGGCCGGAATTGTTGGACTACCTAATGTTGGTAAGTCGACTTTGTTCAACGCTCTTGTCGCAAATGCGCAAGCGCAAGCAGCTAATTTCCCGTTTTGTACAATTGAACCCAATGTAGGCTCAGTTTCTGTACCTGATCAGCGTTTGAATTTGCTTGGTGAACTCAGTCAAAGTAAGCAAATAATTCCAACTAGAATTGAGTTTGTTGATATTGCTGGTCTTGTTAAAGGAGCAAGTAAAGGCGAAGGGCTTGGAAATAAATTCTTAGCAAATATAAGAGAGGTAGATGCAATAGTGCATGTGATTAGATGCTTTAGCGATGATGATGTCATTCATGTCTCTGGATCCGTAGATCCTTCAAGAGATATTGAAATAATAAATTTAGAACTAGCTTTATCTGATTTGAATCAAATAGAAAAGCGAAGAACAAGATTAAAGAAACAATTAAGTACTAATAAAGAATCAAAGTTAGAAGATGATGTTTTAGAAAAATTAATTCTAGCCTTGGAGAATGAAAATCCTGTAAGAAGTGTTTTATTAACTGAGGAAGAAAAAAAATTAATTAAACCATTAGGATTATTAACTGGAAAACCTATTATTTATGCAACAAATCTTGGTGAAGATGAACTTTCAAAGGGAAATAATTTTTCAAAAGAAGTCAATAATCTTGCAACTAAAGAAGGATCTGAATGTGTCAAAATTTCAGCACAAGTTGAAGCAGAGTTAATTGAATTGGGTGAGGAGGAAAGAGATGATTATTTAAATGGATTAGGAGTAGAAGAGGGAGGTTTAATCAGTTTAATTAAAGCTACATATCGCTTGCTGGGTTTAAGTACATATTTCACTACTGGAGAAAAAGAAACAAAAGCTTGGACTATTTCTGATGGAATGACTGCTCCTCAAGCAGCTGGTGTAATTCATACGGATTTTGAAAAGGGTTTTATTCGTGCTCAAACAATTTCATATAACAAACTACTCGAAGCTGGATCTTTGTCTGAGGCTCGAAATAAAGGTTGGCTAAGAAGTGAAGGTAAAGAATATGTAGTTAATGAGGGAGATGTTATGGAGTTTTTATTCAACGTATAGCTTACTAGTCATAGCAAGGGCTCTCAAGGGTTAGATAAAACGCTTGTCTAATCTTTGTACCTACCTTTTTGAGACTGGAAAGGTTGTTTTTTAAGACAGGGTGTCTAAACAATAAATATCTAGGTAATAAAACAATAATGATTATCGTTTTTATATCCGGTGTATATTATTTTACATTGATTTTTGTGCTGTATGGGCAGCAATACGTGGCTGATTTCAGGATCTCCAGGATGTGGTAAAACGAATTGGATCCTTAATAATCTTAAGTCACACAAAGGTAGTTGTAGCTTTTTGCGTCTATCTGGTTACGGAGATATTGATCTACAGCAAGTAGCTTCTACAGATATTGACTATGCCTTTCTTAAAGATCAAATTCCTCAATTAATAGATTTATCAAGGTCCAGTGCTGACTCTATTTCGCATCAAGATGATTCTTTTATATTGATTGAGCTCCCTCAGTTTCGAATTCCTAAAGAGCTTGGTTTGGCTGGAATTGATCCGCGCATAATCAAACAACTTTCAACTTTAAACCTCGAACCAGATAAATACCTTCATTTTGGACGTGATAGGGAATTACCAATTAATGACACATTAAATTTCAATCAAATTGAATCATGCAGGTTCAAGCTTTATCGGAATGTTTGGGATCCACCTAGTCTGAATACCTTTTGGTTCGAGCTGGTTAATGGTGCTTATGGAGATGTTTATAGAGCTAAAGCCTTGATGAATATTCCCGATGGTAGATCTATGTTCTTTAACTGGATTGTTAGCCAAAAAGGTTCGCAATTTATACCTCTTAATACTGTCTCACCTCCTAGTGGTAGACCTACAAGAATATCTGAACTTGTTGTTCAAGGGAAAAATCTTGACTTTGTACGAATTGAATCAACTATTCAGCTTTGTCTCTTGAATGATTCAGTTTTGGAGCTTCATCAAGCCCCTCTTAGAGATCCACAAATGCAGCCTAGTTATTCAACTTGACGATATGAAACACGCAGTAATTTCTTGTTTACATGCCAATCTCTCAGCAGTGGAAGCTGTGCTAGCTGATATTGATCAGCAAGAAATTGAGACCATTACATGCCTTGGCGATCTTGTTGGCTATGGTCCTCAGCCAAATGAAGTTGTTGAGCTTATTAGAGATAGGAAGATAGAAACCTGTCAGGGTTGCTGGGATGAAGACATAATTGATGGTCTTGATGCTTGTGATTGCAGCTATCCATCTCAGCTTGCAGAAAGGCGAGGGCATATGGCTCATCAATGGACAACCGAGAAGTTGACTGATGAAAACAAAGAATTTCTAGCTAGTCTTCCAACCTCGATTAGAAGAGGTAGATCGTTTTTCGTACATGGAAGTCCCAACAGTCAGCATGAGTATCTGCTTCCAGATATGGATGCATTCGCAGCATTAGAACGAGTTGAGATGAGTGGAGCCGATACTTTGTTTTGTGGTCATACTCATCTCCCATATGTACGTGAATTAGGGAATGGATCAATTCGCGTAAATATTAAAAATGCTTCCGATCGTGAAAGAGAAGATACAAGAATGACTTTACCTATTAGAAGAATTGTAAATGCTGGATCTGTCGGAGAACCTCGTCATGGAGGAGTAAATGCTACCTATGTTATTCATAACGATATAAAGAATGATGTTGAGATTAGAGAAGTTGCTTACGACATTGATCGAACATGTGAGGCAATTATTGAGGCTGGTCTACCCCATGTGTTTGCATGGCGTTTGAGGAACGGTTTTGAATTTGCTGAACTGGCTGAAGATGCTAGCCACGTGTGTGAACGATGATTGAACGTTGGGCACTTTTAAGTGGTCTTATGGGTGATCTTGAGACCTATGAATTGATTCAAAAAGATTTAAAAAATACTCGCGGAGACATAACTCTTTTTGTTTTAGGAGACGTTGTAGGGCCAGATAAGAATTGTGATGCACTTTTAAATAGATTAGTAAATCCTCATCGTGGTGATTTGAAACCTAACTGTATCTATGGCTGGTGGGAGGAACAATTATTGGCAGAATCAGGTTACCGTGGGGAGAGGAAGGCAGATGCTTTACGACTCAATAAAGGAGACGATGCTGTCACTGCTCTTATGAATGCTGTAGATCCATATTATTTAGGATGGATATCATCACTACAATTTGGATTTGTAGAACTTGATTGTGGTTTGATTCATGGAAGCTCAAAAGATGTAGGAGACATTCTGACAATGCAAACACCTCCACTTACTCTTCTTGATAGAATTACCCGCCTTAATGTGAATAGATTATTCACAGCTAGAAGTAAACAGCAATTTCATCTTGAGTTGACTGATGCTGTAGTTGACTCAAAAGTAAAAGATTTAAATGGAAAACGAAACCAAGAACATACTCTTCCTAAACGTGCAGTGATAGGAATTGGAGCAGGGGCTAATTACACTCTTTATGACGTTGGCAGTGATCAGACTCACTTCTTAACGGTAGGTGATATGACTAAATCCAGAGGGAAAGGGTTCGCGTAACCATTCTTTCCGAAATAATTTCAAGGATAGTTCAGTTCAAAGCCTTATTGGAATCTCAAGATGTCTCGTCTGGTTGTCTAACTTTTTCCTGTTTTGGTCTAGCCTCTAATTTTGCTCGTAATCATCTATCTTACTTTAACTTTTGAGCTAATTTTTTATAAGCATTGCATTAAAAAAGCTGCAAATAATTTGCAGCTTTTTTAATGAAATTTGATTGTTTAAGCAAATAGAGCTGAAGCAACCCCAGCGACAGCTATTACTATTCCACCCCATTTAATTACAGACTGATCTTTGTCATAGGTATTTGAGACAAGGATTGCAGCGAGAAGGATCTCAACAAGGTTCTCATTAATCATGGGTCGAAGCCAAAATTGTATTTGTTGTTACTGTTTCTAGCTGGACTTTGATGGATGGGCAACAATTATTAAGTTCTAAGCCAAGCAAAAAGATCTAAAGCTGGCAAATATCCAATAAATTTTTAATTTTCAGAAACCAAGCAAAGCAAAAATCCCCTTTTAATGAGGGCTTTTAAAAAAATCAAGTCAAAGACTTAACCGATTGCAGGTGCAACAACAGTTAAAGAAGTAGACTCAGCAGCTGCTAGGTCAAGTGGGGAGTTATGAGTATTACGCTGCTGCATAACTTCCATTCCAAGGTTTGCAAGTTTAATTACATCACCCCAGTTTGGTACAACTTTGCCTGAAGTATAATAATAATCACTTGGTATAACTCTCTAGGTCTTTTTAATGTTAAATATTTTATTCGATTAGATTTCTATTTCACTAGCTTCCTTTTTAAATTTACCGAAGAACAGTTTCTGAGTAAGCCAATCTTTAAAAGTGTATTGGTATATACATATCTCACTGTCTGCAAGCCTTTTGGACCTTTTTGTATCTTTAGATACTAGATTAATTGGTAACTTGATTCATATTTAATTAAGTTATTTGGGGTTGATTTGTTTAAAGATTATCAACCTAAGAAGGGATATGATGAATACTTTTCTTCCGGTGATTTTTTACCTAGATCATCTTTAGAGCCATTACTTTCTTCTTTAGGGGAGATGGGACTAGACCAGTTGAACATAAGTCATGAAATCGCAAGGAAACTTCTTCTTCGCCATGGAGCAACTTTCCGTCTAAATGATTCCAGTAATAAAGGTTCTGAAAGGATCCTGCCTTTTGACCCTCTTCCAAGAGTAATCGGTGCTTCCGAATGGTTAGACTTAGAGAAAGGATTAGTACAAAGACTCGAAGCAATAGATTTATTTTTAGCCGACGTTTATGGAAAACAACAAATAATTAAAGATGGGATTATTCCAAGAGATCTCATTGAGAGCTCTGATGGATGGCGACCTCAGATGAAGGGTTTTGTTCTACCACTAGGAAAATGGTGTCACGTTTCTGGACTTGATCTTATTAGAGATGGCAAAGGCGAGTGGCTTGTTTTGGAGGACAATCTTCGCTGCCCTTCAGGTGTTGCTTATTTTCTAGAAAATAGATTAGTTATGAAAAGGATTTTTCCAAGCCTTTTTAATGGAAGAGTTGTTAGGCCTATTGACGAGTATCCTTCATATTTATTGAAATCACTTCAGGAATTAGCAGTTTGGACGGATACGCCAAAAGTTGTTCTCCTGACTCCTGGAGTTTTTAATAGTGCATATTTTGAGCACAGTTACTTAGCTCAACAAATGGGGGTTCAATTAGTAGAAGGAAATGATTTGGTTTGTAAGAACCAAAATGTTTATTTGAAAACTACTTCTGGTATTAAAAAAGTTGATGTAATTTATCGTCGAATAGATGATGATTATTTAGACCCTAATTTCTTTAGAAAAGATTCAATGCTTGGAGTTCCAGGCCTTATTGATGTATTGAGAAAAGGTCGAGTCGCTATTGCAAATGCCCCTGGTACAGGGTTAGCAGATGATAAATTAATTTATACTTTCGTGCCTGATATGATTAGGTATTATTTAAAAGAAGAACCACTAATTAATAATGTTAAAACATATGTTTGCGCAAAATCAAGTGACCTTAGGTTTGTACTAGAAAACCTTGATAAATTAGTTGTAAAAAGTGTATCCGAAGCGGGTGGTTATGGAATGTTAATTGGTCCACATTCATCCCAAATAGATATTGATAAATTTTCAGCAAAAATAAAAGCTAATCCAAGAAATTATATAGCTCAACCAACATTAGAATTATCTACAGTTCCATCACTTAGTGATGGTGAAGTTTACCCCTGCCATGTTGATTTAAGACCATATGTTCTCAGAGGAAAGAATACTTGGGTAAGCCCTGGCGGATTAACAAGAGTTGCCTTGAAAAGAGATTCTTTAGTTGTTAATTCATCTCAAGGAGGAGGCTGCAAGGATACCTGGGTTGTTAGTAAATAATTAAAATGTTACTTAGCAGAGTCGCTGAATCACTTTATTGGATTAACAGATATCTTGAACGAGCAGAAAATATTTCTAGATTTGTTGAAGTAAGTGATTCTATGGCACTAGATTGTCCTCCTGGGAGTGCTGAGCCTTGGTTACCTTTGGTGGATGCAAGTGGAGATAGAAATAACTTTGATGAAAGTTATTTAAATAAAACTCCTAGTGATGTAACAAATTTTCTTATTAAAGATAGAGAAAATCCAAATAGTATTTTAAGTTGTATTTGTATGGCAAGAGAAAATGCTCGTCAAATAAGAGATGTTATTACTTCTGAAATGTGGGAACAAATTAATAGTTTATATTGGAGTATTCAAGAAGGTGAGGTGATCTGGCATCAACCTGTTCAAGAGCAATTGTTTGAAATTAGAAGAGGTTGTCAATTATTTTATGGAGTTACTGATGCTACTTTTAGTCATGATATTGCATGGGATTTTAGTAAATTAGGAAGGTTAATTGAGAGAGCTGATAAAACTTCTAGGATATTAGATGTAAAATACTTTTTACTTTTACCTAATCTCAAAGAACTTGGAGGGGCCTTAGATGAGCTTCAGTGGATTTCTTTACTAAGATCAGCGGGAGCTTATCAAATGTTTAGGATATCTCAGCAAGGATCAATAACACCTAATGCAATTGCTAGCTTTTTGTTATTGGACCCTATCTTTCCAAGATCAGTTAGATTTTGCCTTGAAGGTATTAAAGAGTCTTTGGGGAAGATTCAAAACTCTCCTGTCTCTGAAAAGCCAAATGATCTTGAATGTTTAATAGGATTATTACTTTCAAAATGGAGCTTTGTAAGAATTGATCACTTAATTAAAGATGGTTTACATGAGGCTATTGATAGTCTTCAAATCGATTTAAATAAATTGCATGATCTTATACATGGAATCTATTTTATAAATGATAAAAGATCTGATATTGAATCTTTAAAAGAATGAAAAAGAAAATAATTCATACATTAGTTTATACTTATGAAATCCCTGTATCACTTGAAGAGCATTTAATTTGTCTGAAACCTAGATCTAATGGCTTTCAGAAATTATCTAACTTTGACCTTAAAATATTACCTTCTTCACATTCTATCTTCCCTTTGCTTTCGGAAAATGGTGATGATATTTTAAAAGTTGTTTTTACTGGCTCTACAAATTCTCTTACAATAAAATCAGAAAGTGATATAGAAACAAATATTCACCCAGATTTATATCACTTGAACAATGATAATGACTTAAGTTTGCCTATGAAGATTGAATCCAATAATTCATTGATTGGATTTATTCAAGGATGGTTACCTAATGGTCAACATGATCCTGCCGCTATTAAAATTGCACAAGAGGCTTTAACTGGAAAAAATAATAATGTATTGGATTTTTTATATCAATTAATTGAATTAATTAAAGATAGAGTTAAATATACTCCAAGGCATCTTGGACCAGCATGGACTGCTGGAAGGACTCTTAGCGAAAGAGTTGGTTCTTGCAGAGATTTAGCAATATTGTTAATGGAAACTTGCAGATGTGTTGGTATACCAAGTCGTTTTGTTAGCGGATATCAGTTTATGGATCAACCTCCTGAAAAATATGAACTTCATGCTTGGACAGAGGTTTTTATACCTGGTTATGGATGGAGAGGGTTTGACCCAAGTGGTTGCGGACTTATTAATCATAATTATGTTGCTTTGGCTTCTTCTTCAGAATCTGACCTAGTAGCACCTGTAAGAGGGAGTTTTATTGGACCGTCTAAAGTAAAAAGTGCATTAGAGTGGAAAATAGAGATTACTTGATTAAAAAAGTTACTATTTAAACTATATTTCCTAGGAATTATAGTTTAAATAGTGACTTTTCCTGATTTAAATAGGATTTTTTTTTTACTTACATTTTATTGTTATTATTAAAGATATGATTATAGTTAGGCTATTCATATCTAATCAATATAATGATTAAAAGTCAGTTTAATATCAAGATTTCAAAAGACTTATTGATTAGAGTTAAGCGACAGGCAATGATGTCGGGAAAAAGTCTAACTGAACACATTACTGATTTAATTAGTAATTCCTTACCTGATAATGACATCCAAAATACTCATTCATCTTTAGTTGATAAGATTAAGGATTTGGAAGAAAGGTTATTGACTCTAGAATCAATAGTTAGCAATAGAGAATACATAAGTCAAAAGTTAAAGCCATTTACTAATTCTGAAGCCATTAATTGTACAAAATTTATGAGAGGTGTTTTTTATCAAGAATTAGAAAAAGGAAATTTTGATGATAAATCCGTGGCATTTGATGATTTCCTTAAATCAGTGAAAATCTTTAATGAGTTAAATAAGTCGTTTTCTGATCGATTGAAATCAATATTGCTTGGCGATAAGCCTTCTCCTTGGACCGGCAAAGAACTTAATGAATTAACGGGTGAGGATAAATGTAATTGTGCAATTAGAAAAGGCTTAATTAATTGGACTGGGAAAACAGAATTCCCTTCACAACAAGAAATATGTGATAAAGGAGAAGAATTGCTATCTATTTTTTGAGAGGAGATTAAACATCTTTTATAAGCTTTTCGCTTATCTCCCACAATTTTCTTCTTGAAGTCTGATTTAATGCTTTTGGAGCATTTCTGCATATTTTTGGGTAACCTCTAAAGTTAAATCTAGGCCCATATTGTTCTCCCCCTTTAGCGCCAGATAATGTGGCGGCTGTTATTTGAGGCAATGCCCCCATTTTTGCACTTTGAAACATGGGTGTCATCAATTTATAAGCAAGTCCTTCTTGCCATGATTTATTAGCCTCAACCGACTTTGGCTGTAATTGCGTTCGTGCAAATCCAGGATGAGCGAGTAGTGAGGATGTTTGTGAATTGCTTTCTTTAAGTTTTGAATTTAATTCCAAGCCAAACATTACATTCGCAAGTTTGCTCTGTGCATATGAAGCCCAGCGATCATATTTAAGATTTCCTTGTAGATCATTCCAATTAATTTCCCCAAAGTATTGAACGCCCGAGGTTACTGTGACAACCCTAGAATTATTTTTTTCTTCAAGCATGGGTAATAGTTCTAACGTCAAGAACATGTGTGCAAGATGATTAACAGCAAACTGTATTTCGAAACCTTGCTTGCTAAAAGTTTTTGGTGGAGCCATTATCCCAGCATTATTGATTAAAATATCTAAGTAATCAAATTTGCTCTTTATAGATTCAGTAAATTTTTTGACGTTTATCAAATCTGATAAATCTAATTCAACTAGTTCAATCTTTCCAGAAAAATTAAATTTTAAAAGTTCTTTTTTGGCTTTTTCTCCTTTGATCAAGTCTCTGCAAGACATTATTACTGTGGCCCCCTTTTCTAGAAGGAATTTTGATGTTTCATAACCAAGCCCGCTATTAGCTCCGGTGACTAAGAATATTTTTCCGTTTTGCATCTTGATTTCATTTAATCTAACCATAATCCTTTAGATATGTTTGTTTACTATAATTATGATTTGATTTGAATGTGGTAGCTTTGGATGAACAAAGTTTGTATTTCTTTAATATGAATTAAAAAGATTTTAGATCATATTGATTCTATAAAATGAAGTCTTAAATTTGTAGAATCCTGAATTTGCATAATTCCAATACTTAAGATCTTCTTCTCTGTATATATAATTAATAATGATTTGATTTTGATTAGCGAATTTATTTATTAAATCTAGATTATGACCAACTCCTGTTTTCGATCCCATAATCGTAATTTCTTAGCTGATGGTATGAATCAAGGTGATTGAAAATGAAATTATCTAATAAGACATTAGCCTCTTCAAAAATATTCATGTGTGTATTAAATTTATTATTGAAGTTTTTTTAATGCTTTTATGGCTTCTTTTATATGAGCTGGACCATTTAATAGGTCTTCAAATATATGTTTTATTATTCCTTCCGAATTTATTATATAAGTTACTCTTCCTTCAATAAATCCTAGTTTTTTCGGTACTCCAAATTGATTTCTAAGAATATTATTTTGGTCGCAAAGTAATGGATACTGAAGTTTATTTTTATTTGCAAACTCTAGATGACTTTTAGTACTACCATTGCTTATTCCCCACACCTCCGCACCTAGAATTTTGAAAAGGTCATATTTGTCTCGGAATCCACAAGCCTCAATAGTACAACCTGGCGTATCGTCTTTCGGGTAAAAAAATAAAACCAGAGATTTGTTCAATTTATTTGATGTTCTGATTTTACCGTTTTGATCTTTCAATGAAAATGATGGAATCTGATCACCAATTTTCAGCTTCACTCTGCTTAATAAAAAGGCTACTATAATTAATTTCCTTTGTTTGCGAGAGCTCTCTTTTGGAGTAAAAACAACACCTAGGCAAAGATAATAGAAATTTAGTTGTTCTAAATATCTGAGTTGAAATTATTAAGTTAGTTTAGACATGAACGCATTAGCATTACGTCTGTGGTTCATTTTTTTATTAGGGTCCATTCTTTCTAAATTTCTTAAAATCATAGACAATCGATATTGATCCTTGAACTTATTTTTATAGTCATCTATAAATGTCCAAAAAAGACTATCCCAAGTTGAGCTCCAATCCTGAGATTTATAGTTAGACATTTTTCGAATATAATTAGAGCCTGAAATATATGGTTTGGTTGTAAATAGTCCTCCATTAGAAAATTGACTCATTCCATAAACATTTGGAACCATAACCCAATCATATGAATCTATAAATAACTCCATAAACCATTTGTATACTTGATTTGGATGGAATCTGCATAGAAGCATTAAATTTCCAACTATCATTAGTCTTTCTATGTGATGTACATATCCTGTCTCTAAAATATTATGTATTGAATCATCTAAAGGCCTGATTCCTGTTTGACCAGTGTAAAAACTTACTGGTATTGGTTTATCCTCAAAATCCCAGAAGTTTCCATTTCTGAGTTCTAAGCTATTTCGTTTATACATTAATAGGATAAATTCACGCCAGCCGATAATTTGTCTAACAAATCCTTCATAGGAATTAATCCCAATATTGTTGGATTGATAAAAATCCCATGATTTATCTATTATTTGTCTCGGAGTAAGTAATCCTGAATTAATTAATGGAGAAAGAACACTATGCCAAAGTGTCCTATGATTTGAATGTATTGCATCTTCATAATCTCCAAATAAATTAAATCTTTCAATTAAAAAATTATCTAACCATTCTTCTGCATCTTTATGAGATAATGGATAATTAAAGTTTTCTGAGCTACCATAATAATCTTTATAATTTATAGAAACTTCTTTCTTAGCTTTATCTAGGAATCTGTTTGTTTTTATAGTTGGTATTTTAGGAACTTCAATTGAATTTGGGAGCTTCTTTCTATTCATTTTGTCAAAACTCCAGGCCCCCCCTGTTGGTGAACCATCTTTCTCGATAAGTATATTTAGTCTTTGTCTTTGAATTTTGTAAAATTTTTTCATTCCATGTATTTTTTTTTGATTAAGTATTTCTTCAGATATATCTGAGCAAGTTAAAAACATATCATTTTTTCTTATTTCCAACTTTGTATTACTTTTTAAACAGAAATCCTTAATTCTTTTTTCTAGCGACCAATCAAATGCTTCATAAGTAATGAAATAATTAAAACCTTTCCTTGATAGGTAATTGAGATTATCTTCTGTTCGCCTTTCTCTTTTATGCTTTATATAAATTACATTGAAACCCTGAGACTTGAGATCTTCTTCGTAAGATTCCATAGTGGCTTTGTGGAAAATTATTTTTTGACAATGAAATTTTTGTTGCCATTGAGAATCACAACCGAAAAAAAGGTTATCCTGAATTAAAGCAATATGGTTAACATCAGAAAATTGTTTTTTTATTTTGAATAATTGATTGGGAAAAACCAGGAAAATCTTTCTCAATTTAGTCGATTAATAAATTTGTTACTTCTCGAAAAATATTTAAGAAGTTATTTTTATAAAATAACTGGAATCTTTTTTAAGTGCGAAAAAAGCAAATATGGTTAGTTTTGATTTTTTCTTTTTCTACATCTTTCTGAACAGTAGATGACATTCTCCCAGTCTTTCGCCCATTTTTTTCTCCAATGAAAATCTCTCAAGCAAATCGGACAATTTTTTATCAATTTCAATTTCACTTCTGGTTAGTTGATTTGAATTTTGTCTTCTTGTCAGGGAAGCCATGCTTTAATTTCCTTCCAGTGACCCTTTTTCTCCACATTTTAAAAGAAGATGTTTTTAAATTAGATCGCATTAAATGAATAACTTCCTTCTCTTTGAGGTTGAATTGAAAATCGATCGCATCAAAAGGTGTCCTATCCTCCCATGCCATTTCGAGAATGCGATCAATTTCAGATGAATTTAGCCTTTTAAGTACGATTTAATTACAAAAAACTAAATAAATTTTAGAAGAGATTTGTCATTAGTATCGGTACGTATATCCCTAAGAATTTTCTTGGATTTATAAAACTCCATTGTCAATCAATTTGTTTTGGATGTATGAAATGAATTATTTGTTCTCACACTAATGATTGATTTTTGTTATGACAGACTCTGTTGATAGGAATTGAAGTCGAAGTTCGTTTCTCTGTCAACATTGGAAGAGTGCTTGCGCTCTTCCAACAATAAAAACTCTTTCAATAGTTAAGTAGAACTTATCTATTTTTTGCGTTTCGAAATATCAAGCTTATCTAGTATATTGTTTTGTATAAATAGTCACTAATCGCATTGTTTAGTTTTACTTATGTACAAGTATAAAATGATGTTTGATTATTAATCAATGCTTGTTTATTTTGGTTTTTGATAGTTAAAAAGTCTACTGACTTGTAGTCTGGAAAATATATATTCCCCCTGTTTTATATGCAGACCTATGGAAATCCAGATGTCACCTATGGGTGGTGGGCTGGTAATTCAAGGGTTACAAACCGCGCTGGAAAGTTTATTGCGGCCCATGCAGGTCATACGGGCCTAATTTCATTTGCTGCAGGAGCTAGCACTCTTTGGGAGCTAGCCAGGTTTGATCCTTCTATAGCCATGGGGCATCAAAGCTCTATTTTTCTTGCTCATCTTGCATCTATTGGTATTGGATTTGATGATGCTGGAGTTTGGACTGGAGCCAATGTTGCTTCAGTAGCAATTGTCCATATTATTGCTTCTCTTGTTTATGCAGGAGGAGCTCTTTCTCACTCTCTTCTCTTTGATGGGGATTTGGCTGATGGGCCAGGACCTACTACTCAAAAATTCAAGCTTGAATGGGACAACCCTGATAATTTGACATTTATTTTGGGTCACCATCTTATTTTCTTTGGGGTCGCTTGTATCGCTTTTGTTGAATGGGCAAGAATTCACGGAATTTATGACCCAGCATTAGGAGCTGTTAGACAAGTTGAGTACAACCTTAATTTGACAAATATTTGGAATCATCAGTTTGATTTCTTAGCTATTGATAATCTTGAAGACGTTTTGGGCGGCCATGCATTTTTAGCTTTTGTTGAGATAACAGGTGGTGCTTTCCATATCGCAACTAAGCAGGTAGGAGAATACACAGAATTTAAAGGAGCTAATATCCTTTCTGCCGAGGCTGTTTTATCTTTCTCATTGGCAGGTATTGGTTGGATGGCGATTGTTGCAGCATTCTGGTGCGCAACAAATACAACTGTTTATCCCGAAGCTTGGTTTGGAGAACCTTTAGCTTTGAAATTTGGTATTTCTCCCTATTGGATCGATACTGTAGATGTAAGTGAGAGCACTGCATTAGCAGGTCACACCACGCGAGCTGCTTTAACAAATGTCCATTATTATTTTGGATTCTTCTTTTTACAAGGTCATTTATGGCACGCTATTCGTGCATTAGGCTTTGACTTTAGGAGAGTTACAAATGCTGTTGCTGGTTTGGATAGGGCACAAATTACTCTTAATGACTAACTAATTCAATTATATGGATACCCAATGAAAGCTCCGTAATATTTTTGCGGGGCTTTTTTTATTGCTAAGAAATTGTTTGATATTATTAAGTATTCTCAAATCCCTTTTGATACTAATTTTTTAAGCAAAATCAATGAATAATTACAGTTCTTCTATTGATTAGTTTTGTGCATTAAATAAAGACCTTTTACGATTTCAAGCAAATTTATTGCACTAAATGTAAGGTAGGTCGAATTTCGACTTCAATTTCCTCAATTATGCAGTCCTACGGAAACCCAGACGTCACCTACGGGTGGTGGGTTGGTAATTCTGTCGTAACAAATAAGTCAAGCCGATTTATTGGCTCGCATGTTGCTCATACAGGATTGATTTGTTTTGCAGCTGGTGCCAACACACTTTGGGAGCTCGCTAGATACAACCCAGATATTCCAATGGGACACCAAGGAATGGTGAGCATCCCACATCTTGCTTCTATTGGTATTGGATTTGATCCAACTGGAACAGTATTCGACGGAACATCAATCGCTTTTATCGGCGTATTCCATTTGATTTGCTCAATGGTCTATGCGGGGGCAGGCCTATTGCACTCTCTGATTTTTAGCGAAGACACCCAAAATAGTTCAGGCTTATTTGCTGATGATCGTCCTGAGCATCGCCAAGCAGCTAGATACAAGCTTGAATGGGATAACCCAGATAATCAGACATTTATTCTTGGTCACCATTTGATTTTCTTTGGTGTCGCATGTATATGGTTTGTTGAGTGGGCCAGAATTCATGGGATTTACGATCCTGCATTGGGAGCTGTTCGACAAGTTGAGTACAACCTGAACTTGACCAATATCTGGAATCATCAATTTGATTTCTTAGCTATTGATAGTCTTGAAGATGTTATGGGTGGACATGCCTTCTTAGCATTTGTTGAGATCACCGGAGGAGCTTTCCATATTGCTACCAAGCAAGTTGGTGAATACACAGAGTTCAAAGGAAAGAATATTCTTTCTGCAGAAGCTGTACTTTCATGGTCTCTAGCAGGAATTGGTTGGATGGCAATTATTGCTGCTTTCTGGTGTGCAACCAATACAACTGTTTATCCAGAGGCTTGGTATGGAGAAACATTAGCTCTTAAATTTGGCATCTCTCCTTATTGGATTGATACTGCTGATATGACTGGAGTAGTTAGTGGCCATACTTCACGAGCTTGGCTTACAAATGTTCATTACTATCTTGGCTTCTTCTTTATTCAAGGTCACCTTTGGCATGCAATTCGTGCTCTAGGATTTGATTTCAAGAAGGTTACTGATTCAATTAGCAATCTTGATAGCGCTAGGGTTACCCTTTCTGACTAAATCATTGGTTTTTAAGATTCCAATAAAAAAGAGTCTCGTCATAAGACGAGACTCTTTTTTTTGTGATAAAAAAAATTAAAATCTAATTTAATTTTTTTTAGTTTTTATAGTTTTCAGGCTTTGCCCATGGGTCGATTCTTTTGGAGTCATCAGAATAATAAAAGAATTGAGATGCTCCAAAAACTGCTCCTAATCCACATAGAGCAGCTGCTACATTAAAACCACCTGATGGTTTGATTAAACCAATATCTGATGGGTGTGGAAGCTGAGTGGCAAAATCAAGAAGGTGAGAAAAATCAATCATTGAGTAAAAAAATTGTTTTTATTGATAACCCAGGTGGCCACTATGCCAAACCCGTGTTTGAGGATATTACATTAATTTGAGAACTAAGAGAGATATACAAAATTTTCTTAGTCATTTAAAACCCTTTGGGTTGAGATTTCTTTTTAGGGGGTTCTTCATTTTCAATTAGTTCTTTGGATCTGTAATTTTTTTGAATAAGATAGAAAGCTATTGCAATTAGACAAATACCAAGAAGGGCAAACCATATTATTCCTGCAAAATAAGGCAGTCCATGAAGGTCTTGCAATTCAAGTTGTAAAGCCGATTTCATTTTTTGATATTTAAATTTTTCTTTGGTATTTCCATGAAAACCTAGTTTGGTTGCGGGTTAAGGCAATTTGAAGAAAAAAAACTTTACTACTTCTGTATAAGACCTTATTACTATTAGTAGTTTTTGAATTGAGCTGCCTGTAAGGTGTGCTCACCGTATTACGCCAAAAATCTTAAATCATGCAGACCTACGGAAACCCGGATGTCACCTATGGTTGGTGGGCTGGAAATGCTGGGGTTACTAACAAATCTGGTAAATTCATTGCTGCTCACATTGCTCATACTGGGCTAATAGCCTTTGCAGCAGGTGGAAGTACTCTTTGGGAACTGGCAAGATACAATCCTGAGATCCCAATGGGCCATCAGAGTTCTATCTTTCTTGCTCATTTAGCTTCAATAGGTATCGGCTTTGATGAGGCTGGTGCTTGGACAGGTGCAGGTGTGGCCTCTATTGCCATTGTGCATTTGGTTCTTTCCATGGTGTATGGAGCCGGTGGATTATTGCACTCAGTGCTATTCGTTGGTGACATGCAAGATTCAGAGGTTCCTCAAGCTAGAAAGTTCAAGCTTGAGTGGGATAACCCAGATAATCAGACTTTTATACTTGGTCACCATTTACTTTTCTTCGGTGTTGCCTGTATATGGTTTGTTGAGTGGGCCAGAATCCATGGGATTTATGATCCAGCAATAGGAGCTGTTCGACAAGTCGAGTACAACCTTAATCTGACTAATATCTGGAATCATCAATTTGATTTCTTAGCTATTGATAGTCTTGAGGATGTATTAGGTGGTCATGCATTCTTAGCATTTGTTGAGATCACAGGAGGAGCTTTCCATATCGCTACTAAGCAAGTTGGCGAGTATACAAAGTTTAAAGGAGCTGGTCTTCTCTCTGCTGAATCAATTCTTTCCTTCTCTTTAGCTGGTATTGGTTGGATGGCTGTAGTGGCTGCCTTCTGGTGTGCTCAGAACACAACTGTTTATCCAGAAGCATGGTATGGAGAAGCATTAATATTGAAGTTTGGAATTGCTCCTTATTGGATTGACAGTGTTGATCTCTCTGGAGGCCCAGCTTTCTTCGGTCATACTACTAGAGCTGCTCTTTCAAATGTTCATTATTACTTTGGTTTCTTCTTCCTACAAGGTCATTTATGGCATGCCTTAAGAGCTATGGGATTTGACTTTAAGAAAGTTCTTAAAGAGCCTCTTCCTGCTCAGCTTTATTGATTAATCAAAAACATTATGTTTTGTAGAGGAGATTTATCTCCTCTTTTTTTTTTCAAATTTCTATCTTTTGATTTTTGATCAGTTTTAAAAAAATCAATTGGTTTTACTTCGTTGAAATTTTTTTATCAAATTATTGTTAGATCCTCTGCATTTATCTTCTTTGATCGATTCTTCGAGAATTTGGAAAGCCTAAATCAAGATATAACTAGGCTTTGAAAGATTTCTGCTGTTTCCTCTAGACAATATATAAGCTTGCATATATTCGTTTTTATTTTTGAAATCGGCAAAAATAGTCAAACTAAATAACGACCTCTAACTATTTTGCACATATCATTTCAGCAGCGTGTAATCTGCACGCATATTTCGCCTGTATCGCTTAAAAAATTATGCAGAGCTATGGAAATCCAGATGTTACCTATGATTGGTGGGCTGGTAATTCTGTGGTCACCAACCGCTCAGGCCGATTTATAGCCTCCCATATAGGGCATACAGGCTTGATCGCATTTGCGGCTGGTGGAAGCACACTTTGGGAGCTTGCCCGCTACAACCCCGAGATCCCAATGGGACATCAGAGCTCACTATTCTTGGCTCATTTAGCTTCTATTGGAATTGGTTTCGATGAGGCAGGAGCATGGACAGGTGTAGGAGTAGCTGCAATAGCTATTGTCCATTTGGTCTTGTCAATGGTCTATGGAGGAGGAGCTCTCTTGCATGCAGTCTATTTTGAGGCTGATGTAGAAGAAAGTGAGGTTCCTCGCGCTAGGAAATTCAAACTTGAATGGGAAAACCCCGATAATCAAACTTTTATTCTTGGTCACCATTTATTTTTCTTTGGTGTCGCATGTATATGGTTTGTTGAGTGGGCAAGGATACATGGAATATATGATCCTGCAATAGGTGCTGTTCGTCAGGTTAATTACAATTTAGATTTGACAATGATTTGGAATCGACAGTTCGATTTCATTGAAATTGATAGTCTTGAAGATGTTATGGGTGGTCATGCCTTTCTTGCTTTTGCTGAATTGACTGGAGCAACTATTCATATGGTGGCCGGTTCAACTCAATGGGAAAATAAGAGACTTGGTGAATGGAGTAAATTCAAGGGTGCTGAATTGCTTTCTGCAGAAGCTGTTCTCTCATGGTCTCTAGCAGGTATTGGCTGGATGGCAATTGTTGCTGCTTTCTGGGCTGCAACTAATACAACCGTTTATCCAACAGAATGGTTTGGTGAGCCATTGAAATTACAGTTCTCTGTAGCCCCATATTGGATAGATACTGGTGACCTCTCTGATTCCACTGCTTTCTTTGGTCACTCAACCAGAGCAGCTCTAGTAAATGTACATTATTACTTTGGTTTCTTCTTCCTTCAAGGTCATTTCTGGCATGCTCTTAGAGCTTTAGGATTTGACTTTAAGAAAGTTGCTGATGCTATCGGTAATAGTCAAGGTGCAACTGTTAGAGTTGAAGGTGCAGGTTTCAATGGAAGAGCACCAAGATAAATTAAACAAAACATTAACTAAGTACCTCCCTTTTGGGGGGTATTTTTTTTGTGATTTTTTCAGTAAAAAGTGTTTTTTTGGTAAAAAATGAGAAATACCTATAAAGACCTCTAACTATTCTGGTAAAAACAATTCCAATAAGTGTAAGGTAGCCAAAATTTCGACTTTAATTCCTTAATTATGCAGACCTACGGAAATCCAGACGTCACCTACGGGTGGTGGGTTGGCAATTCTGTGGTGACCAATCGCGCAGGTCGATTCATAGGGTCACATATCGGCCACACTGGCCTGATTTGCTTTGCAGCAGGTGGAAGCACCCTTTGGGAGCTTGCCCGCTACAACCCAGAAATACCAATGGGACATCAAAGTTCCATATTTCTTGCTCATTTAGCCTCTCTTGGGATTGGCTTCGATGAAGCTGGTGTCTGGACCGGTGCTGGTGTAGCCACAATTGCTATTTTTCATTTGATTTTTTCAGCTGTATATGGAACGGCTGGATTAGCTCATTCACTTTTATTTGATCCGGACTTGAAAGATGGTCCTATTCCTACCACTAAGAAATTCAAACTTGAGTGGGATAACCCAGATAATTTGACATTCATTCTTGGACATCATTTGATTTTCTTTGGAGTGGCAAATATTTGGTTCGTTGAGTGGGCAAGATGGCATGGGATTTACGACCCAGCCATAGGTGAAATCAGAACAATTTTCCCAGGATATGGTGATTTTGGAATGGTTTATGGGCATCAGTTCGATTTCTTAACCATTGATAGCCTTGAAGAAGTGATGAGTGGGCATGCCTTTTTGGCATTTGTTCAAATAAGTGGTGGTGCATGGCACATTGCTACTAAACAGCTTGGTGAATACACTGAATTCAAAGGTAAAGGATTGTTGTCTGCTGAGGCAGTTCTTTCTTGGTCTCTTGCCGGTATTGGTTGGATGGCAATTGTTGCTGCATTCTGGTGCGCACAAAACACAACTGTTTACCCTATTGATTGGTATGGAGAGCCTCTGGCTTTGAAATTTGGAATTTCACCTTATTGGGTTGATACAGGAGATGTTTCCGATAGCACTGCATTTTTAGGCCATACAACTAGAGCGGCATTGTCAAATGTTCACTATTACTTTGGATTCTTCTTTATTCAAGGTCATATCTGGCATGCTCTAAGAGCTATGGGCTTTGATTTCAGACGTGTTGTAGGATCAGTAGCTTCTTTAGCAACAACTGAGAGTTAGTAGACTTTAAAATCAAGCTCAAAAAAAAGCCTCATCAAATTTGATGAGGCTTTTTTTTGAGCGAATATATACAATAGATAATTAATCATTTTTTGGATCAGTACTTTTTTCGTTTACTGAAACTTCAGTGGGAGAAGCAGATTCACTAGCCGTCTCAATTTCAGGTTCAGTGATAACTACGGGCTGAGATTCATTTGAGTCGGAACTTGAAACTTCAGTAATTGAAACTTCATTGGGAGAAGGAGATTCGCTAGATGACTCAAGATCAGTTTGAGTGATCAAGTCAGGTTGAGATTCACTTGAGTCAGTAGTTGAAACTTCATTGGGAGAAGCAGTTTCGCTTGATGATGATTGATCTTCTGTTTGATTTTGATTAGAATCTAATTTTTCTTGGATTAGATCTTTAAGTATTAAAAAAAGCTTTTTTAGATTATTGAAGAGTTCTAAAAAATTTTTGTATATGTCTTTGAGGATGCTTTTTATTTCATGAGCTTTCTCCCCTTTGTT
This sequence comes from Prochlorococcus sp. AG-402-B19, assembly GCA_003279615.1. Lineage (GTDB taxonomy): Bacteria > Cyanobacteriota > Cyanobacteriia > PCC-6307 > Cyanobiaceae > Prochlorococcus_B. Next base: position 27,828 of record QCHM01000004.1, read on the forward strand.
GAAAAAAAGTAGTGCAGAAATAACTAATACTGAGATGAATATGAAAATAAAAAGGGCACCCATTAGTTTGATTAGCTAGATATCATTAAGATCGCTCTTTATTTCGAAGCTATCAAGTGTTTATTTACATTGAACAACGAATATAGTTTTTTCTACTTTAATTAAAAGCTTTTATCAATATCTCAACTTTCTTATAAATGCAGTCAAATTGACTGTTTTTTTTGATAGGGGTTGCCCATTTTCTCAAATAGAGATTTATTACTAGCAATCAAGACACCAAAGGGGTATTTTAAAATTATTGATATTAATAATTCGAATGTATATTTTGAGTATGAATTCGATTGTACTTTAAACAATCGATTGAGAGAAAATATTATAAAAAAGTGATGGTTGATTAATTTATTATATTTAGGTTTATTAGCGTCTTCTAGATTGGATAAATCAGATTGGATAGAGCCTCCAACAAGCTAAAGATTGTTGATAATTTTTGATTATATATATCAAAAAAAAATACAGTCTGAAAATAAAGTTCTAATATTTAATCTATAAGTTCTTTGTTAGCAAGTCTTCTTGCTCTTAATATATTATAATAATAACTATTCTTTTTATTTATTAAACATTCTATTATTATTTTTTATAAAATATACTTGCTATCCAAATGTTGAACTATTATACCCCCAATTTGATGCTTTAACATCGATAAACTCAATATAAATCCTATTTGTATTTATATTCGTTTTAGATGCAATTAATTCACATAATGACTTGCTCATTAATGAAGGATTCAATGAACCAATTGATTTAACCTTGATAAAGCAACATGGCTCATCAGACCCAGCGAAACTCATCTGAGTATTGCTTTGGATCATTGTCATTACATAATTTTCAGATTTGCCAGTTAGATCAGCGATCTTTTTTGAAATTTCTTTTTGAAGAAAATCACTATCCACTACACTTTTAGAGGATGTATTTATTTGAATGAATGGCATAAGTGAATTTGGTCTTTTTAAAGATATTAATACTTGATTGGTAGATGAATTTTGCAATATTCAGAATGATCAAATCAACTTTAAGTTGATTTTTTTTTAATTTAATTTTTTTTAAAATCTTAAAAAAATAGAAAGATCCTATTATTTTCCCAGTTAGAGCCTCAATATTTTTCGTTTTCTAGTAACTTAGTCGAGTATTATATTAAAAAATGAATCAGAATTTTCAAGCAATAGTTCAAGACAGGTCAGAAGATAATTCTTCAAGCGATCAAACGTTTTTATTAGGGGGTGCTTTGGTCTTTTTTAATCTATTTGTGATGTTATTCGTTGGCTTGTATTGGATGAACCCAGTTATGCATGAGTTCATCTCCGGTAGACCTCTTCTTTAAGAATCATCTGACATTTTTTTTACATTAAATTGTCTTATCAATAATTATAAATCTCTTAAATAAGAGAGATAATTGCTTTATTCAGATGGAACCTCATCTTTACTCATGAATATTTATCGACTCATCTCAAAAATAATGAAATTCACGTTGAGTTTATTTATTATATTTTTTGCTATGGATCCAGTTTTTGCTGGTGCAAATGTAGCGACAAAAGGAGTGGGTGACGAAGTGCCTAGTTATGTTCGATCTGATATTACTGGATTTGACTTCCATGGTGAAGACTTACATTTATCCTCCATAGCAGGCGCAGTAGCAAGGGATGCTGACTTTAGTAATGTTGACCTTCATGGAACTACATTGACTTTGTCAGATCTGAAAGGTTCCAATCTTAATGGGATTGATCTTACAGATACGCTCTCAGATAGAGTTAATTTTCAAAAAACTGATCTTAGAAATGCTGTTTTAATAAATATGATTGCTTCTGGTAGTAGCTTTGCAGGTGCTCAAATAGATGGAGCTGATTTCACGTTTGCAATTCTTGATAGTGAAGATCAGAGGAACCTTTGTAAAATTGCGGATGGTGTTAATCCAACCACTGGCGTATCTACTAGAGAAAGTCTTGAATGTGTTGGAGAAAAAGAATCATATAAACCTGCCATTCCAGCTGCTTAGCTTTTCGCAATAGCTAAAAAATCTCTTAGAAAATTAGTTGCAATTCTATATTTTTTTAGCTTTGATTAAAAAAATATTAGATTTATTTTGAAGAATTTTTGGCCACATCGTTCTAAGGCGAAAGGGTTTGCAATTAGCAATATTGCTTTTAAATATCGTAAGAAGATTGAAAGTTTATCTTGTAGTAAGATTTCAAATCAATTTTTAAATGATAGGAATTTAAAATCCATGGCAGAAGAGAGTATTCATGGAGGGACAGAGCAGTTTTATATAAAAAGAGGACATTGGGCTAATAGAGATTTTTCAGAATATAGGCAGATTGCTTAAATTCTATTTTTTTGAGGTATTTTTTTTTGCAGTCTGTATATTTTTCGTAAGAGGGATTGTTGATAAAATGAATGATATAACAAATAATAAAGTAATACCTACGAGGCTCCAAAACGTTAGATTGGAGAGTTCTAATTCTCCAAAAGAAACCGTTAAGTATAAATTCAACTTTAAGTAAAGAATGGTTTATCAATTTAATTTTAGCAAGAAATAGATATTATTTAACTTTACCTATTCGTCTTTTTAAGATTTACACATATTTTTTCTTACCATCATCGCTTATTTTGTAAATCCCACCTTTAGGCCCTACGAACAACATTTCTCCATTTATTTTTGATTTGCCAAACTTGCTTAGCCTGGCTCTATGTATATCTGCTTTTTCTCTTAGTTCAGCTTCTGAATACCAAGTACCTAAAGGAATATTTTTACAAGGATCAAGTAAAAGAGAATTACTAAATTCTTCAGATATTCTTTTTCTACGAACATTTATATTTTTGAATCTTTGCTTAAATCTCTCCATTAAACTCCTCCGATTAGAAAAACCTTTTTTTCTTTTTAATAATATATATATACACATTATTATTATTATTATTGGTATTAATCTCACTATAGATAATTTTAATCTATTTCCATTAAAGCGACTTTTTAAAATAAATCCAGTTGTTTAAAAAATATGATATTGATTGTTTTTTATTTACGTCTTCATTTTCTTTTGATTATCAAATCGAAGCCTAGATTGGTTCTCTCGGAAAGTATTTCTTTTTTTAAAATACCTTTTTTAAAAAAACTTAAGATGATTATTATTGACTCAAGAAAAAGAGATAAAATAGAAAATGACAGTATTATAAAATTATTAATTATAGAATTTTTCTTTTCTGTGGATGATTTTTGATTATTTTTAGGTTTCATATTAATAAGGTCCGAAATGTGTTGAACATTCAGCTCCGCAATAGGCACCTATTCTAATTGCTTGAGCTAAATCCATTTTCGCTGACATTGCAGCAGTGACTGCTCCAGCGAAACAGTCGCCACATCCATAGCTGTCTATTTCTTTTGAGCTTGGCTTGATTGAATTGTATTTATGTCTTGTAGGATAAATTGTTCCACCTGATTTACCTTCTGTTGCAATGTATACATCTGGTTTAGGTTCAAGATCTTCGTAATTTATTTTTTCCCCGGGATCAAGGCCGCTGCCAATTAAGGCGTTGATTCTAACTTTTGAAATTTTTAATGTATTTTTACCTGTTCGCGGAGTGACTGCCAGGAATTTAGCTTTCCTGGCAAATCTTATGCCTTCTTTATCTGTGGCGGTAACAAAAATACCATCGTAATTTTTCATATCACTCCAAGGGAGGTCGTCTGATGCTATTGGTTGTAATCTATCTCCAATAACAGTAATTGCCCTTTCACCCTCGTTACTTATTAAGCTAAAACCTTTTCTGGTTGGTTGTTCTCTCCAGGCTACTTTTAGATTTAAACCAAGTTTAGATAGTCTTTCGTAGCATTTTTCGCCATATGTGTCTTTGCCCAATGATGTGATTAAGTCAACGGGTCCATTTATTAATCTTGCCATTTGAACAGCTGCGACTGCAGCTCCTCCTGCAGCTTCTTCAAAGCAATTTCTTGCGTGTGAAATTTGTCCAGCCAGTGGAAGATGATCTACTTTTAAGAATGTTACCCATTCAATATGACCTATTACAGCTAATTTTAGTTTAGGCAGTTTAAATATTTCTTTAGGTGAGTAATTTTGCATTCATAAATGACGAGGTTATTTCTAATATAGTTAGTTGATTTCATTGGTAAATATAAGATTTTGTTTTTTCATAAATTCGAATAAATTTTGAATAGTTCTGATATGTTATTTTGAATCTAATAAGAATTTTACTATGATAAAAAAAATTAAATGGTTGAAATGGATTTATTTAGGATTAGCTATACTAGGAGCTGTTTTGCCTACACTTGCAAATATTGAATTTGTAAAGACTTATGGACCTTCTTTTGACATTCAATTATTTATTGATCTAGCAAATAATAACCCAGCTTCTCAGTCCTTATCTAGGGATCTTTTTATTGGTTCAACGGCTGTATTTATTTGGATAGTTTCTGAATCGAAGAGGTTAGAAATGAAAAATCTATGGGTTGTAATTTTAACTACATTTACAATTGCATTTGCTTTCTCCGCCCCGCTTTTTTTATATTTAAGAGAATTAAGAATTGAAGAGATAAATAGGGATCAAATAGATGTATTAGAAAGAAAATAGATATAATTTATTTAATTCTCTTACATACTGGTATTAAAAATATACAAAAGAGACTAATTATTAACCATATTTGAAAAGCCGTATTATAATTATCTATTATTTTTCCAGATATCCATGGTATGGTTAAAGCACTAATTCCAAAACATTGAGAATATAAAGCTATAGCTGCGCCTCTATATTGCATTGGAGAACATTTTATTATTGCATCTGAAGCAGATGGAAGAAATATACATAAGGCAACTGATAGAGGTATGAAAGCAAAAAGAATTAATAAATATCCATTAATCAAGAAATTAGAAAGAAATAAAGATATAAAACCTATTAGTAATGATAACAAGCATAATCTAAATTTAAAATATGAATTTTTATTCCTTATACTATAACCAATTGGCCATTGAAGTGCCGCAACTAGAATTAGTTTAATTGTAACTAATGCCGCGACTTTTTGATCGGTTAGGGGTGGTCTTATTATTCCACCATTAGCTAAATCTAAAGGTAAAATTGTTTGTAATAAAGTCATTATACCTGTAACAAATAAAGTTATTAAAAGCAAGGGAAGCAAAGTTAATATCCATTTAAGATTTGACTTTCTATCCTGCTTTATAGATATATTTTTTGTATTATTTTTGACATTTAATTGTTCCTTGGTTTTACGTATATTGAGCTTATTTATTAAGATTTTAAATATATATAACATGCAAATAATATCTATCAAATATATTATTCGAGTAAATTCAAAATATGTTCCAATACTTCCTATTAGAACTCCTAAAGTCACCCCAACTGCATCAGCGCTCCTTGCAAGCGCATAGCCTTCACTTGGTTTGATTTTATTATTACAATTCAATGGGATTGCTAATTCTACAGAAGGCCAATAAATCCCAGCTGCAGCTCCAAGAAAAAATTGACCAGAAAGGTAAGCTAAATAATTTTGAGAATTATAAAGAATAAGATCAGATGCTATTGCAATTAAACATGCAAATTGAATTGTTTTTCTATAGTTATATTTTTTGTCAAGTAAATAGCCTGTTCCTAGTCGTGTAGTTATTCCAGTAAACGCTGCGATTGTTATACCACTTCCTATTTGTTCTGCTGATAAGCCTAAGCGGTTAAAAATTATCGGAGTTAAATACAATACACCCCCCGCACCTATCGCTGTCCATAACCGAGCCTTTATAATTAACCTTAGGGATAATGGGAATCTATCCAAAAAATTGCTACCACTATAAGTTGAGACCAAATTCATTCATTAAAAAATTAGTTGTTTTTGGGACAGTTGGAATCTTAGTCGCTCCTTGTTATGTCTATCAAAAATTTCAAGCGGCAGAGAGATTTGAAATTCATTTTGATGGAATGTCTATTCCAATATCTATAAAAGAATTGATTGACTGGAGTAATGGTAAGGAAGGAACGAAATCAGAATTAGCCAGTTGGCTTAATTTACTTGGATTTAAGGATAGAAAAGGGTTAACGAAGTTTTTAAATACTCCCTTGGTAAGAGATAAAAGTATGGCAAGACAAATTTTGAGAAGCTGGTCAGGTAGAAGATTGCTTGATGAAGTTAGTGATCTAATCCTTATGGATGAAGATAGTACGGGTGAAAGTGTTCTAGATACTTTAGAAAACCTTTTAATTGAAAAGGATGAGGTAACAACTTTTGATCTTCTTAATTCACTCTCTGTCAGAGCGATTCATATTGATGTTGATGGTTGGATTGAAGTAGCTAATAATTGGAGAAGTGAATTAAAAAAACAACAAAAATTAGTATCTGATTTGGCGCTTGTTGATGAGATCTCAGGAAAGCGAGATGAAAGAGATCTCTTACCCTTCGAAATTAAAGAAACTGAATATGAATTGATACCCTTGATTGTTTCTCATCGAAATGATCCTTTAAATGTTGAGGTTTGGAATCCTTCTTTTAGAGAAAAAAACAGAAAAAATTGGGTTTTGTTGATGACAGGTTTAGGAGGAGATCGTAATCATTTTAATTGGCTTGCAAGAAGTCTTAGTCATAATGGTTGGCCTGTTGTTGTCCTTGATCATCCAGGTAGTGACTCAAAAGCCTTAGAAGCTTTGTTAAAAGGGAGACTTTCTCTCCCAGGTGCGGAAGTTATTCCTGATCGAATGAATGATATAGATAGTGTTCTTCAAGCAAAAAAGTTAGGCAAGATTGATATTTCATCAGAAAGCGTTGTCTTGATGGGACATTCTCTAGGTGCTCTCACTGCTATTTTGGCTTCAGGAGCAAAAATAGATGATCAACTAGGTGACAGGTGTCAGAGGGTACTTGATAATCTTTCTCTCACTAATTTATCCTCACTTTTACAATGTCAGATTGCAGATATTAATTTGGCAGATAGAAAGATTATGGAAAATCTTTCAGCCATAGTTGGTATGAATAGTTTTGGGAGTTTTTTATGGGAAGACAATTCGGATAATCAGATAGAAGTTCCTCTTTTCCTAACTGGAGGGACTTTTGATTTAGTCACACCATCAATTAGTGAACAACTCGGATTGATGCTCGCTTTGAGCTCAAGTCCATTGAGCAGAGTTCTTTTAATTGAAGGAGCTAGTCATTTTTCACCCATTAGAGTCGATGGGCGGATGCATCAGTCTGAAGGTAAGGACTTATTTAATCTAGGAGAATCAATTGTAGGTTATCATCCACTTTCAGTTCAAAGCTTATTGGCTTTTGAGATAATCAACTTCTTAGAAAAGTTAGAAGAAAAGAAGGCACTTTCTGCAAAAACTAATATGAATAAAGGTGAGCTTAAATTTCATATTTTGGATAGGAATAGAATTGAAAAACTTGTTAAATTTCAATAGCTGACTCTTGGGTCAATATATGCAATAGCGATGTCTATTCCAACACTAATGATGACAACAAGACTTGATATGATAATAACTATTCCTTGCACAACCGGATAATCTCTTTGATTAATAGCTTCTTGAAGACCTAATGCAATTCCTGGCCATGAAAAAGTTATTTCAATTAAAAGTGCTCCGCCAATTAAAGAAGAAATGGTTAACCCAGTAATTGTTAAAATTGGGAGTAGTGTATTTGGTAAAGCATGCTTAATAAATATTCTATAATCATTTATGCCTCTACTTTTGGCAGCTTCTATATAATCTTTTTTTAAAATCTCTTCTAAGTTCAATCTTAACGACCTACTAAATATTCCGCTTAATAATATCCCTAGAGTGACTGAAGGTAATATCAAATGCTTGAACGAGCTAAAAAACATTTCAATGTTTTTGTTTAAAATACTATCCAAAACCAAGAAACCAGTAACAAATGGTGGGGGACTCATACCTGGTGGCAATCTTCCACCTATTGGTAACCAGCCTAGTAATACTGCGAAAATTATTTGAATTAACATCGCTGCCCAAAAAGGAGGGAGAGCATAGGTGCCAATACCAAAAACTCTCCCAATAAAATCTATCCTTCCTTCGGGTTTGACTGCTCCTAAAAAACCAATTAAATAACCTATTATTGAGGCTATTAATATTGCAAAAAATGCTAATTCTATGCTCGCTGGTAGAGCTTTAGAAATAATTACTTTTACAGGTTCTTGTGTGTTGAGTGAGATGCCTAGGTTTCCATGTATTAAATCGTTTAAATACTCTAAGTATTGATTGATTAGAGGTTTATCTAATCCAAGCTTAATTCTTAGACTTTCTCGGGCAAATTCGTTGGCACGATTTCCCAGAATTGCATCGACAGGGTCACCAGGTGCGATTCTTAATAATATAAATACTAAGCTTGAAATTATCCAAAGCATTATTGGCAAAAGAGCTAATCTGGAAAAAATATATTTGAAAAGTTCTTTTTTAGTTGACAAAATTAGTCTCTTTGTAAGTTTTTAAGGATGATTAATCCATCTCTAGAGAATTCTGGTCGACTTATATTTTTTAAGGTCCAAGCTTTAGGCTTGACTAGCCAAACTGGTAAGTAGGAACTTCCTTTGGCTGCAAGTTTCTCAACTTCTTTTAAAGTATTCAATCTACTTTCACCTTCTAATTCCTCACTTTTTTCTAAAAGTTCTTGTACTTGATGATTTCCCCAAAAACTACCACTAAAAACAGATTCTCCCTTAAGACAAGTATTATTGTTTATTTCATTACAACTTAATAAAGGAGTTAAGTATGCCTCTGGATCAGGATATGCTCCAGTCCAATCTAATATAACTGCTTCAAAAGAACCTTCTGATAGTTGTTTGTAAACTGTTGTTGATTCAACGCTGTTTAAAGTTATTTTTATACAATCAGATAAATCTCTTTTTATTTGATCTTTCCATGTAAGAGCAAGTAATTTATCCGCGGGCACATTAGATCTAAATGTTAATGGAATAGTAAGAATATCCGTTGCGCAGTAACCTTCTTTCTTTAATAAATTTCTTGCAAGCTCAGGTTCGTATTTAGCCCATGGTGAAATTTCATTGTTTTTGTGTAATTGAGGAGGAACTATTGACCTTAAAGGTTCTCTGGTTCCAAAACTTACTTGCTGACTAATTAGTTCTCTATCAATTGTGTATGAAAGAGCTTTCCTGATTGCTTTATTTTCTAATGGGAATGTATTACTTTTAAAGGTAATATATCCAATCTCTATAGGATCACCTTCTCCTGAGTTAAGTTTATCTTTATTGACCATATTATTTAATGTTACCCTTTGCATATCATCTATTGAATTTGAAATTAGAACATCAACTTCTTTTGTTTTGATTGCACCAAAAAGAGTACTAGAATTATTATAATTTATAAAATTAATGCCTTTATTTTTTGGCTTTTCCCCCCAATAATTAATAAATGGTTTTATAATTTGTTGACTCGATGTGAAACTTTCTAAAAAGTATGGCCCTGTCCCAATAAAACCTTTATTGTTAAATTTATCTTTGTAGTTTGAATATGAATTAGGAGAAACTGGTGTTAGATTGACTGACGTCAAAAGACTTCTTATAGAACTTGAAGGTTTTTTTAACTTTAAGGTTATGATAAACTCATCTTTGACTTGAATATCTTGTATTTTTTCATTTAATAGGTAATTTAAAGTTCCTATTTTCATGAAGCGATTAAGACTAAACTCCATTGCTTTTGCATTGAAAATGCTTCCATCATGAAAAGAAATATTTTCTCTTAGTGGTATATCTATTAGTAAACCATCCTTACTTATTTTTGGTAAATCTTTAGCTAAAATTGGGATAAGATTTCCTTCATAGTTTATTTTATATAAAGTATCACCAACAGCACTTAATATTTGTAATGTTCTGAGAGTATTTGCTTGAGCAGGATCAATTGATTCGATTTTTCCTGCACTTGCAACAATAATATTTTCTCTTTTTTTATATTGAACGCATGATAATTGAGAGAATATTAAGAGTAAGCTCAATATTTTTAATATGTTTTTTGCACCGTTTATGTTTAACATTTTATAGAATTAAAAACAGTACTTTCTTAAGTCTTTTATTTAGTGATTAGGAGATACTTGTTTAATTGATATCTCGAAGACAGGGGAGCCATTTGGATTAAGAGGCCATTCTCTAACCCAGCATTTTTCATAAGAATTGTCTATTCCTAATACTTGGAAGAGTTCCTCTTGATTATTTAGGTATACACAATCTCCTTGATTAATATTCTTTTCTATTCCTCTTCTGGCTTTATTAATTACGTGTTTGGATGATTTCATAGTTTAGATTCAAAAAGAAATTTAAACTAAAAATTTCTTTTACTATATTTATATAGTTAGCAACTTAATTTTCATTTGACTAGCTTTCGTTAGCTAAAGGCAACCCATCGTTGCGGCAATTCTTTTTACTTCAGGCAAGTTTTTTATATCTAAAAGAGCTTCCTCAAGTTGACCTTGCTTGATCTTGTGAGTAATAACTACTATTTCTGCCTCGCTATCACTTGCGTCGAATTGAACAATAGATTCAATAGATATTTTTTTCTGGCCAAAAATAGTACCGATTTGTCCAATTACTCCAGGAGTATCTTCAGTAATTAGTCTTATGTAATTTTTTTTGGTTATTTCTTTCTCTTCTGCAATGTGGCAAATTCTCCAGCTTTTTGCTGAAAGAAGAGGATCTAAATTAAGGCTTATTTCACTGCTCATTGATTGAAAACCTGCGATATTAAGTATGTCTGCAACGACAGCTGATGCGGTTGGACCAGATCCTGCACCTGGCCCGAAAAACATTACCTGGCCAATAGGATTCCCTTCTACAAGGATGGCATTATTGACTCCATTAACTCCAGCTAATGGATTGTCTTCAGGTACTAAAGTGGGCTCAACCCATATTGAAAGAGGCTGGCTTATTTCTGCTTGAGTTATATTTTTCCCTTTTTCAGATATTGCCAAAAGCTTAATTCCATAACCTAATTTTCTAGCGTAATTAACATCTATTGCTTCTAGTAGATTTATTCCAGTGGTTGGGATATTAGCTCTATTGATTGCTCCACCAAAGGCAAGACCACTTAGAATAGCAATTTTGTCAGCTGCGTCTGATCCTTCTACATCAGCTGCAGGATCACTTTCAGCATATCCAAGCTCTTGGGCCTCTCTTAACACATCTGCATAATGAACTCCTTCTTTATCCATTCTTGAGAGGATGTAATTTGTAGTCCCATTTATTATTCCGCTTACTTTGGTTATTTGATTTCCTCCAAGAGATTGCTTTAGAGGCTCAATTATTGGAATGCCTCCTCCAACTGCTGCTTCTATAAGAACATAAACTCCTGCGGCTTTTGCTTCATTTGCTATCTCCTCACCATGTCTTGCAATTACTGCTTTATTAGCAGTAACAACAGATTTGCCTGCTCTTATAGCTTGGATTATTAATGATTTTGCTGGCTCAATTCCTCCCATCACTTCAACAACTATTTGAATATTTGGATTTTCAACTATCTCAAATGCGTTTGTAGTAAATATTGAATCTGGGAGAGGTATATCTCTTTTTTTTTGGAGATTTCTAACAGCAACACCTACAATTTCAAGTTCTCCAACTAATGGATGCCTATCATTCGGGTTGCTTATAATATTTGCTACACCTTGACCAACAGTGCCTAGGCCAAGTAAACCAATACCAATTTTTTTCATGTTTTTTAGGAGATAATTTTTTGAATGATCTAATGTTCTGTATCAGAGATAGTTAGCGAGAGATCCTTTGCTTGAGCTTTCATTTTTAAGAATATGTTTAGAAATCCATTTGCTCTTGATGGCGTCAAGCTTTTGCTGAGTCCAGTCATCTCAATGAATTTTTTATCTATTGAGAGTACTTCAAAAGGTGTTAGATCATTTAAACCTTTAATAAGAAAAGCCAGCAATCCTTTTGTTATGAGTGCGTCAGAATATCCTTTCCATTGAATTTTACCATTAATAAGAATTCCAAGAACATATACCTCTGATATGCATCCTTTTACTTTAGTGGTTTCAAGGTGAAGATCTTCAGTTAGGATTGGCAGGCTTTTTGCTAGCCATAGAATATATTCATAGCGCCTTTTGGGATCCGAAGTTGACTGTAGACGTTCTATAAGACTATCTAATGAATCACTTCCGAAAGTATTGATGAAAGATTTTTCTTTGATTTCAGTCACCTCTTCAGATCAAATAATTGATTTATCTTAAACCCTAGCTAATTATTTGTTGCTTTAATTTGATGCAGACCTTTTTCACTTATCCAACCGCTAAATGGCAAGTCCCATTCATCTCGAGGTAATGGTTTTTTTGATATGCAACTATTACTGATAACAACAAATGAGGGTATTGATAACCACAAATCTTGTTGACGTAAACGATCAAAGTATCCTCCCCCATAACCTAATCTGTAACCCTTTTGATCAATGGCTATGGCAGGGACGAAAAGGATAGAAATTTCATTAGGGCTGATAGCATTTTCTCCTGTTGGAGCAGGAATTCTATTTGAATCAGGCACTACTTGATTATCTGACCAATGATGATAAGTTATCCCTTTGGTTTTGGAACTAGAAGGTAAAGCAATTTTTTGATTAGTAATCTCTCTTATAAATCTTATATCAACTTCACCTTTCAATGGCCAATAAATACCTATATATTTTCCATTAATATGATATTTCCTTAAAAGAATTTGTAATGCGAATTTTACATTAGACTTTATTTTTTCATTTACTACTGACGAATTAGAATAACGTATTAAATTATATTCCTTCCTTTTGATTTCTTTCTTTAACTTAATATCTTCATTCATGATTTTGTATGAATCATTATATCTTAAATAGTTTTAATAGATATTCAACTATTTAAGATATATTCCAGTAAGAGCAATTGCTAACGCATCTGCAGCATCGTCTGGTTTTGGTGGTGAAGTGATATTAAGTTCATGCATGACGGAATTCAGGACTTCATCTTTATTTGAATGACCATAACCTGTCACAGCAAGTTTAATTTGCATTGGAGGAAATTCTTGAATAGAAAGATTGTGTTTTCCTAAAGTCATCATTATGACTCCTCGAGCCTGAACAACACTTATTGTTGTGCTGGAACGATAGAAAAAAAACTTTTCTACAGCGGCAGAATTTGGACTCCATTTGTTTATTATTGAAGTTAAATCATTAGAAATTTCTAGAAGTCTGATTTCTTCTTTTTTTGTTGCTTTCGTTTCTATAATCCCACAATCAAGCATTATTTTCTTTCCTTTTATTTCATCAATAATTCCATAGCCAACTCTTGCAAGCCCTGGATCTATTCCTATTATTCTCACTTAACTTGATGTCGCCAGTTCAAATTCAGATAGATCATTATTTTCATTTTTTTCGAATACTTTGCAAAATGCTTTAATAACTCTATCTCCAGAATCAACTTGCTCTAGGGGATCTTTTCGAAGTCTATGTCTTAAAGCTGTTGAGACAACACGAGCAATATCCTCTTCAGTTACTTCTTTCCTTCCCTCAAAAGCAGCAAGGGCTCTAGCAGCCCTATTCGTAACAATATCTCCTCTAAGCCCATCAACATCAAGTTCACCACATACGGCAGATATTCTTAGCCTGAGATCATCATCGATGCTTACTTCGTTTAGTAAATTTTGCGCAGCCACCACTTTCTGTTGAAGGGAGTCTTGATTGCCCTGAACTGAATCGCTAAAAGCATCTGGGTTTTTGTCAAAGGCTGTACGTTGATCAACAACTTGAACGCGAAGTTTTGCTTCCCTAACTGTTCTTACCTCTACACTCATCCCAAAACGATCAAGTAGCTGTGGCCTTAACTCTCCCTCTTCAGGATTACCTGAACCTATGAGTACAAATCTCGCTGGATGACGAACAGAAATTCCCTCGCGTTCAACTGTATTCCAGCCTGAGGCGGCAGAGTCTAAAAGAACATCCACTAGGTGATCATCTAGAAGATTGACTTCATCAACATAAAGCAAACCTCTGTTGGCTTTCGCTAGCAGGCCTGGCTCAAAAGCTCGAACACCTTCACTAAGTGCTTTTTCAATATCAATAGTTCCACAAAGCCTATCTTCTGTGGCTCCTAAAGGTAGATCGACCATAGGGACCTGTTTCTCGCTTTTTTTTAGGTCATTTCCACTTTCTATTTTTTCTCTGACATCGTTACTTTGAAGATCTGGATCGTCAAGAGAACTGTTGTAAGGATCTCCTTCAACTACTTCAATAGCAGGAAGGAGGTCAGCAAGCGCACGAATGGTTGTGGACTTCCCGGTTCCTCTGTCACCCATTATCATTACTCCTCCAATTCTTGGGTCAATAACATTTAAAAGAAGCGCTAGCTTCATTTCTTCCTGCCCAATCACTGAAGTGAATGGAAATACTCGGCGTTTTCTAGTTGAACTCACTTTCTTATTAGTAGTAACAAGATTGTTTCATAAGCAGGTCTATTTGGATTGATAAAGTCCAAAAAAAAATGATAATGAAAACCTATCTTTTTACAAAAGTCATTAAAAAACCTATGTGTTTTAATTGATTTTTTGATGTTGAATTAAAAAAGGAACTAGTTCTGCAGATAAATTTCTTATCAACTCAGGTGATCTTGGGTCATTAAATGGACCTTTGACTATAAAACTAGCAAAGGCCCTTGAGTTTTGCGGAGTTTGAATTAGAGCAGTATCTGAATAAGAGATTCCAATATCGCCAGTTTTGTTGTGTACTAAATAACCCTTTAATGAAAGAGAATAGTCAGTGTCTTTTGTTTCTTTCCCAAGACCTCTTAAAATTCCAGATGGTATCAAAGTGTTTGTATTTGATTTTTGCATGATTTCCCTGAAAAGATCTCTAGAACTAACTTTAAGGAGATAACCACTGTCTACTAGTGCCATTGCCAAGGAGAGATCTTTAGTGGATGTAAGATTTGTTCCACTTAGATCAGGGAGAAGATTATTTATTTCTGTATTTACCAATCCGATTTCTTTAAAGTGTTGATTAACTTTTTTTATTCCTCCAAGTCGCTTTATTAATAAATTAGTTGCAGTATTATCACTAACTCTAATCATTTCAGATGCTATTTCAAATACTGGGAATTTCTCACCAATTTTTTGATAGGCCATCCAACCAGATCCACTACCAATTGTATCTTTTGTAAGTGTCAACTCTTCATCCCAAAATATTTCACCTCTATCAATCATTTTTAGCAGGACAATAAGTATTGGGACCTTAATGCTACTAGCAGCAGCTAGTCTTTTATCAGATTGTATTTCTGCATAAACTTGATTGTCTAATAATAAGAAATAACAACTAACATCTAGATCCGGGTTTTCATTTATAAGTACTTCCCATTTATTCATTAGTTTTTCTAGCCTTTTTAAGCTTCCGAGTTTATTAATATAAAATGATGAGAAGTCATGTTTATTGTTCTTTAATTTCTTCTCAAAATATCTTCTTGATTTACCTGTTATATTAAGCTTTCTACTTATTTGATTGCTTTGATTGATAGGGCCAATAATTCTTAAAAAGCTACCAAGTATGATTGATAAGCTTATGCTTGTTAAAAATATATTCGTTAATATTTTAAGATAACTTGCCACTTTATAAATTAAAGAATATAAATATTTACTGTTTATTCTAGCTTTTTATTTTTAATTGCCCATCTAGTCTGACTAATTATTCCTCTTATAAGTGCAACTTCATCATCTTTTATTTCGGCTCTTATGAGTAACTGTTTGATTTTCTTCATTTTGGCTTTATAAGTATGTTTCATCAAGAAACCAATTTCGAGAAGTAAAGTTCCTGTGTCGTTAATGCAATCCTCTAATTTAATTAAATTAGCTGGTGGGCTAATTATTTTGCTTGGTTTTATTAAATCAATTTTATTAATTTGATTAAATTGATGAAGAACAATTGCTACTGCATGTGACAGATTTAATGATGGATAGTTTTCATTTGTATTAAGACTAATTACTTTATTTGCTTTTAAAAGCTCTTCATTAGACAACCCTCGATCTTCTCTTCCGAAAACTAAAGCTATATTTTCTTCTCTTTTTGATTCAAGTGCCCAACACAATGCGTCTTTATTAGAACTAAGAGGAATCTCTCCATGATCTTTTCTTCCGCATGTAGCAATAATTCTTGAGCAGTCTGAAAGAGCTGAATTTAAATCCTTATAGACTTTTGCATCTTCAAGTATCTTTATTCCTTTTACAGCCATTTTTTTCGATTCTTGAGCTAAATAATCGCACTTAGGAGAAACTAGTCTTAATTCGTTAACACTAAAGTTTTCACAGAGTCTTGCGACGCTGCCAATATTGATTGTTCCTGCTGGCTCAACAAGTACTACTTTTAGAGCCTTTTTAGTAGTCACTATTAATTTAGAGAGTGCATGTATGCCAATAGATCAGCCATTGACTTGGGTTCAATCTCAAAACTCGGCATTGGTGGGGTCAAACCTCTAATAACTTGATTAATAATCTTTTTATCACTCAATTCTTTGGTCGCTTCGTGGAGGTCAGGTCCCACAAAACCTTGAGCAGAAATCCCATGGCAACCAACACAATTGATTTTGAATAACTTGCTTCCAGATAAAGTCTCTCCCTCAATTGATAAGGTTTCAGTTATAAAAGGATCTTGCTTGAAGCTGCCAATATTCCAAAACAGTATTAGGAAGGCAATAGTTACAAAAGACAAGAATAAAATTCGCCAGAAGCCAATTTTTTGGTTCTCATTTATTAATGCTTTTGATGACGGGGTGTTCACTAAAACCTCTTTGACATGAAACAATTGTTACTATTACTTTTAAAAACTCGAGCCAATGATTGAGCCCCTCCTATGTGGGATTGTTCTTGGACTAGTTCCAATAACATTGTTAGGTCTTTTTGTTAGTGCATGGAATCAGTATCGTCGAAGTAGTTCAATGCCTGATTGGGAGTAAGGAAAACAAGAGAGGTGTGACCATAAAACTTTTCTTTATTTAATTTCCAACCATTATGTATTCTTGGCAGTGATTTTGACGAGCATTCGCATATCAAAGTTGATGATTTTTTAACCCATTTCTCTGACAATAAAAGTTCTTGAGTAAGTTCATGCAAATCAGAATCATATGGAGGGTCAAGGAAAATGAAATCAAATTTTGGTTCAGAATTTGGATAGTTTTTAATAAATTCAATCTTTTTATTTTTAGGTCCCTTTTTTAGAAATGAGATCATCTCTTTACAGATGACTTCAATGTGAAAAGGATGTTCCAGTTTATTTGCGACCTTGATAAGGTTGTTTTTGCATATTTTCGCCGTTTCCCTCTGCTTTTCAATTGCAAGGATTCTTTCTACACCTTTTTGAAGGGCTTCGCATGCCACTACACCAGTTCCACTACAAAGGTCAAGCCAACTGGCTTCGTTAAGAGCGTTCCCGAGAATATTAATTAGTGCTTCTCTTACCTTTGAGGAAGTAGGCCTCGTCTTATTAGTTAAAGGACTTTCTATCCTTTGCCCAGAAATAAGTTTTAGTTTCCCTTTCAAATTAATATTTAGATTTTTTCAGCCAATTTATCCAATTGAAAATAAGTTTTTCTCCTGCAATCCCAGACTTTTCAGGATGAAACTGACAGGCGCCAGTATTTTTATGCCAGACTATTGATGTGACTTCAGTTTTACCAAATCTAGTTGAAGCGACGGTATTTTTTTCTTCTACAGGGCATGCTGAGTAAGAATGGACAAAATACATCCAATTAAAATCAGGATAATTTTCTAAAATAGGACAATCATTTGTTTTATATATTGGAGCCCAACCAATATGAGGAATTCTTTCATTTTTTTCTTTAGGTAATTTACGAATGTGACCTTTTATCACTCCTAAACCCCTTTGATCCCCTTCATCACTGGTTTCGAATAAAAGCTGTAATCCTAAACAAATTCCAAGAAGAGGTTTGCCATTATTTACCCATTCAATTATTGAAGGTATTAAATCAGTATTTCTTAAATTGGTCATTGCAGGATCAAAAGAACCTACTCCAGGAAGAATTAAAGCATCACAACAATTAAGTGATTTGATATCACAAACGATTTCTAAAGGTTGATTAAGCCTTTTAAATGCCTGTTGAACTGAAAAAAGATTACCCATCCCATAATCTATTAATCCAATTTTTGCCAATGGATTTACCTAGAAAGAATTTAGGGCTTTAACATTCAATTTGATAATTGTAATTAAAGATGTTTTGAGATAGTCCCAGAAAGGGTTGCTTTAGGAACCGCTCCCACAACAGTATCTACTTTTTGTCCACCTTTAAAAATCATCAATGTGGGAATGCTTCTGATGCCATATTGACTTGCAACATTGGGATTCTCATCAGTATTTAATTTGAAAACTTTTATTTTGCCCTCGAAATCTTTTGAGATTTCTTCAACAATTGGTGCAACCATTCTGCAAGGTCCACACCAAGGTGCCCAGAAATCAACCAAAACTGGCACATCGCTCTGGAGGACTTCTTGTTCGAATGAGGAATCAGTTACAGCAGAAGCAGTGGACATACCTTAGAAGTCTTAAGAACTAGATCATAACAATTGTATTTTGCCTATAAAAAGTTTTCCTGCCATTTTTAAACGAAGTTTGAATATTGTTTTGTATTTTTAGAATAAGAAAAACCCGAAAGAATCGGGTTTTTTTGTGTGTGAGGAGTGTAAGAGCAAAGGCTCTCACTACTTAATTCTAGCTGTTGTATTTAATTCTGAAATCTTTCGGTATTTTATTTGCCCATTCCAAGTTGTTGCGCTTTTTGATAAACCTTTCCTTCTGTTAACAAAGAAGGTGCAACAACTACTTCAACTTTTTGCATTTCCTTGATATTTGTTGCACCAAGTGTTCCCATTGAGGTCTTTAGTGCTCCTAATAAATTATGGGTTCCATCATCAAGAATTGCAGGACCACAAAGAATACTTTTTAAGCTTCCTGTTGTTCCCACTTTAATTCTTGTGCCTCTGGGAAGGACAGGACTGGGAGTTGCCATGCCCCAATGGAAACCTTTCCCAGGAGCTTCTTGTGATCTTGCTATTGGGGAACCAATCATCACTGAGTCAGCACCACAAGCTATGCATTTGGAAATGTCACCACCTGTGATAATTCCACCATCAGCAATGATTGGAACATATTTACCGCTTTCTTTTTTAAAATCCTCCCTTGCAGCAGAACAATCTGATATAGCAGTTGCTTGAGGAATTCCAACTCCTAGTACTCCTCTTGAAGTGCACGCCGCTCCAGGACCTATTCCAACCATTACTGCCGCAGCTCCAGCTCTCATTAGCTTCAAAGAAACTTCATAGGTAACGCAATTGCCAACAGCAACTGGTATGCCAATGTTTTTGCAAAGATCATAAAGATCAAGATTTTGACTGCCTTTTTTACCTAAATGTTCAGTAGAAACTACAGTTGCTTGAAGAAAAAATAAATCTGCTCCTGAGTCTTTGATTAAATTTCTAAACTTAATTGCAGCTATTGGGGTCCCGCTAACAGCTGCAATTCCTCCCCCCTCTTTTATTTCTTGAATTCTTTTTAAAATTAATGCTTCTTTTATAGGTTGCTTATAGATTTCTTGCATGAGAGGAACAAAGTCTTCCTTACCAGTTGATTGAATTTTATTTAAAACATGCTCAGGATTTTCGTATCTAGTTTGAACCCCTTCTAGATTTAAAACACCTAGAGCTCCGAGATTTGATAAGGCGACTGCCATATTTACATCAACAACACCATCCATTGCACTAGCAATGATTGGGATATCTCTTTGAATCCCTCCGATTTCCCAATTAGTAGTCGTGACTTCAGGATCAACTGTTCTTCCACCTGGGACCAATGCGATTTCATCGATTCCGTAGGCTCTTCGAACAGTTTTGGTGCGTCCTAGTTGAAAATTCACACCTAAATTTTATAAGTTCTCGTCAAACTACCAACTCAAGTGCCAAATTGAGTAAATGTTGGGAATAGATAATCAAGATTTTGCTTAATTCCTTTCTTTGGAAGTTGATCATAAGAAATATTTAAAGAAAATTTATTTCACGATTTTGTTATGGGTGATTTCCTTTCGTATATATGGTTATTTACTTTTAAAGGTTTCTTAATGCCCAGATGTTCTTATAATTGGTAAAACCCTTATATATGGCTGATCCATTGGGACCTAATAGCGCTGGTCCCGGGGAATCCGATGATCGGATCATCCAGACTGACTTGAGAAACGAAATGTCGCGTTCCTATTTGGAATACGCGATGAGTGTAATTGTTGGGAGAGCTTTACCTGATTCGAGAGATGGCCTTAAGCCAGTTCATCGAAGGATTCTCTATGCAATGTATGAACTAGGTCTAACAAGTGACAGGCCTTATAGAAAATGTGCACGTGTAGTAGGAGAAGTTTTAGGTAAATACCATCCCCACGGGGATACAGCGGTTTATGACGCTTTGGTGAGGATGGCGCAAGATTTTTCAATGCAAATGCCCTTGATTGATGGGCATGGCAATTTTGGATCTGTTGATAATGATCCACCTGCAGCAATGAGATATACCGAATCTAGATTGCAATCTTTAACCACTGATAGCTTGCTTGAGGATATTGAGTCCGAAACAGTTGATTTCGCAGATAATTTTGATGGATCTCAACAGGAACCAACTGTATTGCCGGCTAGAATCCCTCAATTGTTATTAAACGGTTCGTCTGGAATAGCTGTAGGTATGGCAACCAATATACCTCCCCATAATTTGGTTGAATTGATTGATGGATTGATGGCTTTGATTTCTAATCCTGAGTTAGAAGAAAAAGATTTAATGAATATAATTAAAGGTCCAGATTTTCCAACTGGTGGTCAGATACTTGGTCGAAGTGGAATTAAGGAAACATATCTTACTGGTAGAGGTTCAATAACAATGAGAGGGGTTGCTGAAATTGAAACTATTGAAAACCCAGGGAGACCAGATAGAGATGCTGTGATAATTACTGAACTTCCTTATCAAACAAATAAAGCAGCATTGATAGAACGAATAGCTGATATGGTCAATGATAAAAAACTTGAAGGGATTGCAGATATTAGAGATGAAAGTGACAGAGATGGAATGAGAATTGTTGTTGAATTAAGAAGAGATTCATATCCTCAAGTTGTTCTAAATAACTTATTCAAGCTAACGCCTTTGCAGACAAATTTTAGTGCAAATATGCTTTCATTAGTTAATGGTGAGCCGGTCATATTATCACTTAGAAAGATGTTAGAAGTGTTTTTAGATTTTAGAGTAGAAACTATTGAAAAAAGAACTAAATATCTTTTAAAGAAAGCAGAAAATAGAGATCATATATTGCTTGGATTATTATTAGCTTTAGATCAGTTAGATGGGATAATTAATCTAATTAGATCAGCCTCAGACTCTGCAACTGCTAAAAAGAAATTGCAAGAACTTCATGGCTTAACTGATATTCAATCTGATGCTATTTTGCAGATGCAGTTAAGACGGCTTACCGCTTTAGAGGCAGATAAAATAAGACTTGAACATGAGGATTTAGTTAGTAAAATAATAGATTTAAAAGATATTCTTAATAGAAAAGAAAGAGTATTTGAATTAACAAAAATAGAATTAGATGAACTTAAAGAAAAATATAATTCTCCAAGAAGAACAGAAATCCTTGACCTCGGAGGAGGGCTTGAGGATATTGATTTGATTGCCAATGAAAGATCAGTGGTTTTATTGACTGAAACTGGATATTTAAAGAGGATGCCTGTCAATGAATTTGAAGCAACAAGTAGAGGAACTAGAGGTAAAGCTGGAACACGAAGCCAAGGAGAAGAAGAGGTTAGAAAATTTATTAGTTGTAATGACCACGATAGCCTTCTGCTTTTTAGTGATAGAGGCGTAGCTTATGCTCTTCCAGCTTATAGAGTTCCGCAGTGTAGTAGAACTGCAAAAGGTACTCCTATTGTGCAATTACTTCCAATTCCACGAGAAGAAGCTATTACCTCATTGTTATCTGTTAGTTCATTCGATGATGAGAACTATTTATTGATGCTTACAAGAGGAGGTTTTATAAAAAGAACTCCCCTTTCTGCTTTTAGCAAGATTAGAGCAAATGGACTAATTGCTATAGGTTTAGAGGATGGTGATGCTTTGACTTGGGTTCGTTTGGCTGAATCTGGAGATAGTGTTTTGATTGGTTCAAAAAATGGAATGACAATACACTTTAGATTAAATGATTCTGAATTAAGGTCTTTAGGAAGAACAGCAAGAGGTGTTAGGTCAATGAATTTGAAGTCTGGTGATTCTCTTGTAAGTATGGATGTTTTATCGACTGAGTTGGCTGATCATGTTGATAAAAGTGAAGAAGAATTGGAAGAGGACTCATCATTATCAGATGGCCCTTGGGTACTTGTTGCATCTGCAAGTGGATTAGGGAAAAGAGTTCCAGTTACTCAATTCCGCTTGCAAAAGAGAGCAGGCATGGGTTTAAGAGCAATCAAATTTAGAAAAGATGGAGATGAACTCGTTGGCTTAAGGGTTCTAGGTAAAGGAGAAGAATTATTATTAGTTAGCGAAAAAGGAGTAATTGTTAGAACAAGTGCAGATAAAATTTCTCAACAATCAAGAGCTGCAACTGGGGTAAGAATTCAGAAACTTGATGATGGTGACAAATTATCTGAAGTTGTTTTAGTTCCTCCAGAACAAATTAATGATGAAGAGGGCAAAGAATCATCCCCAGACAAGCAACCAATGAATACTGATCCAATGTCAGAAAATTGAAATTACTTAATTGTTCCGATGTATTAGTCATGGGAGCAGGCCCCGCGGCTCTTTGCATTACTTCTGAGTTAGTTCAACAAGGACTTAATGTTCAGGCAATAGCTTCTAGGTCTCCTTTAGAACCTTGGCCAAATACCTACGGAATCTGGGCTTCTGAGCTTGAATCTTTAAATATGCAGGAATTATTGAAATATAGATGGAAGGATACGGTTAGTTTTTTTGGCGATGGATTAAATAAAAAGGGTAACGCTTGTACAAATCATTATCTTGATTATGGTCTTTTTAATTTAAATGATTTTCAAGAGGCTCTACTCGATCGATGTAATGGACTCTCTTGGCAAATTGAAACTGTAGAAAAAATTGATTTTAGTGAAAAACAAACTGTTGTGATTTGTTCTTCTGGGAAGAAATATTTAGCGAGATTAGTAATTGATGCTAGTGGTCATACAACCCCTTTTATCAAAAGGCCTCAAAATGATGAAATTGCTAAGCAGGCGGCATATGGAGTCGTTGGGAAATTTAGTTCACCCCCAGTAGAGAAGAATCGTTTTGTTTTAATGGATTTCAGACCAGACCATCTTGATGCAAACCAGTTAAGAGAGCCACCTTCTTTCCTTTACGCTATGGACCTGGGGGATGGAAGTTATTTTGTAGAAGAAACATCCTTGGCGTGCGCACCTCCAGTCTCTTTTGAAGCATTAAAAACTAGATTAAATGCTCGATTATCTAGCAAAGGAATTCAAGTTGAGGAAATAATCCATGAAGAGCATTGTCTTTTCCCAATGAATTTGCCATTGCCTCATAGAGATCAACCTCTTTTGGCTTTTGGAGGCTCAGCTAGCATGGTTCATCCCGCTTCAGGATATATGGTTGGTAGTCTTTTAAGAAGAGCCCCTTCATTAGCGAGGGAGATAGCAAAAGTAATAAAAAAGGATCCTTTCCTTCCTACATCTAAGATAGCAAGAAGAGGTTGGCAAAACCTATGGACAACTGAATTAGTTCAAAGACATCGTCTTTATCAATTTGGTCTTCAAAGACTAATGAGTTTTGATGAATCTCTTCTAAGATCATTTTTTAATACCTTTTTTAAATTACCTAAAAAAGATTGGTATGGATATTTAACTAATACCCTTCCTTTACCAAGACTTTTTATAGTTATGCTCAAATTATTTTCTATTGCCCCGTTAAAAGTTCGATTAGGAATGCTTGGTTTAACAAAAAAAAAGAAAGAAAAAACTTAGATTTTCTTTTTCCAATCTATTGGAGAAATTAAAGGAAAAATGCAATCCTCTTTTTCTATTTCTTCCAAAAAGTTGGGCTCAAGAATCTTCTTATCTTTAATTGCATTAATTAATATCCAAAATCTTTTTATATGTAAATTTATTCTTTCTCTTGCAAGCTCGGTAGTTGTTCCTGCTTTGAGAATGAAACTCCAATCTGAAGATTGACATAAAAGTAGTTCTCTCCCCGCTTGTTTAATAATTTCGATATCCGATTGCTTTTGTACCCCTTTTGAACAAATTCTGATCATTTCTCTTCCAGCTTTGCTCCATTCATGGACAATCCATGCATTTGATTCATTTAACCAATAATTGTGAAAGCCACCTTGGCCCCAGCTTGATGGAGAAGGATTGCATAATTGGATGTGTTTTTTTGTTTGTAGAGCCTCTCTCAGGGTGATTAATTTAATACCTTCTTTTTTTGAGTTAATAAATAATTGAGAAAGAAATTGCGGCCCTTCGAACCACCAATGTCCAAAAAGCTCAGCATCAAAAGGTGCAATTAACAATGGTTCTATTCCCATTGATTTTTCAAGTTTTATAAGTTGTTTCTTTCTATCCTTTATGTAGTTTTCTGCATCTTTTTTCACACTTTCTTGTGCAGCTTGTGGGTCATATTTTTGTTTGTTTTCTAAAGATGTGTTTTTTGAAGAAATTTTAAATAATTTAATTCCTATTGGTCTTTTCTCGTTGAGTCCTATTTCTTTTAGTTTCTCTAATGATAAGTCCCACCCCAAGTCTCTGTGGAATTCTCTGTAGCTTGGATTGCCTGGGTATCCATCCCTTGCAGACCAAACTGGAAGAGTTGATTCACTATCTCTACCAAAAAAAGCTACTCCTCTTCTCGTGCAAATAGGGGCGTATAAACCATATCTGGGCCTTGGATCAGCATTAAGTAAGCCATGTCCATCAAGAACAGCATATCTAAGTCCTGATTCAGCCATTATTTCATCTAAGCCTTCGTAATATGCGCATTCTGGCAACCAAATACCCAAAGGCGGGTTGTTGAAAAGACGTATATGTTCTCTTATTGCAGTTTTTAGTTGAGCCCTTACTGCTTCAGGATTTTCTCTTAAAAGTGGAAGATATCCATGAGTAGCTGCACAAGTAAGAATATCAATTACTTCTGATGTTCTTAATTTATTAAATCTTCCAATTAAATCTCCTCGACATTTTTTCCAGCTTTCTAATTGTCGTTTAAAGTGATCTGTCAGATGAAGAGCTGCTTTTATTTTATCTGTTTTTAATGAATTCAGAATTTCTAGCCTTAGTTCTACCCATTTTTCAAAGCGATTTTTTAATACCTCATCTTCTAATAGGGAAAGCAAAGTAGGGGATAGCCCTATTGTGATTTTAGGTGCTTGATCATTTGCTTTTGAACCCTTCTCAAGGGTTCCTAAAAGTGGTAAATAACATTCCACTAGAGCCTGAAAGAACCAATCTTCCTCTAGGGAGCCAGGTTCTTCTGACCTCACGTAAGGCAGATGTGCATGCAGGACTATGGCGAGATTGCCTTTAGTCATTAAGGCTTCCAGAATGTTGGATTTGTTCCTTGGATACTTATACTCTTTAGTTGCACAGAAAAAGATGAATTTTAAGCCATACCATAAATCTAGTAAAATTAGATACTAGAAATAATTAATTTTTATTTATTACTTAGTTTTTTATAGTTGATATTAATTCTTCTTTATTCAGTATTTTAAAAATAAAAAATAATAAATTATAAAATGAAGAGTTAGAAATTTAATATCTTTCGTGGAAATTAGAGTTATTTATACTATAATTTTTTTTAATTCATATAGATCTTAATAAGGTCTAATAATTTTATATAATTTATGCTATGGCCAAAGATCCAGGCCGAGTTTTAATTTTTGATACTACATTAAGAGATGGTGAGCAATCCCCAGGTGCGAGTCTTAATTTAGAAGAAAAGTTAGCTATAGCCCAACAATTAGCAAGATTAGGAGTAGATGTTATAGAGGCTGGTTTCCCTTTCGCTAGCTCTGGCGACTTTGCTGCGGTTCAAAAAATTGCTGAACAAGTAGGAGGAGAAGAAGGACCTATTATTTGCGGACTATCAAGAGCATCAAAATCTGATATCAAGGCTTGTGCTGAAGCTATTGCTCCAGCCCCAAAAAAAAGGATTCATACCTTCATTGCAACAAGTGATATTCATCTTGAACACAAATTAAGGAAATCTAGAAAAGAAGTCCTTGGGATCGTTCCAGATATGGTTGGTTATGCAAAAAGCTTTGTTGAAGATGTTGAGTTTTCTTGTGAAGATGCAGCAAGAAGTGATTTGGATTTTTTGTATGAAGTAATCGAATTAGCAATATCTTCAGGTGCTAATACGATAAATATCCCTGATACTGTTGGTTACACAACACCTTCTGAATTTGGAGATTTGATATTAAACATCAATAAAAATGTTCCAAATATTAATGAAGCAGTTCTCTCGGTTCATGGTCACAACGACTTAGGATTAGCTGTTGCAAATTTCCTTGAGGCTGTAAAGAATGGTGCTAGACAGCTTGAATGCACTATCAACGGAATTGGAGAAAGAGCAGGGAATGCCGCTTTAGAAGAATTGATTATGGCTCTTCATGTAAGAAGATCATATTTTAATCCTTTTTTTGGAAGGTCTCCTGAATCTCCAACCCCTTTAACAGCAGTTAGAACAGAGGAAATAACAAAATCCTCTCGTTTGGTTTCAAATTTAACTGGTATGGTTGTGCAACCAAATAAAGCAATTGTTGGAGCAAATGCTTTTGCTCATGAATCTGGAATTCATCAAGATGGGGTATTAAAAAATAGACTTACATATGAAATTATCGATGCAAAAACAGTTGGGTTGTCTGACAATAAAATTTCTTTAGGGAAATTGAGTGGCAGGAGTGCTGTTAGATCTCGGTTAGAGGATCTTGGCTATGATTTAAACAGAGAAGATCTTAATGATGCTTTCGCTAGATTTAAAGACTTAGCTGATAGGAAGAGAGAAATAACAGATCGTGATTTAGAAGCCATTGTTAGTGAGCAAGTTCAACTTCCAGAAGCTCTGTTTCAATTGAAATTAGTCCAAGTCAGTTGTGGAACATCTCTTGTGCCTACTGCAACAGTAACTGTTGTTGGAGAAGAAGGAGAGGAAAAAACATCTGTATCACTAGGGACAGGCCCTGTTGATGCAGTGGTAAGGGCCTTAGATTTTCTAACTGAAGAACCTAATGAGTTGATTGAATTTTCCGTCAAGTCTGTTACTGAAGGTATAGATGCTTTAGGAGAAGTAACGATACGTATTAGAAGAAATGGAAGTCTATTTTCTGGTCATTCCGCGGATACTGATGTCGTTGTTGCCGCGGCACAAGCATATATTAATGCTCTTAATAGGTTGGTGGCAGCTGAAGGAAGGAATTCCATTCATCCACAACATGATTTAGCTCAGGTAGACAAAAAAGGAGTTTGAAAAATATAAAGCTTTTTACTAATTTTTAAAATCTATTTAGTAGTTTCCGTAAATTTTTTTAGAAAAATCGTCTAAAGCAAGAATTAAAAGATTAATATGAGTGTGACGATTTGGTATGTGCACATAAATGAGTGTTAAAAGAAAGCTTTATCGACTTACAGGACTTGATGGCTCCCCTCATCATGTACTTGACGCTCCTTACGAAAGTATTGATGCAGCACTTTTAGCAGCAAAGGTTTGGTGTAATGGGCAAGGATTAAGTTGCACAATTAAAGATCGAGGCATAGGTGTGCAAGTACTCGCAAGAAATGGAACTTGGAGAACAGTTTGTTATCCATCTAATTGTTTGCATACTTCTTTCGCATAAAATAAATTATTATTCTTAATCTTATGCTTTTAACTAGGGGAATAATTTTTTAAAAATGGGTTCAGGACTCCGCGGCTACTGGACACTTACTTGGTTTGGTTTAATCTCAAATACCCTTGCAATTCCTTTTATTGCATATGTTGTTGGATCTGGGCCTCCTCTTCAAGCTGCCAATATCACTATTGCAATTAGCCTTGCTTGGCCAGCTGCAGTAACTGGGATTGTTGCATCAGCAGGTCTATTCGCTCAAAGAGGATGGGGTGTGATTTTATCAATAGTTGCTTTGTCCATGACTCTGTCGGGGACTTTGCCATATGGAATTATCAGGTTAATTAGAGTTAATGATGTTTTTGGTATCAGTGGTTTATCTTTGCTTATTGCCTTGTTGAATTTATTAGCCTTACTTTATTGGTGTAGGCGGGGCCATAGGAGAATTAGGCTTTGATTATATTGAATTAATTAATCAATATAAATAGTTCAATTAATACTGTTTTACCTAGAATTAAAGCTTGGATATTTTAATCTTCTGTGCCTCATTCTTCTCCATACAGATACAAAAGCCCTAAGTATTATCTCTATTTCTGCTCTTGTTAAACTACTTTCCTTTAACTGTCCATCAAGCTGTCGAGATTGAATTATTTTTCTAACTGTTTTGCATGCATTGCTATCAGAAGACGAACCATCTAGAGATCTCAGTGCGGCCTCGCATCCATCTGCAAGCATAAGTATTCCAGTCTCTTTGGAATGAGGAATAGGTCCTTTATATCTGAAACGGTTTTCAGAGGAAGAAGGATCACTTTCTCTAGCTTTATGTAGGAAATAACCCATTTTTAAAGTACCTTGATGTTCTGGAATGAAATCAGCAATTGCTGATGGAAGTCGATATCTCCTTGCAAGCTTTAACCCTTCATCTACATGGGCTTGAAGAATATCGGCACTTTTGTAAGGATTTTTGATTTCTTCATGTGGATTTATTCCATCTTGTTGATTTTCAATAAACCAATTAGGAGCATGCAGTTTTCCAACGTCATGGTATAGAGCTCCTGTTCTTATTAAGTCAACATCTGCTCCAATAACTCTCGCTCCTTCCTCGGCGAGACTTAGAATTGTCAGGGTATGCTCGAAAGTGCCAGGTGCTTCTCTAGATAAACGTCTAAGTAAAGGACGTTCTTGATCAGCTAGCTCCATCAATCTTGCTCTAGTAAGTAAACCAAATGTATTTTCTAATATAGGTACAATTAATATAGTTATCATTAGCATTGCACTTATAATAAGTGACTCATTAAAAAGTGAATTAGGATTAAAAGATAGATTATTAAATTCTATATTTTCCGCTTTAATTACTTGATTAAAAATAAACCATTGACCTAATAGTGCTCCAAAAGGTATTAACACAGCTATTTGAAGTACTTGAGCTCTGCTTCTCATCCTTCTTCCTAAAAATGCAATAAATGAACCAGATATACAAGCAATTATTAGTCTAACTTCACTTAATCCATTAAGAGATGCTGGCCAAATTAAGCTAGCAGCCGCCATCCATGCTAATGATGAAATTGTGCCTATTCCTTGAGAAAGGAGTAGCGTTGGAGGTAATATTAACTGCAATGGACTTGCTAATGGGCCTAACCAATCTTTAGTTACTTGAACTAATAGTAATAGAGTTAAGGATAGCAATCCATGACTAGATTGAAGTCTTGGTTTCTCTCTTCTCATTATCATAAGAAGTAAACCACAACATCCTAAAGATTCTGAAAAAGTTATGAACCATTTGAAGGGTCTAGGGCTTCTGCTTACTTTATTAAAATGTTCTAAAATATCAAATTCTTGAGAACTGATTATTTGCCCTTTTTTAGTTATTAAGCTACCTTCTTTAACCTTTATTGTATTTAAATCATCTTGATTGAGTAAATTTTCAAGTAGTTTATTGGTTTTTAATATATCAATTTTTAAATTGCTTTTTTGATAAAAACTACTCGACAGTATTTTCGCGCCTAATGATCTATTTGGAGAATCTTTTTTACCTAGGTCGATTAATTGCAGTGATGAAGCCTCATTTAATTCTTCAAGAGCTAGTGTATTAATAATTCCTTGTGAAAGCATTTTTTTTGAAGCTTTTTTTATCTCATCTTTCCATGTTTCCCATTCGCTATAAGAGGCATCAATTAGCCAGTCTCTTTCTGTATTAGTCAGATTAATATTACTTACATTTTCTTCAAAGTTATTATCTTTTATTATAGTAAGTATTTTGACTTGTTTTGCAATGAGTGCTTCTAAATTATCAGATTGCTCTTTATCAATAACTTGAATATAGCTTTCTTTTAGGCCTTTTTTCTTTTCTTTTAATGCCTTTGTATCTATTACTATTGCATTTTTAGGAGCTATTTCATTGAATGGCGCTATATCACCTGGCTTGAGATCCGGAACTGCTAATAACTTATAACTTGAAACTATTGCTACTAATATACATACCATTAGTAGGCCTAGTTTATCAGGAGAAGACCAGCGAAGTATTGGGCGCCTGGGAGATTGACTCCCTAACCATATTCTCCAGATTTTTTTTGGACTTGGTAGTTTAGCCACAGACTTTTTCAACCACGCCTGACGTTAGGTTTAATGAGTTGATTAATTGAAATTGGATTCATTTTATTTATGCCAAACATTTTAGATGGAAGAAAACTTGCTCAGGAAATTGAGCTCATACTCAAACAGACTATCGAAAGTGGATTGGAAGTTGCAAAACGCCCCCCTGGACTAGCTGTCATAAGAGTAGGTAACGATCCTGCTAGTGAAGTTTATGTCAATTACAAAGAGAAAGCATGTTATCGAATAGGTGTTAAAAGTTTTGCAAAGCATTTAAAAGAAGATATTTCATTGGAGGAACTTATAGAAATAATTGAAAGACTGAATGAAGATAAAAATGTTGACGGAATTTTATTGCAACTTCCATTACCGTCTCATCTTGATGAGGCTTCTTTGCTTAGGAGTATTGATCCTGATAAAGATGCTGATGGACTGCATCCTTTGAATCTTGGACGATTAGTCAAAGGTGAGAAAGGACCAAGGTCATGTACCCCAGCTGGAGTAATGGCTCTGCTAGAAAGAAATCAAATCAAAATCGAAGGGAAAAGAGCAGTAGTAGTAGGGCGTAGCATTCTTGTTGGTAAGCCAATGGCTTTAATGCTGGGAGCTGCAAATGCCACTGTAACGGTTGCGCATTCTAGAACAAAAAATTTATCCTCTTTAACTAGGGAAGCTGATTTACTTGTCGTAGCAGCAGGTAAGCCAAATTTGATTGGGAATGATCATGTGAACGAAAATTGTGTTGTGATTGATGTGGGTATACATAGACTTCCGACTGATCAAAAAAATTTGCAAGAGGGCCAAAAAACTAAACTTTGTGGAGATGTAAAGATGTCTGAAATTGAAGATAAAGTAGCTGCTTATTCTCCTGTCCCAGGGGGGGTAGGACCTATGACAGTCACAATGCTTCTATCTAATACGGTTGACAGGTGGCAGAAGCATTGTGGATTACCTTTAACTATTAGTCATTTACTTCCATGAATCACAATGTCCTGACAGAATTGAAAGGAATAGATTATTTGCATGGAGGAAGCAATCGCTTCTTTTGACTTTGTTGGGTATCTAGAGAAATCTAGAGCTCTCGTTGAAGATGCGCTAGATGCATCTCTGGGCCCTGAAAAGCCAGAGAAATTAAGAGAATCTATGCGTTATTCCCTTTTGGCTGGAGGCAAAAGGCTAAGACCGATTCTCTGTCTTGCTGCTTGTGAGCTTGCTGGAGGGGAGTTAGAGAAAGCTCTTCCTACAGCAGTAGCTCTTGAGATGATTCATACAATGTCTCTTATTCATGATGATCTACCTTCAATGGATAATGACGATCTGCGTAGAGGACGTCCTACAAATCACAAAGTCTACGGGGATGCTGTAGCCATTCTTGCTGGAGATGCTCTTTTGACTAGAGCCTTCGAGATGGTATCAATTCGTACAGAGGGAGTTCCATCTGACAGGCTTTTGAAAGTAGTTGGTGAACTCTCATTAGTTGCAGGAGCTCCTGGATTAGTTGGCGGACAAGTTGTTGATCTCGATTGTGAGGGTAAAGAGGTAGATCTAGAAACTTTAGAATATATTCATCTTCATAAAACAGGAGCTCTTCTTAAAGCATGTGTCACCTGCGGAGCCCTAATTGGTGGGGCTGAAGATAATTTGTTGGAAGCATTAACAGTTTATGCGAGAGGAATTGGCTTGGCATTTCAAATAATTGATGACATTCTTGATGTAACTGCTAGTAGTGAAATATTGGGTAAAACAGCTGGAAAGGATTTAATTGCTGACAAGACTACTTATCCAAAGTTACTTGGTCTTGATGAATCAAGGAGGAGAGCAGATTACCTAGTCGCTCAGGCTAAAAACGCCCTTGAGCCTTGGCCTGAGAAATCACAACCTCTTCTTGCATTGGCTGACTACATTACAAATAGGGATAGATGAATATCATTTCGTCTTCAGAAATTCACTTTGTTTATATTCTTGATAATGCTGTATTGGCATGGGGCCTAGCAGCATGTGGTATTGCTCAATTTTCCAAGTTGTTATTTGAATTAATTTTCAAGCAAAGGTGGCGTCCTTTAGTACTAATCGAAACAGGTGGTATGCCATCAAGCCATTCAGCTTTAGTAACAGGAACAGCTGCAGGAGTTGGGCTACAGCTTGGTTTTGATGATCCTTTGTTTGCTTTCGCCGCAACAATAGCTTTTATTGTGATGTACGACGCTTCTGGAATAAGAAGATCAGCAGGTTTAACAGCAGCAAAAGTCAATCAGATATCAAAAAGTAATTCCAAGGAATCATCTACCGAAGTTACTTTAAAAGAATCTTTGGGGCACACAAAAATAGAGGTTTTAGTTGGAAGTATTCTTGGTCCAACTGTAGCTTTGCCCGGAATTTTATTTATCGGTTCACCTTTGCATCTTTTGCAAATGATTGGATTAGTTCCTGTGTGAAAGAAATAAAAACAAAAGAAAATAGTGTTGTTTTAACTAATGATCAAAAACGATCTCTTGAATTATTTTGTGAATGGTTGAATACTCCATATTCCTATAATCCTTTTGTAATGAAAGGTTTTGCAGGTAGCGGAAAAACATATTTATCTATGAAATTATTGAAAAAGGTTGACGAGTTAGGTTTGTGTTGGACTGTAGTTGCTCCAACTCATAAGGCGGTTGATGTGTTAAGGGAGAATTTGAAAAATGAATCTATCCAACCAACTTGGTTCCCTTCTACAATTCACCGTTTACTGCGTCTGAAGTTGAAAAGACAGGCAGATGCCGAAATATGTGAAAAAACAGATCAAACCGAGAGCTCTTTGGAGAATTTAGGACTTGTCTTAATTGATGAAGCATCCATGATTGATTCCAAATTATTGGAGATAACTCTTGAATGTGCCCGATTTAATTCGACAAGATTAGTTTTTGTTGGAGATCCTGCTCAACTTCCGCCTGTTGGAGAGAGCTTTAGTTCGGTTTTTTTAATGAATAGGTCTGTAAATACTGAACTTAAAGAAGTTGTTCGACATCAAGGACCTGTTTTGAAATTAGCAAAAATAATTAGAGACGAACAGATACCTTGTGATCAGCCACCATTATTGCCAATTATTAATACTAAGAAAGGTAATGTGGGAATACTTGATAGAAATAATTGGCTTGAAAAGGCAAAGTCATCATTGAAGTTATCTTCTTTAGAGGAAGATTACGATAAAGCAAGAATTCTTTGCTACACAAATCGAATTGTTGATAACTTAGTTCCCCATGCAAGAAGAGCTATCCATGGTGATATGGCTGACCAATATCAAGTGTTGCCTGGTGAGGTCTTAATTAGCCGTAAGGCAGTTATGGTAAATGCATCATTAAATGAGGATGAGATTGGAGAAGAACCAGACATCTTGATTAGTTCTAATAGAGAGATGGTTGTGGAGGATGTGATTCCAAATAGTTTTGATTTGGATTCTTTATTAATCGATCAACGTTTTGAAAATTCTCTACCTATTATTGAAACTCAGATAGCTAAAGTTACCTGTGATCAAAAAGAATTTTCTTTGAGATTACTTCCTCAAATAGGTTCTAAATCTCGCGTTAATTTAGATCTTGCTTTGAATCAATTGAGCAATCAGGCAAGAGAAAGAGGAAAGAAAAATAGTTCTTCAATCTGGAAGCTTTTCTTTTTTATAAGAGATTCATTTGCTTCATTAGGCCCTGCTTCTGTTCTTACAATTCATAGGAGCCAAGGTAGTACTTTTGGAGAGGTTTTCATAACTTCTGATGTTTTTTGGCCTAAAGATCTTGAATTTAGAAGACGTCTTCTTTACGTGGCTGTAAGTAGAGCAAGCAAAGGAGTATGGATTGTTGGCGACAACAAAAACAAAACAAATTTACCCCTTTTAAAGAAATTATTAATAGGTTAGTCTTTATAAATCTATTTTTAAATAGACTTAATCTTGGAATAATTCATAACACTTTTTTTCCAATTATCTAGAATCTTAGGAGAGCTTGCCCAATGAAGATGAATCCAGCTTGCATGAATTAAATGGTTGCAAAAACCTTCATTATTTATTTTAATATCCCATCCTTTTATATCCCATAAAGGATTAAGTTCTGAATCGTTTTTTTCATTAAATATTTCCCAACGATGAAATTCATGTCCTATTAGTTTATTCCCAGGATTGGTAATAGGACTTTTATTTTTACTTATAGCTTCTCGATAACCAATCTTTAATTGTCCCTTTTTAGCCCTAAAAGGTAATATCCCTGCCATTTCATATTCTTTTCCTTCTAAATCAAATATACTTTTCCCTAGAAGCATCATTCCTCCACATTCAGCATATATAGGAAACTTTTTTGCAAATAATTTTATTGACATCAAGCTAATTTTCGAATTACTCAATTGTTTTGCATGATTCTCAGGAAAACCACCAGGGATTATTAATCCTCTAGCTTCGTGTGGGATCTGTTTATTTTCAAGAGGTTTCCAAGTGATAGTTGGCATCCCATTATTTTCTAATAATTCTTTTGTTTCCTGATATCTAAAATGAAAAGCTTCATCTTCAGCGATAGCAATAGGAAGAACTAAGCCTGACTCTTTCTTTTGTAAGAATCCAATTGCATTATTATTAGACTTAGGAGGTAATAAAAGCTTTTTAAAACTTTCAATGTCTAAATAATTTTTTGCTATTGATGCCCATTTTTTAACTTTCGTTTCTAAATCTATAACCTCATGAACTGGTGCTAAACCAAGATGCCTAGTTGAAAGATGTAGGTCTTCGCAATTAGGTAGGCAACCTAATGATTTTATATTTATTTGATTTAGAACTTCCAATAAAATTTTTTTATGCCTAGAAGTTTGAACATTATTTAGAACAATTCCTTCAATCTTTAATTCCTTATCATGTTCTTTGAACCCTTTGATTAATGCAGCTAGTGACGCAGCCTTTCCTCTCGCATCAATAATAAGGACAATTGGAAGATCTAAAACCTTTGCTAATTCAGCTGTGCTTCCTTTTGAAGTACTGCCAATTCCATCGAATAACCCCATTACTCCTTCAACAAAAGAAAAATCTGTTAATCCTCCAAAGTGATTAAAACTTTCTTTTATCCATTTCTCACCAGAAAGAATTAAATCTAGATTTCGACAAGCTTTGTTTGATACGGCAGTTAATTGTTGAGGGTCTAAATAGTCTGGCCCAACTTTAAAAGGTTGAACCGTTTTGCCTAAACTTTTTAACCAAGAAATCAAAAGAAGACTTAAAATTGTTTTTCCACTATTACTTGAAGTCGCAGAAATTATGCATGCCATTTATTAATTTTTTTTTTATGATTCATTAATTAAATTAAGCATCTCCATGGCTATTGGCGTCGCACTTGCAAGTAATGGACTCGTATTACCTCTGCTGCTAGAGAGTAAACGAGCAACATCATTTTCTAAAGTGCTTTTTTGAATAGGGACTACTTGCTCTATGAGCTCCATTCTTGCCATACCCCCAGCTTCTAATCTCATACATTCCCCAGATTCTGAGGCAAGAATTATACAAATATCATTTTTTTGCTTGTTTTTAGCTTTTGCAATTA
Organism: Prochlorococcus sp. AG-402-B19; assembly: GCA_003279615.1. GTDB lineage: Bacteria > Cyanobacteriota > Cyanobacteriia > PCC-6307 > Cyanobiaceae > Prochlorococcus_B. Next base: position 63,876 of record QCHM01000004.1, read on the forward strand.
ATCTCAGTCCTACTATTTGACCAGGATTAATGCTTGGCTTACCTATTGGTAAAGAAGTTAAGCTAACTGCTACAAGGATGTTATCAGGACGAATAAAATTTACTTTTACGAAATCTTTTTTTGATAAGACGCAATTTTTAAGTTTCCAATTAAGGCGATCAGCAATCCATGCAGCGAGTAAGAGCCCTTGTACTGATTGAGAACCCTCAATATCAATATCAATTTTTTCTAAATTATCAAGAGCGTTTCTTCTTTGAAGGGGATCAAATACCATTGCCAATGTCTCTCTCCAACCTCTGAGACGAAGCCAATTTAGATCATTTACAGCTTGTCCAGAATTAATTCTTTGAAGCATCAAATTCAGGCAGTCTTTTGGCTCTCCTAATGCAGTATCAATAATTAATCGTCGATTTGGTAGCGCAAGAGCATTAAGAAAGTCAGGGGCCTCATCAATTCTTCCATTCCACCATAACCAGGATGGAAGTTCATCTGGAACAAGAGTCTCAACGATTTCAAGTCCATCATTAATTGCAGTCTTATTACCTCTTAAAACAATAACGTCGCCACATGCTGTTTTGCCTCCGCCTTCTTCAGGAAGTGGACAATATGCGGCTACTAAAGTCTCTAAATCATTCTTTTTTTCTATTGTAGGTGCAATTGTAATTAATCTTCTGGGTTGCAAATTACTAATTGAGGTGTCAATGTGTTGCCCTCTGAGGTCTTCTACGTCTTTGGTTAATTCATCGCTTTTAATTGAAGATTGAACTTTAAAGTCAAGTGGGGAAGTGCTGTTAGGAAGATCTCCTTCTAAAATAATTTGTCTTGAAGCTTCTATAAGATCAATTCGTTGGCTCCCAACTATGGGACCAGATAGTTTTCCGCTTTTGACGAGTTTTTGCTCAATCCATGCTGGTTGCCAGATTATCAAACAAAAAGTATTAGCTCCTTTATCCCCTCTCTGATCATGGGACCAGAGTTGATCAAGGTACGTGGGGATTTCAGATGGAGGTAGCTGAAGTGGTGTTTGAAGGGTTAATTGAGGAGACATCTATTTGATTTGAGTTAAAGATTTAGATTTAATTTTTTTAAGGTCTTCTCCATAAAAGTTGATCTTTGCCAATAAGTAAATCTGATTCAGTTGGTCCCCATGTCCTTGATTCATATTGATAAACAGGTAACTCCCATGGAGAGTCCTCAATTATCTCAAGAAGAGGAGTATATAAACGCCAAGCAGCTTCTACTTCATCACTTCGGGTAAATAAGGTTGGATCTCCCAGCATTGCATCAGCAAGAAGTCTTACATACCCTTCATCTGAAGGCTCTCCAAAGGATTCGTCATAGGAAAACTCCATATTTACTGGTCTACTTCGCATACCAGAACCTGGAGATTTTACTTCAAAACTAAATTCAGCACCTTCATTGGGTTGAATTCTAAGAATTAATTGATTTGAAGTTGGACATCCTCCTGCTGCATCGAACAGATGTACGGGAGCTTCTCTGAAAGTTAGAACTACTTCACTCAGCCTTTTTGCTAGCCGCTTTCCTGTCCTTACATAAAAAGGTACTCCTTGCCATCTCCAATTATCTATGAATAGTTTCATTGCTACATATGTTTCTGTTGTGCTATTTGGATTAACTCCTGGTTCTTCCCTATATCCAAGAAGAGGATATTCATTGCTACCTCCCCTTGAATACTGGCCTCTAACGCAGCATTCCCAGGGTTTCTCTTCATTAGCAAGCTTAACTGCTTGAAGGACTTTGGCCTTTTCATTCCTTATAGCTTCAGGATCAAAATGCCCTGGTGGTTCCATTGCAGTTAATGCAAGCATTTGAGTAAGATGATTTTGAACCATGTCTCTTAAAGCCCCTGAAGATTCATAATATCCAGCTCGATCTTCGACACCAACTGTCTCGGAACTAGTAATTTGAACACTTGAGATATAATTTCTATTCCAGATTGGTTCAAAAATAGTATTGGCAAATCTAAGAACAAGAATATTTTGAACAGTTTCCTTGCCTAGATAATGATCTATTCGAAATATCTGACTTTCTTGGGCACAACTTTGAACTAGGGAATTTAGTGACTGGGCACTGTTGAAGTCTCTTCCGAAAGGTTTTTCAATGACAACCCTACTTCGTTTGGGATCTTTTAATAATCCAGCTGCAGCTAAAGCTCTACAACCACTTCCATAGAACTTCGGAGAAACTGAAAGGTAAAATGTTCTATTACCGTGAGTTGCTCTTAATTTATCAATTACTTCAAGTCTTTTACCAAGTTTTACTAGGTGATCTGGTTGTTGGAGATCTACAGGTTCATAGAAAAGATTTTGCGAAAATAATTCCCATTCTTTTGGACTATCTTTTATTTGGGAAGAAAGAGCATCTTCCATCTTCTCTTTAAATATCTCATCAGTCCAAGGTCTTCTAGCACAGCCTAAAACAGCAAATTCACTTGGCAATCTTCTTTGTTTAAAGAGCTCAAATAAGGCAGGAACAAGTTTCCTATGTGTTAAATCTCCAGAAGCCCCAAAAATAATCAGGCATTGAGGAGGAACCACTCGCTCTTGGCGAAGCCCAATTCTCAATGGGTTTGTTACTGGCATGCTCATTAATACTTTCCTTGCCAATCAAATAAGAACTATTTAATCAAAATAGGTTCTAATTATATAACCACTTTTTGGTGATGGAAAAATTAGAAAAATTATGATTTTGATTGATTAAATATAGAAAAAATATTTGGAAAAGTAATTAATAATTATGGCTTTCAATACTTTTTTCTTTATTTAGTAGGTCTCAGCATGCCATCTACCTGCTTTTCTTAGTTTAGGTCTAAGTTCAGACCAATCTAAACCTTTTGCAGCAGCAGCGGTTGTCATCGCCTCATCTATTCCTGGTTCCATACCTTTTAATCCACATAAGTAAATATGAGTTTTAGGATTCTCAATCATGTTGAAAATTTCTTCTGCATATTCAAGTACTCTGTCTTGTATATACATTCTACCTCCTTTGCTATTCTGCTGTTCCCTGCTGATTGCTTTTGTATATCTAAGATTTTCAGGGAATTTTGATTTGTAGTGTTCAAAATCATCATCGTAAAGCAAGTTTGCTGTTTTAGGTGCACCCATAAACAACCAAGCTTTACCTTTGAAATTCCACTGATGTTTTTCTATTTCAGTAGGTTCAAACATTCTTCTTAGATATGCCCTCATTGGAGCTATGCCAGTACCAGTAGCAAGCATAATTATGTTGGAATCTTCTTCTTCTGGAAGAAGCATTTCTTTGCCAACTGGCCCGCTAATTTTTACTTTGTCACCAGGGGCTAAATTACATAAATAAGTTGAGCAAACACCATTTATTGTTTCGCCATCTTTTTCATATTGAAGTTGGCGCACACATAAAGAAAGTGTATTTCCAGCAAAGTTATCACCATACCTTGTGCTTGCAATTGAATATAGTCTTGGCCTATGCGGCTTACCTTTTGCGTCTTCGCCTGCTGCTAGTATTCCGCAACTTTGCCCTTCAACGTATTTAAATTCAGGATCGCCTCCTGATAGATCAAAAGTTATGTGTTGAACTTTTCCAATTGCTCCTTCTTTGAGTGCCGAATAATTTTCAGTTACAGTTCCTGTAAAAGGTGCTTTCGGTTTGTAGGTGTTTACTGGGACATCCGCATGTGGTTTTTTAGCAGGGGCAGAAGCTGAAGTTTTAGCAGGAGAAGAAGTTACGGGCTTCTTAGGGGCAGCAGGTTTAACAGGAGCTGAAGTTTTTGGAGGTGTAGCTGCCTTAATATTTTCGCTTAGAGCATTTTTACCAGTTCGCAAAATTGCACCAAAGGAATATTGCCTACGTATTAGATAGAAAAAACCAATGATGATAGGAATATGTGCAAGTCCTCCAATAACTACCTTTGTCTCTGAGTAAGCCATAAAAACTTAAATTTAGAACCTGAGATTACCAATAAGAGGTAACTTTAAGCTGATTTATCTTGATATTACTAATATATTGGTTCACTTTTTGAGACCGTCACAAGACCATTTATATTTTTATATTGTTTTATTTTACTGGGTTTTTACCGATTCAATTTTTCTTAGCCGGCTAAATATTATTTTTTCAACAGAATTTTTTGTAATGCTGTAATTAAAAAAGCTATAAAAAAAACTATCGAATTTTTAACAAATTAAAAATTCCCATAAAGGGTTTTTCCTTGATAGAAAGATTAAAAAAACTAAAGATAATTCTTTTTATAGCCCCAAGGGGATTCGAACCCCTGTCGCCTCCGTGAAAGGGAGGTGTCCTAGGCCTCTAGACGATGGGGCCAGATGAAGTGATAGATCACCAAAGAAGTGAAATCAATCACAAATGAAAGTTACGGGCCAGACTTGCCACTCGTCAAGACTTCTTGATCCTTCTTTTGACCTCGCCATACAGGAACGGTGAAATAGAAGCATGCACCTTCTGTTGGTTTAGAAACAACCCAGATCTTTCCTCCATGGACTTCAACAATTCTTCTACAAACTGAAAGACCAATGCCAAAGCCGATTGTCTCTTCGGAAGTTTGTGGAAGTCTTACTCTATCGACAAATATTCTTTGTTGTTCTTCTGGAGGTATACCAGGCCCATTATCTCGAACTATCACTTCAACCCATTGGTTTGTTCTGTGAAGCATTGTTATAAAAATCTCACCTTCGTCCTCGGAAAATTTCAAAGCATTTTCTATGAGATTCAACAAAACTTGCATCATTCTTCTTTGATCTGCAAAAACAGAGGGTAAATCAGCTGGTATATCAGTATTTATTTTTATTTTGCGGTTAAGCCATAGTTTTTCTAGTTCAAGAATCGCTTCGGCGGATATATTTGCAAGATCAATTTTTTGAGGATTAAATAAAGTTTCCCAGCGCGTACTCCCAACTTCTAATAAGTCCTTCGAAAGCAACTCAATTTCTTCTAGTCTTCTCTTAAGGACCTCTTGAAATTTAGTCATACTGATTTGACCTAGCTTTTGACTTTGAAGAGCTAAACCAGCTGCAGTTAAAGGAGTTCTCAATTCATGAGCAACCATTCTTAGTAGACTTTCTTGAGAATGTATTTTATTGGTAAGTGTCTCGTTTTCTTGACGAAGAACTAGAAGATCATCCTCTAGAAGAAGTTCTTTTTGTGTTTGGTTTGATTCGATTGTTTTAGGTCTAAGACTTACTCCGATGCCATTAATTAGCCTTTCATGCTGCCATCTTGGAAGCCAGGTTTTAACTTGCTCAAGTATCGAACTTCCAGCAAAGATTTGCTTAGGATACGGTTCTAGTTTTATCAAAGCAGGTATTGCTACTAATCTGTATAACTCAAGTAATTCTGGGTTCTCACATGGATCTGACAATTCAAGAGTAACGGTAAAGCCACAATCTTCATCTTCTAAATAATCAATTAACGAGCGAATATCTCCCCTAGAGAGATGGTGACGAGATGCCACTAGCAACAGCTTTAACTGCCGTCTATCGTTAGCTTCGGCACTATTCACAGTGACGAGCAATTTAAATAATTACGCATACCTTAAGGTAATGAGACTCATTTTAGGTATTAGCTAATAATTAAGTGAATACTTTTTAAATCTTTCGATCCCAGTAAATGGCTATTTCTTATTCACCTGGTATTGGGAAAAGTAAAAACTGTTCAGTAGGTATTGACAGACTAAGAATTGATTTTGATAGTAATTTGAGACGATGGTTTGGTAGGAATATTGGATTGTGGTTTTCTAGAAGACAATATTTTTTTGATGAAGAAAAGGCGATTAATCTGGAAATGTATATTGATGTAGCAAAGTTACATCAAATCGAATCTGAATTTGAAAGCTATAGATTTAAGTGGTGGTGTGAAGATGAGAATGATTTCTTTATAAAAAGACCAACTTATAAAAGTAAAGGAGAAATTACTGCTCGAATCGAAGGCCATCAATTAATTCGAGATTGTTCTTATCTATCTGATTCTGGAGGTATATCAAATATAAGACAAGTTGACGAGCATGAATTGATTTTTGAGACTAACTATGATAATTGGCATGTATTAGAACATACTCGCTTAATAGATCAGGATAAATTCAGATCAAGAACTATTTATAGTTGGTTTAAGGATAAGTTGAAGATAGTTGAAAACCATCATGAAATAAGGATTAAGAATCCCAACTGACTATTTTAAAAACTCTTTTTGGCTGGACCTTAATAGAATATTATATATATAATATGCTAGTGAAAATTTATTTTTTATAAATTTTTCCTGCATAAGATCTTTATGGACTAACAGCACTTGAGGAATATAAAAAAATCTCCAAGAAAAAATATCTTGGCCATTTCCATTTTTATCTGTTCAATACTTTTATCAAGTTGTAAGAACTCAGTAAGTTCAGAGTCTAGTCAAAGTAATGTTAGCTCTATCAATAATGAGATTAAGTTTATTCCAGCTAGTAAAGAACAAATGAATTTGTATAGGCAGATTGGTGTTAGCTATCTATGTCTTGCAAGGCAAGCTAAGGTTGAGTTCCCTCAGGCAATTTCAATAGCCTCAAATAATTTTGTTTTATTAGTTTCAAAAAAACATGGCGGTCTTATAGAAGAAATAGGAGATAAAAAATTGACAAATGATCAAATTTATCAAGGATCTTATTTGCAATTACTTGAGGGAGCTATCCAACTTTGCCCCGATCAGGTTCCTGAAGAAGATAAGACTAAATTTTCACAAGCTTTGGAAAAACTTAATCAAAAGGAATAAATTTAACTTTATGAATTTTTTATTAATTTAATATGCCAACTACAAAATCTATAAAATTATCAGACTATATAGAATATCCTTTTTTGATTAAAAGTATAGATTTAGATTTTAATATTGGTAAGGATTTTGTTGTTGTTAAATCTTCAATGATAATTGAACCAAAGTCCAAAATATCTTCAAAACTTATTCTTCAAGGTAATCAAATTAAATTATTATCAATTTTAATAAATGGGAATGAATTGAAATCAGAAGAATATAATATTTCTAATCAGGAATTGGTTATTTATGCTACTCCCGCGTCGGAATTTGAATTAAAAATAAAATCAGAAATAGATCCATTTAACAATACATCATTAGAAGGATTGTACTTAAGCTCTGGGCTTCTAACTACACAATGCGAGGCTGAAGGCTTTAGAAGAATATGCTATCATCCTGATAGGCCAGATGTTTTGTCTAAGTATAAAGTAAGGATCGAAGCTGATAAAAAACAATACCCTGTATTATTGTCAAATGGCAACAAAAAATATTCAGGAAATTTAAATAATAATAGACATGAGATTGTATGGGAAGATCCATTCCCTAAGCCTTCTTATTTATTTGCTTTGGTTGCTGGTAAATTAAGTTTGATCTCTGATAAACATATCACAAACACTAATAGGGTTATTGATATTAAAATATATGTCGAGGCTGGGGATGAAAGATATACACAACATGCGATTGATTCACTAAAGAAGGCTATGAAATGGGACGAGGATAAATATTATCTAGAGTATGATTTAGATGAATATAAAATTGTTGCTGTAAGGCATTTTAATATGGGTGCAATGGAAAATAAGGGTCTAAATATTTTTAATTCAAAGTTGGTTTTAGCTGACTCAAAAACAGCAACTGATGATGAATTAGAGAGAGTAGAAAGCGTAATAGCTCACGAGTATTTTCATAATTGGACTGGCAATAGAGTTACATGTCGTGATTGGTTTCAGCTATCTTTAAAGGAAGGTTTGACAGTTTTTAGAGACCAATCTTTTACAGCAGATCTTCACAGCGCTGGATTAAAAAGAATAGAGGATGTATCATTCCTTAGAAATTTCCAATTTGCTGAAGATAAAGGACCTACTTCACACGCTGTTAAACCTAAAGAATATTTAGCTATTGATAATTTTTATACCACCACAATATATGAAAAAGGCGCTGAGTTAATAAGAATGCTTGAGCTATTGCTTGGTTATGAAAGATTTATGAAAGGTATTAATGTTTATATAGAAACTTTCGATGGCAGAGCTGCCACAACCGAAGATTTCATTAACTCAGTTTTTAAAGGTTACTATGGACAAGAAAAGAAATGTAATTTTGATGTTGAGCAGTTTAAGAATTGGTATTATGAAGCAGGCACTCCAGAAGTTTATGTTAGTCAGGAATGGGATTCAATTAATTCAATTTTAAATGTTTCTTTTGAACAAAAATTAGATAGTGCTATTAAGAAAGATAATAAAGAATTCGTTATACCAATTCTTTATTCTTGTTATAGTAAGGAAAAAAACTCCGAAGCTATTGTTGAGGATAATTTATTTATCTTAGATAAAAGTAAAAAGAGGCTAACAATTAATTTGTTACCCGGTGAGAAAACCCATCCTGTGTTGTCAATTTTTAGAGGATTCTCTTCACCTGTTAAATGGCATTCTGATTTATCAATAGATGACTATCTTTTCCTTTTCTTAAATGATAATGACTATTTTACGAGGTGGGATTCTGGCCAGTTTTTGATAAGTAAGATAATTAAATCTAGGATTAATAAACACTCCAATCATTCTTTAGAAGATAAGTTTATTGATGCTATTAAGCATTCCATAAAAACTTTAGAAAGTAAAGATCCTTTTTTCTTAGCATATATATTAACTTTACCAGGCTTGTCAGAATTGGAATCTTTGTTCATCAAAGTTGATCCGATAACAATTTATAATGAGTCTTTAAAATTTCAAGTTTTAATTGGTGAAAATGTTCTTGAGGATCTAAGACGAATTTCTGAAAGATTATTGGAAAATATTAACCAGGTTTGGCCAAATGGAAGAGGCGAAAGAAAACTTTTAGGGACAATATGGTCTTATTTAGCTCTTGCTGAAGATGCAAAAGTAAAAATTGATTGCGTTAACTCAATAGATAATTCTTCAATGACTATCTCAAGAGCAGCTCTAGCAGCATTGAAGCCACTTGATTGCTCTGAGACGGAGGAGGCTTCGAATTTGTTTTATAACCTTTGGAAAGATAATCCAGTGGTTTTGGACTCATGGTTTTCATATGAGGCCTCAAGACCTAACAAATATGGAATTGACTTTATTGAAAAATTATTATCACATCCTAAATTTGATTGGAAAGCGCCAAATGCAATTCGAGCTGTTTTAGGAGGATTTACTAAAAATATCGACTTATTTCATTCTTTAGATGGAAAAGGTTATTTGTTTATGGCTGAAAAATTAATAGAGGTAGATAAATTTAATCCAATAACAGCATCAAGGCTTGTGAAGGTTTTCAGTAAATGGAATACTTACATCGAAAAAAATCAGGAAGAAATGTACAAAGCAATTTTAAAAATAAGTAATGCAAATATATCTTCAAATACAAGAGAGGTAATTGAACTAATCTTAAAGTGATTTAATGAATCATCTGAACATTGAACTAACAGAACTTTCTTCGTGAATTCTCCAAATAGCTTCACCAAGCATATTCGCAACTGATAAAACCTTTAATTGAGAGAAATGTAAATTATTTGGCACTGGGATACTATTCGTGACAATGACTTGTTCAAAAAGACCGTTTTTTGAAAGTCTCTCATAAGCAGGAGGAGAAAATACAGCATGAGATGCACATGCAATAACTTTTTTTGCACCTTCTTTCCTTAGTAGTTCTGCTCCAGCACAAATAGTGCCACCTGTATCAATCATGTCATCAATTAATATTGCAGTCTTTCCAGATACTTCTCCAATAACTGTAAGGCTTTCAGCAACGTTATGACCTGATCGTCTTTTATCAATAATTGCTAGAGGGGAATCTTTCATTTGTTTGGCAAAAGCCCTTGCCCTTGCAACACCTCCAACATCCGGAGAGACAACTACTATTTCTTCAAGTTCCATTTTTGATAGGTAATCCACTAAAACTGGTGAACCATATATGTGATCACACGGAATATCGAAATACCCTTGTATTTGAGCTGAATGTAAATCCATCGCAAGGACTCTATCAACTCCTGATTTGACAAGAATATTTGCGGTTAGTTTTGCTGTTATTGATTCTCTACCTGCTGTCTTCCTGTCTGCCCTTGCATAACCAAAGTATGGAATCACAGCAGTAATTTGCCTTGCAGATGCCCTTTTGCAAGCATCAACCATAATCATTAGCTCCATTAAACTGTCATTTACAGGAGCGCAAGTTGGTTGTATTAGAAAAACATCACATCCTCTTATTGATTGCTGGATTTGAACATAAAGTTCTCCATCCGCAAACCTTTTTGAAACCAGAGGGACATTAGTAATCCCCATATAAGCTGCAATCTCTTTGGCTAATGCAGTATTAGATGTCCCACTTATTAACCTGAGCCTATCAGTGTCATGTGTGAGACTAGTATTTTCAGGATGTGCTGCAGTGATAAAACTGGTCACGGTTCCACCGCAAGCAAGAAATATACAAACCAATCTACAGTTATGTTCGTTACATGATCATGAAAAAGCTTTTTTAAATTACTTCTCAAAAGGATTTATTTTCTCAGATAAAAGAAAGAATCCTTACGATGACTTATGTTTGAAGCAGTGACGTAAAAGAAATTTATAATGAATAGTTTTCTTTTGAAAACTTTAAAAAAGAATACTACGAGAATGTACTAGCACTTTTAAAGGAAGATCATGCTAAGAAATACTCAGGGAAAATCCAATGGCTTGAGATTTTGGAGATAAGTATCAAAAGCTCTAATTTTTCTATATAAATCCTATTGCTTAGTAGATGCCCTGGATCAGTACTCGCTTGTTACTTACTATGCAAAAATCATCCTTTCTAATGACAAGATTTTACAAGTTGGATAGGTAGAGATGAAAATAAAATTCTAAAGACAACATTCTCTGTTTTAGATTTCTTCTTTATGATGTACTGTAAGTTATAAAAAAATGTAATTAAATATACTACTTATTAATATGAGTTATTAATATGAGGTGGTTTGAAATTTAACAATAAGCTTAAATTCGATTTACTGAACGTATGTTATTCTTTTATTTATTTATTTATTTTGATTTGATTACTAAATAGTCTTAGTTAGGAAAAATTACAGATAATTTCTTGATTCACTAAATTAGATAATTTCGAAATAGGGATAATAAATTATCTCTATATGATAAATGGAATTTCTTTGATATTTAACTAAAAGATTTTCTATTTCATCTTGGCATTCATTTTGAATTTAGTAAAAAAATAGCTTTATTAGTATTTCTTTCTTATTTTTTAGTAATAATACAAAGTAAAAATTGGAAAGAAATTCAGGAATCCTTCTACATCCAACTTCATTACCTGATAGTCCTATTTGCGGAACTTTTGGAACCCCTGCGCGGTCATGGCTCAATAATCTTGCTAAATATGGAATAGGAGTTTGGCAATTTCTACCTTTAGCCCCCCCTGATTCATTGGGCTCTCCATATAGCTCTCCATCAAGCTTTGCTTTTAATCCATGGTTCTTAGATGAAAACGATTTAGTAAGAGACGGGTTTCTGGAACCTAATTTAGAAAAGTTTTCTTCAAAGATTGGTGATTTAGAAGAGAGAGTTGATTTTGAATTGGCTAATGCAAGAGTTAAGCTTTTAAGTCTTTCTTTAGTTCATTTCTGGGAAAAACAGAATTCAATTATTAAAGAAGAGTTTGATATATGGTGTAAAAAACAATTTTGGTTAGATGATCATTCCATATTTATGGAACTGCGAATCCAGAATAATAATCTTCCATGGTGGAAATGGCCTGAAAAATTTGCAATTTACGATAAGAGAGAATTAGCTAATTGGAAAAAAGATAATCAAAAAGAATTATTAGGTCATAATTTGATTCAATGGCATTTAGATAGGCAGTGGAAATCAATAAGAGAATTAGCAAAAAATCTAGGAATTAGTTTGTTTGGAGATGTTCCTTTTTATGTTTCTAAAGACAGTGCAGATGTATGGAGTAATCGATCGTTATTTTCTATCAACACTAATTCAGATACATACCTTCAAAGTGGCGTTCCTCCTGATTATTTCTCTGAGACTGGTCAACTTTGGGGGAATCCAGTTTATAGATGGAGTAGACACAAAGCTGGTAAATTTAAATGGTGGAGAAAGAGAATTTCAAGACATCTAGAGCAGGTTGATTTTTTACGTCTTGATCATTTTCGTGCTCTAGAAGCTTTCTGGGCAATTCCGGGGAAAGATCTAACTGCTGAAAATGGATTTTGGTTGCCTTCGCCAGGGAAGGAGATACTAGCTTTATTAAAGAAAGATTGCGGTGGTTTTCTCCCTTTAGTTGCTGAAGATTTAGGTGTTATCACCTCAAAAGTTGAAAAGTTAAGGGATGACTATGAATTAGCAGGAATGAAAATACTTCAATTTGCCTTTGATGGGAATTTAGATAATCCCTATTTACCAGAGAATATAAAAGATGAGAATTGGATTGTTTATACAGGCACTCATGATAATTCAACTTCGCTTGGCTGGTGGAGAGATATGGATCAAAATAATAAAGAACAAATTAAAGAAAGAATGTTTGATTATGAGAATTTCTCTTCTTGGCAGTTGATTCATATTGGTATGGAAACCAAAGCAAAATTATTTGTGGCGCCTATGCAAGATTTGTTAAATCTTGATGATTACTCCCGATTAAATAAACCTGGCACAATAGACAATAATTGGTCGTGGAGATTAACTAGTAGTAATTTCATTATAAATGAAGCTTTAAAAAGATATGGAGATTTAGCTGAAAAATATCAACGATAATAATTTATTTATTTTTGGATATTATTTATATTTTCATTCTCTATGTTTGTCTCATTTATGACAACTGGTTCTGTGGAGATGCTATGTATTTTTAAAAGATATTTCTGTTGACTGTTAATTGCTAATATTGAGACAAGCATAATTATAAAATACAAAAAACTCCCAATCCAGCTATTTAAAAAATCTATATTAATGAAATTAAATTTAAATTTTGATAAACTATTATTTTTAGTTTCTTGAGCTAATAGTCCATTTAAGCTTCCTCTTTCTAAATTGAGTTCAATCTCAAGTATTTTGAGCATTGTTATTAAATAAGTATATTCAGGTAAATACTTTTCCCATCCATTCTCAATTGCTATTAATACATTTCTTGAAATCTTTGTTTTATTTGATAATTCTTCTAATGAAATTCCCAGTTTTTCTCTTTGAGACTTAAATATTTTGATTGTTTTTGAAATCTCTTCATTTGTATCTTGCTTATCGTTCATGCTTGAGGATTCTGATAGGGGTTTCTTAAAAGGAATAATCATAATATTCAAATGATTTTTTTAATCAAGAAGTGGAATCCATTCTTTTCTAGCTAGTTCTCGCCATTCCCCTTCCTGTAAACCATTCAATTTAATATTTGAGATCGCTATTCTTTGCAGATCTTGAACTGGATGTCCAATAAGGTTTGCGATTCGCCTGAGTTGTCGATTACGCCCTTCTTTTAGAATGACTTTAAGAAGCGTCATATGATTAATGATTTCCATAACTTCAATAGTCGCTGGCATTGTGATTTTGCCATCAAGTAAAATTCCTGTTCTCCACTTATCTAGTATCGAGCGACTAGGCTGACCAGTTACCCAAATTAAATATGTTTTTGTATGTGAGTACTTTGGATGCGTAAGTTTTAAAGTGAGGTCTCCATTATTGGTAAGTAGAATTGCTCCTCTGCTCTCTGAATCTAGGCGGCCTACAGGATGTATACCATGACGTAGGTTGGAGGGGATTAAACTTAAAATTGTTTTTCTGCCATGATTATCATGGCAAGTAGATATGACTCCATGAGGTTTATTTAATAGTAAAACTTTATGATTTGGCTTTTTAGGTAGATGTTTTCCATCAACTAAAATATGATCAGAATATGGGTTCGCTTTCTCTCCAATAATAGCTTGTCTCCCATTCAAGGTTACTCGACCTTGTTTTATTAGTAAATCAGCTTTTCGTCTAGATGAAAAGCCAGATTGAGATATTATTTTTTGTAATCTACTAAGTGACATTAAAAACTAAATTATATTTTTCAATTTAATATTAACCTAATTCATATTGAAGACTAGAGATAATATTTTTCTCATTAGAAAAAATCATCTATTTCTTTAATTGTGCCCGCCTCTACTTGCATTAATAAGTCTTTTATGGCTTTCCACATGCTGACTCCAAAAAGTATAGAGATTATTGATGAAAAAACAAGAGATTTTATTATGGAGAAATTTATCACGCTCAAGGCGCTTACGAATATGATCGTAAGACCTGTGAAGAATGTAAACCAACTTGATACTGTTCTTGGGTTCCTTAGAGGTAGAGGAGATTCCTTGTTAGTGTTCCAATTATTTAATTTTGTTTTCATTATATCTGCAAATATTAATCCAGACATTAGACAAATAAATGCACCACATGAAAGCCAAAACAAAGGATCTTGAATTGGCTCTATTGTTTGATAATCAGGAATAAAATCATCTATACTTGTGATAGTTGAATCGTCTATATTAGCTGTAATAAATGTAATGATATTTTTAATATTATTATAACTCATATTTACAATTTTTTCTTTAATTATCTTTTAGTATATTTTATAATAATCATCTATGCAACTTGTGTATTGTTTTGTTTTATAATACCTGATGCAATCTTGAAAGGATTAAATGTTTTCCTTACTAGTTTGATTAATTGTTTCATGTCTTTAGTGTCAATTTTCTCGTCTTTAATAATACTCATTAATAAATTCTTTCTTATTAATGACCCTCTAGAACTTGTTAGTAGCTTAATACCAGCTCCTGCTACAGGGATAAGCTCTTTTGCAGGTGTTGTTGAATCTTGTACTAATACATCAAATAAATTTTCTACTCGCTCTACTCTGATATGTCCATTCTTGTCAAATATTACATCTAACAATATATTTAACATCTCATTTGTATCTGAAGTTAATAATCTTTTCGCTACATAAGGATAGGCTAAATCAATAATTTTAAAATCTGGATCTAATCTTAAAGCAAGTCCCTCTTGGCTGATTACTGCTCTTATTATTAAAGCAAATCTTGCTGGAACTCTAAATGGGTAATCAAACATTAATTCTGAAAATTTATTAGTAATTTCTTTGAAATTGAAAGAAGCAACGTCTTTCCCAATGGCACTTCCTAGCACTTCCTTTAGAACAGGAATTAGAGGTTTTAGATTTTGTTCTTTATTTAGAAAACCTAGCTTTTGGAAATCTTTTGCAACAGCATGAAAATCATTATTAATCAGGTGAACGATTGCACCTGTAAGAGTTAACCTATCTTCTTCTGATATTGAATCCATCATTCCAAAATCAACGTAGGCTATATTCCCTAGATCACCATTATTTCCTTTGAGAGCAAACATATTGCCTGGATGCGGATCTGCATGAAAGTATCCAAACTCTAGTAATTGTTGTATACCACTTACAACTCCGGTCCTAATTATTTTTGATGGGTTTAAATTATTAGTAATTAACTCTTTTCTATCTTTTAATTTTGTACCATCAATCCAACTTGTAGTTAATACTCTTACAGATGATAAGTGTTTTTCTACTCTTGGAATTGTGACGGAGTTATTATTGTGGAAAAGTTTGGAAAATTTCTCAGCATTGTTTGCTTCTTTTTTGTAATCAACTTCATCAAATAAACTTCTTCCAAACTCATCTATTATTTCCCCTAATCCGAATCCAAGATTTAAAGGAAGTATTGGTGCACTTAAAACACCTAGTATTTTAATAATTACAATATCTCTTCTAATATTAAAAATTAGATTAGGCCTTTGAACTTTTACTGCGACCCAATTATTTTTGGTTAACTTTGCTTTGTAAACCTGCCCAAGACTAGCTGAGGCGATAGGTGAGGATGGGAATTCTTCGAATAAATCATTTGCTGGCCTTCCTAGCTGATTTTCAATAATTTGAAGTGCTTCTTCGTGGGGAAATGCAGGTAAGTTATCTTGTAAATTTGTTAATTCCTCAAGCCAGTCTTTTCTTATTAAATCAGGCCTAGTTGAAAGTGCTTGGCCTACTTTTATAAAACAGGGCCCAAGACCAATAAGTGTCTTCAGGAGAAATTTAGCGAGATTCTTTTGAGTCTTATCGTCATTGCTTGAACCTTGAAAAATTAGTCTTGTTAAAAGAAGTGAGATTGCACCAACTATCTGAATGAATCTAGGCACTAATATCCATGGTCTTAAAATCAACCAGATTAAATCTCTTCTGAAATCGTATTTCATATATTCATAATAAGTTCTGTTGGGGGCTCTATAGGGCGTTCACTTGATTTGCTTATCTATTAATTTGATTACATTTATTTTAGAGAATACTTTTATTCTATGGGGCTAATTACTTTGCTTTCTGGCAATAGGAGCGAAAACCTTTTCTTGCCTGCTCATGGCAGAGGTAATGCTCTTCCGAGAAAGCTAAGAAAGCTGCTCAATATGAGGCCAGGTGTTTGGGATTTGCCTGAGCTCTTTGAAATTGGTGGACCCTTGATTGCTGAGGGAGCAATAGCAGAAAGTCAGAAGTGTTCTGCCTGCAAAGTTGGGGTTGATAGATGTTGGTATGGAGTCAACGGTGCAACGGGTTTACTACAAAGTTCATTGCTAGCTCTGGCTCGACCTGGTCAAGCTGTTCTTATGCCAAGGAATATTCATAAAAGCTGTATTCAAGCATGTTTGTTTGGAGGCCTGATCCCAATACTTTTTGACGTCCCTTTCCTTTCTGATCGAGGTCATGCGTTTGTCTTTGACAGAAGATGGTTGGAAATTGTTTTTAAAAAAGCAAAAGAATTAGATGAGGACATAGCCGCAGTAGTTCTAGTTAACCCTACATATCAAGGGTATTCGGCAGATATGGAATCTCTAATCAAAGAGATTCATTCACATTCATTGCCAGTATTGGTTGATGAGGCTCATGGTGCTTATCTGATAAGTCAAATCAGAGGGGATTTACCTAAATCAGCTTTATCATTTGGGGCTGATCTTGTTGTGCACTCTCTTCATAAATCTGCACCTGGATTAGTACAGTCATCGGTTTTATGGTCGCAAGGTGACAAGGTTGATCCATTTAAAATAGAGAGAAGTATAGAGTTGCTTCAAACTTCAAGCCCAAGTGCTTTGTTGTTGGCTTCTTGTGAAAGCTCAATAAATGAACTTATTGAGTCTAAAGGGCAAAAGAAATTAATTTCGCGTATAGAAGAAGCGGAGTCTTTCTCTGAATTTTTAATTAGCCATGAAGTACCTCTTCTTAAAAACACAGATCCACTAAGAATTATTCTTCACACGTCTAAATTTGGATTGAGTGGTATTGAAGTTGATAAAAAGTTTATAAAAAAAAGAGTAATTGGAGAATTACCTGAACCAGGAACCTTAACTTTTTGTCTTGGTTTTTCTTCTCACAGGGGATTAGACAAAAGATTTGTAAGCATTTGGAATGAAGTTCTTAAATCTTCTCTTGCTCAACAAAAATGTTTTGTATTTACAAGACCACCTTTTGAACTCGTTTCTAAGCCATACAAGCCATGTTCTTTATCTTGGGGATCGAATTTCGAAAAAGTAAAATTGAAGGATTCAATAGGAAGAATTTCTGTCGAGATGGTTTGCCCTTATCCTCCAGGTATCCCTTTATTAGTTCCTGGCGAGATTTTGGACGAAGCTCGTGTTGATTGGTTGATGGAGCAAAGATCCTTATGGCCTGAGCAAATACCTGATTTTGTAAGAGTTATTTGTTGATTAGTAATATCTACTTGTCAGCTATAATGAATTTATTATTAATAAGCCTGTTAAAGAATGTTTTATAAAAGAAAGCTATATTTTTTTAATCTAATTTAATGTTTTTAGCTGTTTCGAAAAAAAGATTATTGAGTGGCCTATTAATTGGAGCTTTTGGGATTTTTATAGTCTCTCTTGGTAATTGGTGGTTTTCTATTTCATTAAGCTTGATTGTCCATTTAGCTCTTCTAGAATTCTTCCGAATGGCAGAATTTACTGGTATAAGACCAGCTACTAAGACAACATTAGTAGCTTGTCAAATATTACTTTTCTTCACTCAATTATCTTCTCGTGGACATTTGTCAATTGAAATATCAGATGCAATATTACCATTATCGGGTGCTGCTATTTGTGGTTGGTTATTGCTACAACCAGTTACAGGTTCAATAGCTGATATTGCAGCATCAATATTTGGATTGTTTTATTTGGGATTCTTACCTAGTCATTGGATTAAATTAAGAAATCTTTTAGAGACTGATTTAACAAATAATTTCAATTTGATCCCTTCGGATTGGTCGCCAAGTATTACTTTTGGGATGCTAATAACTTTTTCTACTTGTTTGATGATAGTTGGATTTGATATTGGATCTTATTTTGTAGGTAAGAAGTTCGGTAATCATTCATTGTCACCAATTTCACCGTCTAAAACTATTGAAGGTGTTTTCGGTGGATTATTATGTTCAATATTAATAGGAGCTTTTTGTGGGTATTTACTTAGATGGGAGTTTGGAATTTTAATCGGTATTTTTATTGGCGTATTGGTTGCAATATTTTCTCTTGTTGGTGACTTGACTGAATCAATGATGAAAAGAAATGCAGGATTAAAAGACTCAGGAGATTTCTTGCCTGGCCATGGAGGGATTCTTGATAGAATAGATAGTTATTTGTTTACACCAGCTATAGTTTTTTATATAGTAATTCTACTTTCCCCATTAATTATTTCATAATTAAATTATAAACTAACTGATGATTTTGCGTAAATATTAATTAAATTATTGTTTATATTTATTTTTTCAATAAAGACTTTATCTTCGATAGGGATCTTCACGAATTTACTATTTTCTTTGCTCTCTAGATATAGTTTTCCTTTTTTTATCATTATATAAACCTTTCCTCCTTTATTGTTATTTGTTTGTTCTTTTGAGGTTTTAATTATGATCTGATCATTTTTTATGCTTATATCTTCCAATTTGTCTTGATTAAATATTTCCTTGCTTATTATAGACCCAATCCAATTCCAATTGTTAGATAGCAAAATTGTTTTTAGTGAATTTTCAGATAATGATATTTTAAATTGAATTGAAAAATTGTTTTTCAAATTTAATTCTTTATTATGTAGATTGAATATGATATTAATATCATTAGCTTCTAATTCAATTTTATCAAAAAATAGATCTTTATAATTTATATCTTCAGCTATAATTTGTATTTTTTTTATTATCCCCTTAATGACTTGTGTGGAACTAGCGGCAATATCTATTTTAATTTTTCCAATTTTTTTGCACTCTTTCTTTAGAAAAATTTCGATACCTTTTTCTAATAATTTTGCAAGTATTCCTTTTTCTTTAATCTGCTTGGCTATCATCAAATTATTGAAATCTTCTCCAGGTCTCAGCGACTAATCTTGGCTCTTCCAGGTGAGGTAGATGTCCTGATTTCGTTGCTGTTTTTATGTCATTGCTATAGGTGCTATTTGTCTCTTTCTTTTCGTTTTCTGGAATAATTCTATCGTGCTTCCCTAAAATAATTTTGAGAGGTTGAGTTGGTTTTGGACGTCCGCAATTAGATACTCCTCCCTGCGCAGCAAACTCTGCAAGTGATGATTGCCAACCAGGAACTTTTAAATGTATGGATGCAATTTGTTCTTCTGCTGGGCCAACGCTTCTTGTTGGATCTGCAAATGCTTGTCTGCATAATCCTTTACGAACAAAAGGTTGGCTAAGGAAGTAGGCTCCAAAATGATTTAACGGCCAGGGTATCTTTGGGTTTTTACCTGCTAACCCTGCTGGTGATAAAAGAAGTAACTTATTGATTTTTTGGGGGTTTTGTCTTGCAAGCTCCAGAGCTAACGCTCCTCCCATTGAGGCGCCTATTAACCCTATAGATTGATCTTCTGAAAAATAGTTTAAAACAGAATTCAAATGTTTCATTAAATATTTAAATCCATATTTGTTGCCAGTAGATCTTGGACAAAAACCAAATCCATATAGGTCTGGAATAATCAATCTATTACTCTTTTTCAGAAAAGGAGTGAGACGCCTATATTCAAGAAAGCAACTATCAAAACCGTGAAGGAGAATAACTTTTTCCCCATTGCCCGTTAAAACTATTGGAAATAATTCTGACTTATTTTGTGAAACCCCTTCTAGATGTATCCACTTAAGATCTTCAAAAAGTGTACATGCTTGCTTATCAATGATTTGATCTTTTATAGTTTTTATGTAGGCTTTAGAAGCATTTGTTGGACTTATATAATCACTTTTTTCTTGATTCAAAATTCTTAAATATTATTTTAATCTTAGGTTAGAAGTTGTTGGTAAGGATTTATAACTTTGAATTGCTTCTAAAAGATCTTTTTCATTTATTGTAAAAGGTAATTTATGTATGTCTGAGTCATTCTTGCATGCAAACTCGCATGCCTTATATATTTCATTTGTAGTAGCATTCCTTAGAGATATAGACTCGATAGAAATAGGTAGATTTAATTGCGATAAAAAATTAATAAGTTGTGATTTAGCTTGTTTTGGTAATTGACTATTTGAATTTTTTTCTTCTAAATATAATTGTACGAGCAGACCAAATCCAACTAGTTCCCCATGAAGTGGTTTGCTTTTATATGAAAGTTGAGTTAATCCATTATGTATAGGATGCGCTGCAGCTGTTCTGCATCTAACACCTCCTAGACCACCAATAATACCAGCAGTGAGAGCACATCCTTCTGCAACAATTTCCCAGGAATTGCTTAGTGGATCTTTGAAAGCATTATGGCCGTTTAGAAATAACTGATCTCTTAAAACCCTAGCCATTTGAACTGCTTGTTGTACGAAACCATCTTGGCTTGTACTACTTGTTAAGGATGATTCATACCATTTGGCAACAGCATCTGCTATACCGCTAGCAAGCGTTCTTGGGGGGGCAGTTCGAACAATGCTGTGATCAAAAATCAATAAGTTAGGACATCTTTTTAAAGCTACGTCTTTAATAAATTTTCCATCAGGGGTATAGATATTAGATAAAGCAGTCCATCCAGCACAAGTAGAAGCGCTCAAAGGAACAGTAATACAATTAACGTCAAGTAAATCAGCTATTAATTTGCCTGCATCAAGAACCTTTCCTCCCCCTGCTGCAATAATTGCATCGCAATTATTGTTTTTTGAGAATTTATATGCTTTTTGGATATCTAATTCACAACAATCGTGATGTAAATCTAAAGATAATGCTTGAATTCCTTTTAATAGAAGATCTTTTTTAAAAGAAGTTCTTAATCTCTTTGTAGTGCTACTTCTACCTAATATTAAAGGTTTTTTGCATAATTTAGTAATTAATTCTAATGATTTATGCCAAGCCCCTTCTCCTCTAATTACATTTAATGGCGATATGTTGTGAATATTTAGAGACATATAATGTAGGTATCTTTTCTATTCAGTATTTAGACAGTTGCACCTGCTAATTCGGGTGTGGAACTATCTTTGCCAAGATGTTTAACAATTACTTTTTTACTCTCATCAATATCAACCTCAGCTTTGTCTCCATCTTTTATCCTTCCTGACAAAAACTCTTCAGCAAGACTATCTTCTAGAAGTCTCATTACTGCTCGCCTTAGAGGTCTTGCTCCATAAGAGGGGTTGTAACCTTCTTCAACTAATCTTTCTTTGAAATCTTCAGACACAGTCAAGGATATTCCTTTCTCTTTTATTCTTAAAAATACTTCTTTTAACATTATTTCGGCAATATCTTTAACTTCATTTCTGGATAGTTGTCTGAATACAATAATCTCATCTAACCTATTAAGAAATTCAGGTCGGAAATATTGTTTTAGCTCTTCATTTACTAACGATTTAATTCGATTGTATTGACTGTCTTCTAAATTCTCACCTGAGAATTCAAAGCCTAATCCTCCCCCTCCTTTTTCTATAACTTTTGACCCAATATTTGAAGTCATAATTATTAATGTGTTTTTGAAATCAACAGTTCTTCCTTTTGAGTCAGTCAATCTACCTTCTTCAAGTAATTGCAGGAGAAGATTAAAAACATCTGGGTGTGCTTTCTCTATTTCATCAAACAAAACGACTGTATAAGGTCTTCTTCTAACAGCTTCTGTTAATTGTCCCCCTTCATTGAAACCAACATAGCCAGGAGGAGAGCCTATTAGCTTGCTAACGGTATGCCTTTCCATGAATTCAGACATATCAAGTCGAATCATTGCTTCTTCACTACCAAAGAAGTATGCAGCTAAAGCCTTAGTTAGTTCAGTTTTTCCTACACCAGTTGGACCAGAAAAAATAAAACTAGCGATTGGTCTATTTGGATTTTTAAGACCAACTCTTGCTCTTCTAATAGCTTTTGAAACAGCCTTTACAGCTTCATCTTGTCCTATCAATCTTTGATGTAATGTTTCTTCCATGTTTAAAAGTTTAACTGATTCACTTTCAGTTAATTTCTGCACAGGAACACCTGTCCATGATGCAACAATATGAGCAATATCTTCTTCATTAACAATAGGTTGTGAGACTTTTAATTCATTACTCTTGTTAACACCTTGATCAGCACTTTCTGTTTTTAACTCTGCATTATTATTTGAATTGGAATCAGAATTTATTGAAGTTTTTTGTCTTATATTTTGTAAAAGGTTTCTGATTTTTTCTCTAAGTTCTACCTCTTTTTCCCTAAGTTCACCAGCCTGAGTGAAGTTTTGATCTCTTATTGCTTCTTCTTTATTCTTTTGTATTTCTCTTAATTCTTTATCAACTTCTTTAGCTTCTGGGGGTAATTTGGAGTTAAGTAATCTTACCCTGCTACCGGCTTCGTCAATTAGATCAATGGCTTTGTCAGGTAAAAAACGATCTGAAATGTATCTATCTCCAAGATTCGCAGCAGCGTTTAAAGCTTCGTCTGTAATTTTTAATCTGTGATGCTGCTCGTATCTTTCTCTTAATCCTTTAAGTATTTCAATAGTATCTGTAATTGAAGGTTCTCCAATCATTACAGGCTGGAATCTTCTTTCTAGGGCAGCATCTCTTTCAATATGCTTTCGGTATTCATCCAAAGTTGTAGCTCCAATGCATTGAAGCTCTCCTCTGGCTAAAGCAGGCTTTAAGATGTTTGCGGCGTCAATTGCACCCTCCGCAGCTCCTGCTCCAATTAATGTATGAACTTCATCTATAACTAAAATAACGTTCCCAGCAGATTTAATTTCCTCCATTATCTTTTTCAATCTTTCTTCAAATTCACCTCTATATTTCGTTCCAGCTACAAGTAGACCAATATCAAGTGTTAAGACTCTTTTCTCTTCAAGAATGTCTGGTATGTTTCCCTGTTGAATTCTTTGTGCAAGTCCTTCAGCAATTGCTGTCTTTCCTACTCCTGGTTCTCCAATTAAAACTGGATTATTTTTAGTTCTTCTTCCCAATATTTGAATTACACGGTCGATTTCTTCATGTCTTCCTACTACTGGATCAAGTTTTGATTCACTAGCTAATTTTGTTAGGTTAGTGCCAAATTCATCGAGAGTCGCCGTTTTGGCTGATCCTTTAGATGTGCCTGCACCAGTTGTTACCTCTGCTGTTTCTCCGAGCATTCGAACAACTTGCGTTCTAACTTTTGTTAGATCAACCCCTAGATTTTCTAAAACTCTTGCGGCTACTCCTTCTCCCTCTCTTATCAGACCAAGTAATAAATGTTCAGTACCTATGTAGTTATGACCTAATTGACGAGCTTCTTCTAAGGAAAGTTCTAGAACTCTTTTAGCTCTTGGAGTAAAGGGAATTTCTACAGCAACAAATCCTGATCCTCTACCTATAATTTTTTCAACTTCTACTCTTGAATCTTTAAGGTTGACCCCCATTGATTTAAGAACTTTTGCGGCGACTCCAGTTCCTTCTCCTATAAGACCTAAAAGAATTTGTTCGGTTCCAACAAAGTTATGCCCTAGGCGTCTTGCCTCTTCTTGAGCAAGCATGATCACTTTTATTGCCTTTTCTGTAAACCTCTCAAACATTTAGCTTTGACCATTTACTATTTAACCCAATTTATCAGGGTTAAGTGTGAAATGTGTACGGTTAGGTTTTTTTTTATAAAGGGTAAATAATAAATGTTCATTGAAAAATAATAAAAAGTACTTATTAATGCAAAATTGATGCAAAGCGGTCAATTTATTTGTTTAAGTTTCGGTAAACCGTACTTATTTATTTCATTTATGTTTTTTGAATTGTTTAGTGAAGATAATGGCATTACTTCCGTCTTTGTAAAAATTGGATCTATACCTTTCAATTTTAAAGCCCATGGATTTGTAAAAAGCTTTAGCTTGTTCATTTGTGTCTTTAACTTCTAAATACATTTGATTTGTTCGAAGTACTTTTGGATGTTTGATTAAGTTTGATATGAGAAGTTTTCCTAGACCTTTTCTTTGTTCTGTGGGATGCACAGCTAGGGATGTTATATGTAATTCGTCTATTATTAACCAGGCTGAACATAATCCTAATAATTTCTTAGTTTCAAGGTCTATGACTCCAAGGCAAATTCTTTTGGGGTTAGTAAGTTCATCTTCCCATTGAGATTTAGACCAAAGACCTTTTAATGATTTTTGATCTAGATCGATACAAGCATTTAAATGCATTATTCCAAGTTGGATTATTGTGAGTTTCATTTCCAACTTTTAATTGATTCATTCCTCTTTCTTCAAAAAGAATAGCAATTGGTTGATTGATCTCTAGATTGGCTAAATATTCAAGTAAAAACTTTCTATGCTTGGCTCAAAAGCTTTTGAACCCAATAGGGATATTGATAGTCCAAATCGAAATATAGCTCCAATCACATCAGAAATTAATGATAGTGAAAAATTATTGGTTGGAGGCTGTCAATTAAGTGAACTTGCTAAAAAATATGGAACACCTCTTTATGTTTTTGATGAGTTGTCACTTAGGACTGCATGCAAAACTTATATTTCTTCTTTAAAGAAGCATTATCCTGGCGATTATCTTCCTTTATATGCATCAAAAGCTAATAGTTCGTTAGCGATATGTGCAATTATTGCCTCAGAAGGTTTTGGACTTGACGCTGTATCAGAAGGTGAATTGCTAACTGCCTTAAAGGGTGGCGTCAAAGGTGAGAATATTGTTTTTCATGGAAATAACAAGTCTCGTGATGAATTGTTTTTTGCTTATCAAAATAATGTGACTATTGTTTTAGATAATAATCACGATATTGAATTACTAAAAAATATTGCTTCTGAAGGAAAACCAGCAAAGTTAATGTTGCGGTTTACCCCCGGTATTGAGTGCCATACTCATGAATATATTAGAACTGGCCATTTAGATAGCAAATTTGGATTTGACCCTGATCAGGTTGAGTCTGTTTTACAAGAATTAAAAATGTATAAGTGGGCAAATTTAACTGGTTTACATGCTCATATAGGGTCTCAAATCTTCGAGGTTCAACCTCATGTCGATCTTGCTGGTGTTATGGCTGATACTTTAAAGCTTGCTAGAAAAATTGGTCATCCAATCGCTGATTTAAATCTAGGCGGAGGTCTAGGTATTAAATATGTACAAGAAGATAATCCACCATCTATTGATAAATGGGTTGAAGTTATATCTAAGGCTGTTGTCATCGCTTGTAGTGAAAGAAATCTAGATTTACCAAGATTAATGTGTGAACCTGGCAGATCTCTTGTTGCTAATTCTTGTCTAACTATCTATAAGATTGGAGCAAAAAAAATTGTTCCTGGAATTAGAACTTATTTATCTGTTGATGGAGGGATGAGTGATAATCCTCGTCCAATAACTTATCAATCTCTATATAGTTCCTGCTTGGTGGATAAACCATTGGATTCAAATTGTGAAAAAGTTACTATTGCAGGTAAGCATTGTGAATCTGGAGATATCTTGTTGAAAGATTTTTCTCTTCCTTCTTGCGAAAGTGGCGATTTCCTTGCTGTATTTGGAACAGGAGCATATAACTATTCTATGAGTTCTAATTACAATAGAATTCCTAGACCTGCCACAGTTATTGTTGGAGACGGTTGCGTCGACTTAATACAAAGGAGAGAGCTTCCAGAAGACCTATTGCAATTAGATGTATTACCTGATCGCTTTATTACCAACAATTAGGTAAGTTAAAATAACGTTGGGGTATAGGAGTGAATTTTTGGTGGTTTATAAACTTGCGAGTACTCCTTGATGTCTTATTTGCTTCTGCTTTAGGTGTCCTCCTTTTTACAAGAGTTAAAGAGCAAAGGACATTATGGCTTTTAAGAGGTTATCTCTTTTTAGTTTCATTGGCTTGGTTTGTTCAGAGATTTGCGAATTTACCAATTACTTCAAAACTTGTTGACGCATTGGTTTTAGCTTGTTCATTATCTTTAGCAATTTTATGGCAAGGAGAATTACGAAGATTAATGGAATTATTAGGTACAGGAAGACTAGCTGTGATTCTTGGCAATACACAAAAAGAATTTAGGGCAAGTTCTAATACTTTTGCTCAACTAACTGAAGCTGCAGGTCGATTATCACAAAATAGAAAAGGTGCACTAATTGTTGTTGATATGGGTAGTGACTTACGCCCTGAGGACTTCCTTTTCCCTGGAGTTCCAATAGATGCTCAATTATCATCAGAATTGCTATTAAATCTTTTTGCGGCAGATACTCCTCTTCATGATGGAGCTGTTTTGGTCAAGGGAAATAGAATTATTTCAGCAGGAGTAATATTGCCTCTTTCAAGACAAGGAATTAGCAGATATGGAACTAGACATTTGGCGGCCTTGGGCATAACTGAACGATTTGATCGATGTATTTGTGTTGTCGTTTCAGAAGAATCAGGTACCTTATCTTTAGCTAGTCAGGGACGACTTGAACGACCTATAACAAGCAGTCGTTTGCTTGATCTTTTAAAAGAATTGTTGGATCCTTCAAATTCATCTTCATCTAAGTCCACCAGCATTAATTCTTCATTGAAAAACAATTCCACTAATATTGAACCTAAAGTTGGCCAATCTAGGTCTAATCTTGGGAAAACCAATGACAGTAAGGAGTCTTTGAATTGACTTACCCTTCTGTAATAAGCTCTAAAAATGCCAGAAAGGTATCCACATTACCTGCAGGATTGGATAGTCTTCGGATGCCTGAACACATTGCGATAATTATGGATGGCAATGGTAGATGGGCAAAAGCAAAGGGTTTACCAAGATCAATGGGGCATACATCAGGGGTTGAGTCTCTAAAAAATACTCTGCATTTATGTAGTGACTGGGGAATAGGCGCTTTAACTGTTTATGCTTTTTCAACTGAAAATTGGTCAAGGCCTAGCGAAGAAGTTAATGTCTTAATGACACTTTTTGAAAGCGTTCTTAAGCGTGAGTTGACTAATTTAAAACTTGAAGAAGTAAAAATTAATTTTTTAGGTGATCTTGATCCATTGCCCATTGCCTTAAAAGAATTAATTAATGAGTCGGTTGAATTAACTAAAAAAAACAAAGGAATACGTTTTAATGTGTGTACTAATTATGGAGGACGAAGAGAATTAGTACTTGCAGCTCAAAAGTTGGCAGAAAGATCGGTTAAAGGAGAATTGGATCCTTCTTGTATAGATGAAAATGTTTTTGCTTCTGAACTGTTTACAGCAAGTGAGGTTGATCCAGACTTGCTTATTAGAACTAGTGGTGAAAAAAGAATAAGTAATTTTCTACTATGGCAATTAGCTTATGCTGAGATACATGTTACAGATGTATTATGGCCAGATTTCAATGCAGATGCTCTTAAAAAGGCACTTCTTGACTATCAATCAAGAAGTAGGAGATTTGGAGGGGTGTGACTAAATTAATTGGATATCTTGAGTTCTATGATTTTTTATAGATTATCAGCTAAAACTAAATAACAATAAAAACTTTTCATATTCAAATCCTTTTATGACACTAATCAATCCAAATATTCGGGAATCTAATAAATTCTCCAAAGAAGATGACTCATATTTAGATTTTAATTCCATAAAAGGAGGCGATCTTAGGCATGATTGGTCTTTAGAGGAAGTTAAAGAGATACTTGATTTGCCATTAATGGATTTGTTGTGGAGAGCTCAAATAGTTCATAGGTCTTATAATCCAGGTTATAAAGTCCAACTTGCCTCTCTCCTAAGTGTGAAGACTGGTGGATGCTCAGAAGACTGTTCATATTGTCCTCAGTCTGCACACAACGCAACTAAGGTTGAACCTATTCCTGCACTTCAAGTTAAGTCTGTCCTGGATAGAGCGAGAGCGGCTAAAGACAATGGAGCAGATAGATTTTGTATGGGTTGGGCTTGGCGTGAGATCAAAGATGGAAACGCTTTTGATTCAATGCTTGAAATGGTTAGAGGTGTCAGAAAACTTGGCCTTGAAGCATGTGTTACAGCTGGAATGCTTACTGATTCTCAGGCTTCTAAATTGGCAGAGGCAGGTTTGACAGCCTATAACCACAATTTAGATACTAGCCCTGAGCACTATTCCAATATTATTTCAACTAGAACATATCAAGATCGACTTGAAACATTGAGAAGAGTTCGTATGGCTGGAATTACAGTGTGTTGTGGTGGAATTATAGGGATGGGAGAATCTACCACTGATAGAGCATCTTTGCTAAAAGTTTTGGCAACTTTAGATCCGCATCCTGAGAGTGTTCCTATTAATGCGTTGGTTGCGGTAGAAGGGACGCCTATGCAGGATTTGTCTTCTATTGATCCATTGGAGATGGTTCGGATGGTTGCGACAGCAAGAATCATTATGCCTAAGAGTCGAATTAGACTTAGTGCAGGAAGACAACAATTAGGTAGGGAAGCTCAGATACTATGTCTACAATCCGGCGCTGATTCTATATTTTATGGAGATACACTTTTGACAACAAGTAATCCGGAAGTGGAGGCAGACCGTAGACTTTTAGCAGATGCTGGAATTACTGCCAATTTCTCACAAGAATAAGTAGTTATGAAAACAGAGGATAGCCTCAAGAATTTCAAATATAAAGTTGCTGCCTTTTACAAGTTTATAACGATTATTGATCAAGAAATTCTTTTGATTAAAGAAGAACTAACGAACATAGCAACGGATCAGGAAATAAAAGGCACTATTTTATTAGCTTCTGAAGGTGTTAACGGTACGGTTTGTGGAACTGAAAATGCCATAGTTCAATTTATTGAAACCTTGGAGAAACTTTTAAAGGTATCGAAAATTAATGTTAAATATAGTTGGACCGAAAAGCAGGCATTTAGACGTTTTAAAGCTCGTCAGAAAAAAGAAATTGTCACGATTGGGCTAAAACAAGTTAATCCTGCTAAATCTGTAGGTAAATATATAAAAAGCTGTGAATGGAATGAGTTCCTAGAAGATCCTGATAGTGTTGTTATTGATACTCGTAATGATTATGAAATAAAAATTGGAAATTTTGCAGGAGCTCTAAATCCACACACAAGCTCATTTCGTGAATTTCCTGCATGGGTTCAAAAGCATTTAAAACCTTTAATCGAGGAGAATCCATCTTTGAAAATAGGGATGTATTGTACAGGAGGGATAAGATGCGAAAAAGCTACTTCTTATTTGATAGATGAAGGCTTTTCCGATGTACATCATCTTGAAGGTGGGATTCTGAAATATCTAGAAGATGTTTCTCCTGAGAAGAGTTTATGGGAAGGTGAGTGCTTTGTTTTTGATCAACGTGTCTCTTTAGATCATGACCTCTCACCAGGTTCACACACGATGTGTCATGCTTGTGGATTGCCTATCTCCCCTGAGGATTTAAAAAAGCCAACCTATATTAAAGGCTTGCAATGTGAGGCTTGTGTGAATAAATTTACAGATAGCGATAGAGCAAGATTTGCAGAAAGACAACGTCAAATTGATGAAATAATGAAACGTCTACCTGAAAATTCTATATGGCCAGTCTCATGACGAAAACTAATTTAACTCTATTAGAAAAAGAAGCATCTGATAGAGGTTTTTTGCTGCGAATACAAGTTAGGAGACCTCTCAATATTTGGTCGTTTAGGTTGGTTGTTGGTGAATTAACTAGTAATGATAAAATTCAATTATGGGGTGAAATGAAAGGATGGGCGTATCAAAATACTAAAGGACTTCAGCTTGATACCATGAAGGTTAGTAAGAACGCCAATTCTAAAGTAGGTGATTTGATTTGGGCTGCAACTATGGCTTGGACTTTAGAAGAGACTCCATGTCGAAGTGCGAGATTATTGGCTATTTATGATGAGAACAATCAACATGAAATTTTGCAACGTTACTTTCGGAGGCGTGGATTTAATACTGTGCGTAAAGTGGGATCTTCTCCCTTGGACTTGCCTTTGAGACTTGTATGGGGAGGTGCAGGTGCATTTATGGTAGGTGATTGTGAGACTGTCCTTGAAAAAAGTTATCGGAGTTGGTCGGAGTAATTAAATTTTTTTAGGAGACTAAATCTAAGGTGTCATTAGCATGGTAACTGCTTCTTACTAATGGACCGCTGTTTACTTTTTTAAAACCTAATCCCTTTGCTATTTCTGCAAAATCATTGAATTTTGTAGGTGACCAGTAATGAGAAACTGGAATATGAGCAAGTGAAGGTCGTAAATATTGACCGATAGTTAGATATTGGCAATCGACTTCTCTTAGGTCTTTAAGGGTTTGAATTATTTCATGAAACTTTTCTCCTAGTCCAAGCATTATTCCTGATTTTGTAGGAATCTTTGGAGCAATTTCCCTAGCAGATTTAAGAAGGTTTAGTGAATGTTCGTAAGTAGCTCCTCTCCTTACTTCTCTTTGAAGTCTCTTGACAGTCTCAAGATTATGGTTGAAGCAAATAGGATCAGCCGAGAGAACTAGATTAAGTCGCTCTCTTTGTTTTTTGTTATTGTCCTTGTTGTTTCCACCCCAGAAATCTGGTGTTAGTACCTCTATCGCGACACCAGGATTCAATGATCTAATTGCTTCCATTGTTGTCGTGAATAGACTTGCGCCGTGATCAGGTAAATCATCTCTTGCGACTGCGGTTAGTACCACATACTTGAGTTTTAAGACTTGAACAGCCTTTGCAACTTTTTTTGCTTCAAAAAGATTTACTTTCTCGGGTGACTTTCCTTTCTCTACTTGGCAGAATGCACAGCTCCTTGTACAGATTGAGCCACCTAATAAGAAAGTAGCCGTACCAGCGGCGTAACATTCACCTCTGTTTGGACATCTACCTTCCTCACAGATTGTATGTAATCTATTTTCCTTTACTAGCTTTTGAACTTTTTCTAGTTGAGATGCGTTTCCTATGGATGGTTTGATCCAATTAGGTAAACGTTCTTCTGGAAGGGATCTACTATATTTTGTTGTTTTTCTTGTGGTTGTGGTCATTTTGGTTTGATGATTAATCTAAATCTCTGCGTCCTTCTAAAGCACGCGAAAGTGTTACCTCATCGGCATATTCCAACTCACTTCCAACAGGAAGTCCATAAGCAATACGAGTGACTTTTGTGAAAGGTTTTAATAATCTTCCAACATAAAGACTCGTAGTATCCCCTTCAATACTTGGAGTTAAGGCAAGTATGACTTCTTTTATATTTTCTTTATCCACTCTTCTTACAAGACTTGATATTTCAAGCATCTCTGGTCCAATGCCATCCATAGGAGAAATCAGTCCACCAATAACATGATAAAGGCCTTTGTACTCGCGAGTTCGCTCAAGTGCAAGTAAATCTCTTGACTCGGAAACAACGCAAATCAGATCTTGATTTCTTTCTTTGTTTAAACAAATTTCGCATAGTTCTCCTGCAGTTAAATGAAAACACTTCTTGCATTGACCTACTTGACTTTTCGCATTAATTAGAGCTTCTGCAAACAATTTTATTTTGTCTTCTGGCTGACGCAAAAGATGAAGAGCTAATCTTTGAGCAGTTCTGGGGCCGATACCAGGTAATTGCTCAAACTGATCAATTAATTTAGATAATGGTCTAGTGAAGCCGCTCAGAGTTCAGAAGCAATTAACTTGAATGTAGTCAGACTTTTATCTGGGTTGCAGTAATTTAAAGAAGATTTTCGTCAGTTAAATTAGAAATGTATCAAAATAGTGATGCTTGAGTCTCCAAAATGATCAATTTTTTTCGAACATCTCTTAAATCCCTTTTGGCTATAGCGTTGATCTTGACGCTTGGAGCTTGCTCTACAGGGGGAGCGGCAGGGTTGGAACCTTTTAAAAGTCAAGATGGACGATATGGTTTTCTTTTCCCAACAGGGTGGACGAGAGTGGCTGTCGATAATGGGCCAGAGGTTGTTTATCATGATTTGATCAATTCCGATGAAACTCTCAGTCTTGTAATTTCTAAATTGGAAAATGAAGTTGATTTAGATGATTTGGGTGGAGCGGATGCTGTAGGGGAAAGACTTTTCGGTGAAAAAAATAGTAATAATCCTATTCAATTAATTGATGCTTCAGAAAGGGAAGTTGATAATCGCAAATTCTATGATCTTGAATACTCTATTGATTTAGAAGAAAAGAGTAGGCACGAAATCGCTACTGTCGTAGTGTATAGAGGTTATTTATATACACTTGCTGCTAGCACTAATGAACAACGCTGGTCAAAAATGCAAGACACTTTTAAAAGAGTAGTTAGTTCTTTCACTTTCTTTATATAACTTAAGTATGATTTTCACCAGCTTGAATTTTCCACAGGTAGTAATAGAAATCTCTATTTTTTAGAAGAGAAATATGTGTTCCTTTCTCAATAATTTTACCTTTATCTAAAACTATAATTTCGTCAGCATCTATTACTGTGCTTAAACGATGTGCAATAACAATTGTTGTACAACTATTTGTTATCTTCTTTAAAGATCTTTGAATCGCGGCTTCAGTTTCATTGTCTACAGATGCTGTTGCCTCATCTAATATTAATATTGGTGCGTTTTTTAAGATTGCCCTCGCGATAGCAATTCTTTGTCTTTGTCCGCCTGATAACTTTTGGCCTCTTTCTCCCACTATTGTTTTTAACCCTTCTGGCAGTTGACTAATAAATTCAGTTGCTTCGGCAATGTCTGCAGCTTTTATAATTTTTGATTTATCAATATTTTGTGATCCATATGAAATATTTTCTTCAATTGAGCCTTGGAATAAATATGTTTCCTGGCTTACTAATGCAATACATCGTCGTAGACTTTTTAAATCTAATGATTCAATTGAGTTTCCATCAATTTCTATTGAACCTTTACTGATTTTATACAGCCTTAATAATAGTTTTACCAGTGTACTTTTACCAGAACCGGTAGCACCTACAATGCCTATTTTCTTGCCGGGACTAATATTTAAATTGAAGTTTTTTATAACTTGAAATCGACCTTGATATGTAAAATCAACATTTTTAAATTTGATTTCACCTTTGATATTATTTGGATGTAATTTGACTTTGCCAGTTTTAATTTTTATTGGAGTATCTATTAAATCTAAAACTCTATTTGTTGAGGCCATTGATCTTTGATAATCATCTAAAATATGCCCTAGTGTTGTTAAGGGCCATAATAATCTTTGAGTAATAAATACTAAAAAACTATAAGTTCCAACTGGCATTAATCCTTTCCAAGTCTGGAAACCGCCAGCAATTAATATTGCAAGGAATGCAAATAGGATTGCGAATCTAATTAATGGGATAAATGCAGCTGATAACTTAATTGCTTTTCTATTACTTTCTTGATATAAATTGCTATCAAGCCTTAATCTTTCAAGTTCCCAATCTTCAGTAGCGAAACTTTTTATAGTAAGCATTCCACTGAGGTTGTTATTAAGTCTTGAGGCAAGATCTCCAGCTCTATCTCTAACTTCACGGTAACGAGGAGCTAGACTCTTCTGAAAATTAATTGAACCCCATAAAATAAATGGAATTGGGATGAATGCTAGTAATGCAATTCCTGGAGCTAAGAAAATCATTGCTCCTCCAACAATACAAACAGTAATTATTAGCTGAATAATTTTATTAGCCCCTTCATCTAAGAATCTTTCTAGTTGATTGATATCATCGTTAAGTACTGTCATTAGCCTTCCTGTATTGTCTGATTCGAAAAATGTCATCTCTAGCTGTTGCAAATGATCATATGCCTTGATCCTCAAATAGTGTTGTGTTTTTTGTGCTAAATTCCTCCACATTAATCCATATAAATATTCAAAGAATGATTCAGCGCTCCATATTAAAAAGGAGATAAATGCAAGCGCAAGAAGCTGATCTGGGACTGTATTAAATCCAATAGAACCAAGCCATGAACTCTCTTTTCTTACTACAACATCAACTGATATGCCAATCAGGACAGGTGGTGCTAGATCAAAAAATTTATTTAATATAGAGCATGTAATAGCTGAGTAGATTAGATGCTTTTGACTTTTAAGATTATCCAAAAGTCTTATTAGTGGTTTTTTCGATTTTGAATCAATCATTGTATGAAGATTTCTTTTAATTAGAGATTATATTTCTCTGTAGCTATATCTTTGCAGTAATCACGTGAGCTTTTTATAGAAGATCCAGATCTATATCTTTCCATGAAACATTTACATGTAAAATGACTAATGTTATCTGAAAGTTTCTTATCCTCAAATTTAAGTTTTGATTTTATTGATGCAATGCAGAATCTATTGATTAGATTATTTTTATGTGCTGCCTTATTCTCTAAAGGACTACTGATTATTAAAATCAAATATGTAATTATGCTTCTGAAAAATATTTTATAAACCATATTTATTCTTTTTTAGTCAGTTCTGTTTATCTGTAATTCT
Organism: Prochlorococcus sp. AG-402-B19; assembly: GCA_003279615.1. Lineage (GTDB taxonomy): Bacteria > Cyanobacteriota > Cyanobacteriia > PCC-6307 > Cyanobiaceae > Prochlorococcus_B. The sequence continues at coordinate 98,623 of QCHM01000004.1, forward strand.
CTATTCATTACTTTGACTTTTTTTAAAGCTTGAAAAACTTTATCAGGCATTTGTTTCGGCAAATCTACTAGGCTGTAATTTTCAAATATTCTTATTCTGCCAATTGATCTCCCTTTTAATCCTGCTTCATTAGCAATTGCGCCAACTAAATTTCCTGGCTTCACTCTGTCTCGGTGCCCAACTTCAACTCTGAATCTTTCCATTGCATCTTCAAGTCTGTTGTTATCAAAATCACCTCTTCGACGTTGTTTGAATTTATTGTCTCGTCGATCGTTTCTTATATTCCTTTGAGCTGATTGCCTGATCCAATCCTCATTCCCATTCTCAAGGAGTGCATTAAAACCAACTGCTAAATTTAATGCGGCAAGTGTTAAATCTTTTTGATCTATATCTATTTCCTTCTCAACATTTTTTATTAATTCTTCTAAAATATGAACCTCTTGTGGGTTGTCTCTTTCCGTTGAGGCGGCTTTTATTAATTTTTCTTTAAGCTTCTTAATTCGATTGCTGTTTATAAGTTCATTGTCTGGGATATCCATTTTCTCAATTGGTTGACCTACAGCTCTTTCAAGATTACTTAAAAATGATCTTTCTCTTGGATTAACAAAAAGAATAGCTTCACCATTCCTTCCTGCCCGGCCAGTTCTGCCAATTCTATGAACGTATGCTTCGCGATCAAATGGCATATCATAATTTATTACTAAACCAATTCGATCAACATCAAGACCTCTTGCTGCGACATCTGTCGCTACTAAAATATTGATAGAACCCTGTCTTAATCTTTCAACAGTTCGTTCCCTTTGATTTTGAGGAATATCTCCATTCAAAACAGCTACATTATATCCATATGATTCTAATTTTTCAGCTACTACAATTGTAATAGCTTTTGTTCTAGCAAATATTATTACTCCTTCTTCTGATACAGCTTCAAGTACTCTTTGAAGGGCATTAACTTTATATACATTTTGAACGCTTATATACCTTTGCCTGATAAGTCTTTCCTTCAATTCAGTTGCTTTTATAGTTATTTCCGCAGGACTGTTTAAATATTTTTTTGATAATCTTCTTATCTCAGATGGCATTGTTGCTGAGAATAGAACCAATTGTCTCTCCTCTGGCAATTGTTCTAAAATCCACTCAACATCATCAATGAATCCCATTCTTAACATTTCATCAGCTTCATCTAGAACTAAACAACTTAAACGACTAGTATTTAGAGTCTTTTGTCGCATATGATCCATGACTCGCCCAGGAGTCCCAACGACTACATCAACTCCCCTCCTAAGAGTGTTGATTTGACTTCGGAAATCAGAGCCTCCATATATTGCTAGTACTTTAAAATGTGGATGACCTGCGGAATATGTGCGAAATGATTCAGCCACTTGCATAGCCAACTCGCGAGTTGGAGCTAGAACTAAAACTTGTGGATGTCCAACATTCTTTTTTAGTCTTTCAAGGATTGGCAATGCAAATGCTGCTGTTTTACCTGTACCTGTTTGAGCTTGTCCAACTAAATCTCTACCAAGAAGTAATTCAGGAATTGCAGCTTTTTGAATCGGAGTGGGTGATGAGTAGCCTTTATCAGAGATTGTTTGAATTAGTTCTTCACTAAAATTAAATTCAGAAAATCCATTCTCTGAATTTTGATCACCTTCATCCAATATTTCTTCAGTAGATTCCTCGAGAACATCTTGATCTACTGGACATGAGGAATCCTCATGTAGATTTTTAGTTGTCATCTAATAATGGCTGCCTTTTGTCCTTCAAATTAGGCAGACAACTTCCGATCGGTGTATTACCGTGCTTTGCTGACTCGCCTTGTTAAAGGGATATAATTTTTATTTTATCATCTCAAAATTCCTTTTAGGAATAAGTTGCCCACATCTTTAAAAGTCCTCTTCTTTATTAGTAATTACCAGTAATTGTTTTTTTGCACGAGTTATTGCTGTGTAAAGCATTCTTTTTTCATAATCATCAGAAAAACTTTTTTTGAGAGTTTTCTCTTCTGAAACTTTTGAGGTGCTTGGCCAAAGTAAAAGGACTTGATCAGCTTCACTTCCCTGTGCTTTATGAATTGTCATTGCATATGCCGCATCAAATATATTTAACCTTGATGGGTTTATTAATCGTGTTACTAGTCTTTGTTCCTCAGAAAAAACATTAAATAAAAAGCGTCTTTTCTCACCGTTTCCAATAATTATCCCAACGTCTCCATTGGCTAAGCCTATTTCTGGTTGATTACTTTTTGCCATGATTGGTGTTCCCTCCCCCCACTTGTGTACTTCCTCCTCAAATCTCTTTCCTAAAATGAACTCGTGGATTTTTTTTACACCCCAGGGACCATATCTTTGCGGACAAAGTATAAGAAGATTATCTATGAATTTAAAGAGTTTTAGTATCTCAACTGATTGTTCTACCTCAATCATGCTTGATTGCCAGGCTTCATTTGGAATATGATTAATACAATTTTCTGTTAACTTTTTAAGCTTCTTTCTATAGTTGAAAAGAGTCCTTACTACGGGATCTGGAATACTTTTTAGGGATGAAAGGTACTGAGTTGTATTTGATGAATCTTCTTTCATTGAAAGCAGGTGCCAAAAGGCATCAACCCCCTCATCTTTTAGAGTATTTCTTAATAAAGCGATATCTCCTTTGTTTCGGTATGACTTTGTAAGTTTGACTGAGTTTGATTGAAGGTTTGTTTTCGTTTCTTTCTCTTGTAAAATTTGCCATATACCACCACTTCCTATTGGTAACAATTGGTCAGGATCACCTACTAAGATTATTTGACATGATTTTGTTAATGCATCGAGCAGTCCATTAATGGTTGACAAGTCAACCATTGACATCTCATCTATGACTATTAGATCTAATTTTAATAGACGTTGAGAGTTTCTTCTGAAGCCATTTGCTCCTGCTTCTAACCATTTATGTAATGTTTTAGAAGGAATATTAGAAAGTTTATCCTTTATAGGATCTTCAAAATCAACAATACCCGCCTGAATAGTATCTTTTAGTTTTTTCGCGGCTTTCCCTGTTGGAGCAGCCATTGCAATATTAAGAGTTGGATTCCTTGTTAGTGCTTGTAAAAGCATTTGAAGGATGGTACTAGTTTTACCTGTGCCGGGGCCACCACTTAATAAGATGATTTGTTGACTTTTAACTAGATTAACAGCTTCTATTTGTTGAATATTTAAATGCTCTAGACTTCTAGAATTAATTCGACCAGCTAATTGTTTAGATAAGTGATTAATAGGTTGATTCCTTAATAGTATTTTTTGAATGGTCTCTACTATCTCATTATGTGTACGCCGCCAACTAATCAAATCTCCATTTAAAACTATTGGGGAGTTATCTCCTTTAGTCCAGCCACTCTCTAATAATGCTTTCATATGATAGCTTGGCCAATCTTTATATTTAAGTTCAAGATTTTTAGGGATTTTTTTCATGTCTATGTAAACATCGCCTCTTGATAGTCCATCCATTAATACATTTACAACATCTATTAAAGCTTCATTAATCTCTATAGGTGGGAAATAGCGAATTAGAGTAGCTAATAATGATTTATTTAAATCAGTTGAAAAAATTTCTTTCAAGGGTTATCTCCTCTATGTTGTCTTTTAATCAATAAATCTAATTTTCTTATTCTTTCAATAGGAGCAGCTTCGACAATTAAGCCTGGAGTCCATTTCAGAAAACTCTTTTCTTCTAACTCTTCTTTATCTGGAACCCCTCTCAAAAATACGTAAATGTAACCTCCGAGATGTTTTTGAGGTGAATAATCGGGGAGCCTCCAATTTAAAAATCTATGTAAAGCAAGTAAATATATGTGGGCTTGTAGTGGATAGTGATGATGGTACATTTCTTCATCCATTTTGGAAATTGAATAATTTGAGGGACCACAAGAAGAACTATGCTCTTTTGATAGGGGACTTCCTATCCAGTTACTTTTCCAATCTAAAACCCACCATTTAGCAATTTCATGATTTGGGTTGTCTGCAAAAACTTGGTCTATGGATCCGGTTAGGAAACCGCTGCTATTGATATTTAGATCTTTCAGTTTATTTATATAGTCTGAGCCATATTTATTTTGAACATCTTCTCTAAATATTGATGATAATTCGAGAGTATTAATTGGATTAGCTTCATGACAAATTGGAATATCAAATTTTAATTCTTTGATAGAGCTTTTAGCATTTAAATTTTTCATTTTAAATTTACCTAAAGGACCTCCTAAAGGGATATTTGCAATTCTCTTTAATAAAATATTAATTGGTTCAATAAATGAATTACTTATATTAACCATATTTAATTCTTCTTCTATTATAGTTGAAACTTTTAGTTGATTTTCAATATCATTGAAATCTATTTTTTCAAGTATTTTATGAAGACAAGTCCCTGCTATAGGCCCTCTTGGGAAATTACCAATAGGACTTTCTTTAGACCATATCTGATCTTCTAATCTGTTAATACTTTGACCTTCCTCTACAAGTACTTGATCAACTTCTTGGAAAGATATATCCTCAATTTCATCCTTAAATGAATGATCTTCATTTAACTCGTCTGATAAGTCTTTTAGAATTAATTCGTCATTTTTTTGTGTTATCCATTTTGAAAAACTATACCTTCCCCAACTATTCTCAAATTGATGGGTAGGAATTGCTCCAAGCGATAATTTGACTTCACTTTTAGGTTGTGTCCATGTCTTATTTGTTTCAATTGTTTTTATATCTTGAATATCAACTTTTAGTTCTCTTTTCGTGAATAAATTTTCCATCATTTCCTTTGTGTGGTCTTCTATCTTTAGATTTATTGATTCAGAGCCAAATAAAAATCCTGAAAGAGGGTTCCCTTCTTGACCAGCAGCATTTGTCCACAGGACTATTAATTGTTTTTTAGCTCTTGTAAAAGCAACGTAAGCTAACCGCTCTGCTTCATTTAAGGATTCTTTTTTAATAAAATCTTGGTATGAACTATATTTTTTATGCCATTTATACTTTTTAGAAATCAATAGATTTTGATTATCTTTCCATAAATGACTTTTTCTTTCTGGTGGCTTTTGCCACAAGTATGGACAAATCACTATTTTAAATTGAAGTCCTTTACTCTTGTGAATTGTAATTATATTTACGGAGCGATTACTAATGGCACTGTTAGGTTGATATTCTTCAGGTATTTGCTCAATGGACTGGAACCTTTGACTACTAAGCCATTGCGATGCTCTTAAGGCATTAAATTTCTGCCGATGGATCTGTTCATCTACTAATTGAGAGCTTTGGTAAAGATCACCTAATAAAGTTCCTCTATTAGAAAGATCAGCTATTGATTTCCCTTCTAGAAAGTTAGACAAGCAGCCTAATAATCCAATCTTTGGAAATAATTTTGAAAGTTCATAGAACTTCGAAGATAATGTATCAAAATCGCCATCAAGTTTTGATTTAATAAGCCTTTCCTTTTTCCATTGCATTAGCTCAGAGCAAGCTAGTAGAGCAAGTTTTTGTTGATTATGTGGACTGACGATACAGTTAATGAAAATCTGTAGGATTTGAGCACCCTCTCTAGTAAATATATTTTCATTACTTAAGAGTTGCGAAGGAATTTTTATTTTTGATAAATAGCTATGGATGTTTTTAGCTTGATCGTGTCTATTGACTAATATACAAATATCTGAGGGGTTTAAATCTTTGGGATTATTGCTTAAAAGCTCTAACAAATAAGATCCAATAACTTTTGGAATCTTATCCTCTATTTTGCTTTTTGAATCTAATTTTATTCTTTGAGCTTTTCCTTTTTGATTATTATTTATTAGATTTATTATCTTAAAAGGTTCTTTTATTCCATTTAGTTCTAGTAGATCTTCTTGCGAACATGGATTAAGTTCTTGAGTTGATAGATTTGATCTTATTAAACCATCAAGAAATAATTTATTGAGTGTTAAAATTAGAGGTTTTGTACTTCTATAATTAGCATTCATTAAATGAATTTGATCACAAGCTTCTCTTGCTTTCATATATGTATTTAAGCTTCCACCTCTGAAACTATAGATTGCTTGCTTTGGATCTCCAATCATTAGTAATAGATGTGATGAACGGTTGCCAAAGGCTTTTTTTAGTAATCTTAACTGGACTGGGTCAGTATCTTGGAATTCATCGATTAAGGCTACTTTATATCTTTGCTCTAGATTTCTATAGATATTATTTGGATTAACTTTATCTTTAATTTCATTACTATTTAGGTTTTTGGGATCTAATAATTTAAGTAGATCAGAATAATTTATCAAACCCTTTTTAGATTTTCTTTTTTCAAGCTCTCTTTTAGTCCATAACAAAGCATGCTCCCAAACGAATTCACTGGGACTATCATATAAATCTCCTATAATATCAAGAATTTGCTCCATTTCTTGTGAACATGAATCAATTTTATACTTCATATCTAGTTGGTAAATATTTTTTGGATGAAAATATTTATTTATAAGGTCTTGATTTTGAATATCTTCGTATGATGGTCGTTTTTTCTTTTTATATTCTTCAATCCAGTTACTTAAAAGCTCATAACGATTTTTTCTGGGCTTGGATGAGTATGGCTTTGTATCTTTAATACCCTGAGATCTTAGATCCTTGGCAATCTCTATGAAGCTATCTTCAAGCTCCTGGCCCTTCTCTTCCCATGCAGTAGTAAATTTTATCCATAATGATTCAATATAGTTGTTTAATTGATTTGAAAGACTTTCTTCTATTTTTAAGTCATTAAAAGTTTTTTTAAAACTATTATTTGGATCATTATCCAATGAACTAAGAACTTCAATCAAATTCTTACGATTAAAATTACTTTTAAATAAACCTTTTAATTCTGAAATTTCTATTTCTAATATCTCTTTTTTCCAATATTCTTCAACAATTTCATTTATTAGTGATTTTGAATCTTTTTCGATGGTTGGGTTTAAATTATTTCCATTCTCAATAGCTTCTCTAAGAAGTGTTTTACTGCAAAAACCATGAATTGTTGTAATATCTGCATTGTCAATTCTCTCTAATGCTTCTAAGAGTAGTGATGCTATATATAAAGCTCTTTCTTTAGATGTTATATTTAATTCGACCCATTCATTTAGTACATTATCAATCTGATATGGCTTTACGTTTGTATTTATCGATTCAATTATTTTTAATGCAAGAATTAATCTTTCAATAATTCTTGCTTTTATTTCTGATGCTGTTGCTTCTGTAAAGCTAACAACTAGTATTTCATTTATTGAATATTCTTTTTCAGTTAATAACCTTAAGACAAGATGAGAAAGAGAAAATGTTTTCCCTGTTCCAGCACTTGCTTCTATTAGACGCATTCCATTCGATAAAGGATATTTATTCGCTTGAAATAATTCTATATTAGTCATATTTATTTCATATATATAATTATAAAATAAGAACTAATCCTTTCGCTTTCTATTATTCCTTGATATTTATGTTTTAAATTTCTTATAATTAACATTTAGGATCTCCAGTCTAAATATTTTATTTTTTTTATAATAGCTGGTACTTCTTTTATATATTTTTTGTATTCAGGAAACTTAATTTTCAACCTTTCTTCTTCCTTTAAGGCTTTTATTTTTAAAATGTAAGCTAATGATATTAGTAGAGATAGATGTATTATGCTTAATGAAAAAATACATATTCCTAAAGAAATATATAATAATCCCTTATACAAGGGATGCCTAACATTTTGATATGAATTATTTTTTATCAGACTTGATTGATTCATTGGATAAGGGAGCGGTGTTAGATTTTCTCCTAAATCTATAAATGCTTTAATGACAATGAATAGACCTAGAATTGAAATTGCTAATCCAAGAATTATACAAAAAGCATTTATTGAAAATGGTATTTGCTTTATTTCTGGGTAGGGAGGTATTAAATGAAGGAGAATTAAAACTATTTGAGAAAATAAATACCACTCTCCTTTTGAATTATTAAACAGACCCTGCTTACTAAATCCCCATTTTGATAAGAGAGTTATAATATTCTTATAGAGATTGCTGTTAAGCTTCATTTTAGTTATTAGTTAGTTCGTGTTTTTTAGGATTGGTTCATAGAGGCTCATCAATACATCATTAAATGATTCAAAATCTAAAAAAGTAGAGGCTTTGCATTTTTTGCCAAAACAAAGTTCCATTGCTAGCGTCTCTCTTTCTCCTTGCATATATAAATCACCTTCCCATTTCTTTTGAAATAAATCTTGCTCATTCTTATTATTGCCTTTTGTAGCAAGGGCATAATCAAGCCCACTTTCTGGTGGTATGGGCCAACAATTATTTCTTCCTGCGGTTGCTAATTGATGTATCTTCTTTAAAATTTTTGTCGCTTCTTTGGTATTGATTGGTAAAATCTCCTTGCTTACTTTGAATTGAATTTTTTTCTTATAATCTGTTTTTTTAGAAATTATCAGTGTTTTAAAGTTAAATGAACTATTTGCAGATAAATATAAATGATTTAGCCATGCATTCATAAGAGTCTTATATTTTAAACTCCCAACTTCAATCTGTATTAAATTCTTCCCTCCAAAGTAAAATTCACCCTCTAAATCTTGCATCTCTATACTCCTTTTCGTGATTTGACCTGTAGCGTATATTGCGGATACTAAATTATTCCATCGCTCTTGAAGTAGTTCCTTCTCTAGTAATCCAGAGCCTTTTGGAGGAAAAACACCTTTGCCAGAATAGTTCTCTTCCCAGTAGTTTGAGTTATTTTTTATATCCTTAATATTTAAGAGATCACTACTTTCCAGTCGATGTTTAAGAATTTTATATCTGTCTAATTCTGAAAGCTCGAGAGAATCATTGTCTTCAATAAGATTGACAAATTCTCTTGATTGGATTTCGTGCTCTTTTAACCATGTCATTTGTGGATTGAGTAACCATTCTTTGGTTTTCTCGAAGGAATAAGATTTTAATTCGCTTACGTTTATTTCTTTCCACTTTAGCGGTAATGCTAGTGAGATATTTTTAGTCGGGATTGATTTTTCAAGCCATTCTCTAGCGTCTAGATTCTTCCTATCACAACTCATGATTTGTGAGTTTTCGGTTTCTATAAAGTTGAAATGATCAAGAGGATTTGCTGGTGGCTCAATGAGAATCTCTTGAAAGGTATTGGCTCCTAATTTAATTTTTAAGTAATTCAGCCATTGTTGAATAGGGCTTGGAGGTTCAAGATCTTCTCCTGTCTTTTCATCTTTTGAATTCCAAGAAACCAAAAGGTTTTGACGAGTTGAGATTAAAGCTTCTAACAATGAATAGCGGTCTTTATCATATTGGTTTGGATCTCCAAGCTCTCTTTTTCTTTCTAGGAGATTAAAACTTCTTCTCTTCTCTATTCTTGGAAAAGTTTTACTTTCTAGTCCCATGATGATGATGATTTGATGAGGGATTGCTCTCATTGGTTCTAAGGCACTGATCGTAATTTTCCCTGTCCTATGACCAAATTTGCCATTTGTAGAACTTAATGCTTTAGTGATAATGTCTTTGACTATTAGGCAATCAATCTCTAGTTCACAATTAGCTGTTATGAGCCCCCAATTATTAACAACAGTTAGTAGTTGTTGCTCTTCCCATGCCCATTCTCCACCATCTCCAAATAAATCCTTTACGAGCGATGTTATAAGTTTTATCCATTCTTTACATGAACGTTGACTGCGAAACGTATCGATATAATTGCAAAGTTTTGAAAGGATACCCCAAGCTTTTATAAACTCTGTATTTGAAATATTCTCGGAATAAGGGGAGATATTGGTTATTCCATTAATTGGATTATCTGGTAAAACAAGACCAAGTAGAAACCTTTCTAGACACCAACATAGGCTATGAGTTTCTTCCCCAAATCTTTCTGAGGAATTAAGTCCCCAGGTAAAGCCAGCGGATTGAAGGCTGTTGATTATGTCACTCACGTCGTCAATACTTATATTCTGTTGCCTTAGTAATGCTGGATTAGTTAATAAGTTTTCAAAAATTGATGCGGTTAGACGAGATGCAGAAACCTCTAATAGGTTTAACACAAAATGTATTAAACCTACTTTATCTTCTTGACTTTTATCTGTGATTACCCAGGGTAGCTGTGTAGTATTGTTATCTATATTATTAAACACTGAGGTAATTATTGGTGCATAGCTATCAACTTGTGGTGTCATTATTAAAATGTCTCTTGGTTGAATTTTCTTGTCATTGCTGAAGAGCTGTAATATATGGTCCCGTATTAATTCCACTTGTCGATACTTTCCTGGAGATTTAAGGAAAAGGAGTGATTTGTCAGATTTTTCTTTGGTTAAAATACTTTCACTTTTTGTGGATAACAACTCTTGTTGTAGTTGTTCTAATAAATTTGGTTTGTTCCCTTTATTATTGGCGATATCTGCTGTAAGAGAAAAAATATCTTCCTCATTTCTATCTCCCAATTGATATTCACCACTCCCTTCTAGTAACTGTTGATATTCAGCACCCATCCGTCCAAGGAAGGCTTCAAGTCTTGGAGACTCTAGTAACCATTGCCTTTCGGGAGGCGTATTCCATGTGTTTCTAAATTGCAGTCTTCTTGCTTCACATCTTTGCCAAAGATCATTGCAAGGGGAAATTATATAAATTTTTATATTTATTACTTTTGAAAATGCTTGAATTAAATCTATTTGCAGTGGTGCCAGACTACTAAGTCCGTAGACGTATAGATTTTTTGGATAATCTAGTTTAGGAATATCATCTTTCTTTAAACATTCAATAGCTTTTTCGGCCTGGATGCAGAACGGATCTTTGTTTATCTTTTTATATAATAAATTAAATAATATTTCTTGCCAAAGGATATTTTTATTAACACTAATTTCTCTATAATTTTTCTTAGTTTTCTTGCTTAACCATTGCTTGATAATTTCAGGTCTATAAAGAATATAATCATCAAATGTCTCTGCAATATGATTCGCAAGATCCCATGAACTCAGATTGATTTGTGCATTTTCTTTATCGTTTATTTCTAGCCAGGAACGAATTACTTGAGCTTCTTCCTCTTTCATTAATTCTGGTAATAATTCTAAAATATTCCAAGCCAGATGATGTTTTTCCCATGGATCTTTTTCATTGGGATCAATACCAATAGATTTCTTTACTAGCCTTTTTAAATATGTACCAGGGTAAGGGTATTTAACTAATGCATTGATATTATTAATAATTGATAGTTTTTCACTTAGCCATCTGCTTGATGGCCATGTACTTACAATAATGTTAACTTCTTCAGTTATTGCAGGAGGGTTTAATCGGAGTTCCTGTCCCAATATCTCTGCTAACCATTCGGCTTTATTACTTCGATAAATTGTTAACAAGATTCAAAATGCGATTTAAGGGTATTTTTAAATTAAGAATTTGTCTTTTCTTGGATTGATAATTAGGCTTTTCATTTCTTTTACTGCTTGAGATAGGCCTACTGAAAGGGCTCTAGAAATAATTGTATGGCCAATATTTAATTCTTCAATCCCTTCTATAGCTGCAATCGGTTCAACGTTTTGATAAGTTAATCCATGCCCTGCGTTTACTCTCAAGCCATAGGATTTTGCTTTGGCTGTGCTTTCTTTAAGAATGGATAATTCCAAGCCTCGTTCTTGGTTTTTGGTTTCTGCATATTTACCTGTGTGCAGTTCAATCCAAGCTGCCTTAACTTCAGCGCAATTTTCCAACTGCGCTTGGACTGGATCAACAAAAATACTCACTGGAATACCAGCATCTGATAGAACTTGAATTATTTCTTTTAATTTGTTTTTGTGCTTAATTACATCTAGTCCTCCTTCTGTGGTGATTTCTTCTCTTTTCTCTGGAACTAATGTAACCATATCTGGCCTCGTATTAAGAGCTATTGAAGTCATTTCCTCAGTAGCCGCCATTTCTAGATTTAGTCGAGAATGCACAGTCTCTTTTAGAAGATTTAGATCTCTATCTTGAATATGCCTTCTATCTTCTCTTAGGTGAACTGTAATGCCGTCAGCTCCGCCTAATTCCGCCAAAAGTGCCATTGTTACTGGATCAGGTTCAAATGTTTTACGGGCTTCTCGAACATTTGCTATGTGATCAATGTTTACGCCAAGGCTTGTCATAGGTATTTAAATTTACCCTGATTGTATTCATTAAAAGCAAATTAAGGTTTAGCCGCTGGAGTAACTGCCCAGTCCGACCATTGATTATAAAGCTTTCGGAGTTAACTTCATTACATAGCTTTTTAGTGAGGGAGTTTTTTGCCCCTTCTCCAGCGAGAAAAAAAAATATGTCTTGGGGTTGATCCTTTCTGGAGTCGATTGGCTATGGTGGCGACTCAGGATCTTGTTTTAAATAATTTTTTTAGAAGAAGAATAATTATTGGCGTTGAAAATTTACCGTTCAAAGGCTCCGTTGTGCTTGCCCCTACTCACAGATCAAGATGGGATGCTTTGATGTTAACTATGGCTGCTGGAAGAAGAATCACTAGCAGAGATTGTAGATTTATGGTCACTCTTTCAGAAATGAAAGGCATTCAAGGGTGGTTCTTAAATAGGTTGGGTTGTTTCCCAATAGATCAAGGAAGCCCATCTCTGACTACTCTTAGATATGCAGTGGATTTGTTGATATCTCGTCAGCAATTAGTTGTATTTCCAGAGGGTAAGATTAATCGGTTTGGCGAACCTGTAAAACTCAAAAAAGGATTGATTCGTCTGGCTCAACTAGCTTCAAATAGAGATATAGATATAAAAATTGTTCCAGTTGGATTGGCTTACAGTGAAGTTATTCCGAAGCTCTGTGGAACTGCATCAATTTGTTTCTCTAAACCAATAACTATTTCCAAAAAATTTAAGCAATCTACAAATGATTTTAATATTGCACTCTCTAAAAGTATGCATTCTGCTGAACAATCAGCATTGTTAGCTGTTGGTCGAAGATAATATGATTATGTTAGTTCTTTCTTTAGAAGTAACTTTGGAATTTGTTTCTCTTTAATTCATTCTTAATTACCTATTAGAAAATGATTACAGCCAATGAAGTCACTCTACTAATTAAGCAATCTATTCCTGATGCTCAAATTGATGTGAAAGATTTAGGAGGAGGGGATCATCTTGAAGTAAATGTAGTATCTGCAAAATTCAATGGGTTAACTCTTGTACAGCAACACCAACTTGTTTATGGTGCATTAAAAAATGAATTGAAAACTGAAACAATTCATGCTCTCGCTCTGACAACTTCAACTCCTCATTAAATTTTCCATCATGGATTCCAACACTCGTTCCAAAATTGAACTTTTAATCAATTCGAAACCAATATTTGTTTTTATGAAAGGTAATAAGTTGATGCCTCAGTGCGGTTTTTCCAATAATGTTGTTCAAATTCTCAATTCATTGGGAATGACCTTTGAGACTTTTGATGTGCTTTCGGATATGGAAATACGGGAAGGGATAAAGGAGTATTCAAATTGGCCGACAATACCCCAAGTTTATGTAAAAGGAGAATTTATTGGCGGATCCGATATTTTGATAAGCATGTATAACTCTGGTGAATTGAAGGAAAAGCTTGAAATAGCACTAGCTTCATAAGTTGTTACTTTTCCCTTTATATTTTACGTTTCTCTTTGGAAAAATAGGTTATTAATATCACCATCTGGACCAATAAAGCTTGAGGGATCCATGATCCATCGATCAATTAAGGCCTCTAATTTCTCTTGATCTCGAGAACCTAACCTATTGCAATTCCTTAAAGAATGCAGATACCCATCTGCATAGATTCTCAGCTCAGAGGGACTGTGATAACGACTAGTCAGCTCTTGACAGGCATCACAAATTGATTGGAAGTGTTTTATGGCTTCTGGAGCATCAAAAGATGTCATGGTTTGCTAAGACACTGACTATTCTTGGTAGTCCGTGAACAGTTTGCTTTAGTATTCCATCTAGTCTAAGGGTCTACTTTTCTGGCTTGTGACATTAACACCTGCAGATCAGCTTGCTACTGAGCAAATTCAAGGATCTCCTTCAGGTTCTTCTTCTATTCAAGCAACCACGCAATCACCTTCTAAGGTGCTTGTTGTAGAGCCACATCCAACCCTCAGAACTGTTTTGGTTCAGAGGCTAAGGCAGGATGGTCAGTTGGCCGCAGCAGTAAGTTCTGCTGAAGAGGCAGTGGACCTTTGTCGGGATCAATCACCGGATTTATTAGTTAGTGCTGAGTTGTTAGAAAAAAGTTCAGCCCTACGACTTGCACAACAATTGGGGTGTTCAGTTATTGTGCTTACCGCTCGAACAGGCGTTGAGCCCGTTGTAGGTCTTTTAGATGACGGAGCAGATGATGTTTTAAGAAAACCATTTGGCTTAGAAGAATTAGCTGCAAGATGCAGGACTTTGCTTAAAAGAGGAAGAATTGGTTTACAGGAACGAGTTGCGGTAGGTCCTTTGGAAGTTCACCTTCTTCTCAGGCAGGTCACCTTGAGAGAGAAACCAGTAGAACTAAGTCCACGAGAATTTGCTTTGTTGTGTGCTTTGTTGATGCCCCCTGGGATGGTAAGGAGCCGTCATGAACTTTTACGAATGGCTTGGCCTCCATTTAGTGGTGGTCCTCGGTCAGTTGATACTCAGGTTTTAACGCTTAGGAGAAAATTAGAGCAAGCAGGCCTTGGCGATGGAGGAGGAATAACAACTGTTCGCCAACAGGGATATAGGTTTAGCCTTGATAACTTGCCTTCATAGCTTTCAAAGATTTTTACTGATTAGTTATCCAGGCAGCTCCCATTTGTTTATTCCTAGTTTTGTGCCAATTATATGAGCACATGCGTAACCGCTAAAAGCGACAGCATTTAAGCCCTGACCTGGAAAACACGAATCACCAACACAATAGAGTCCTTTGATTTTTGTTGTATTAAACGGCATAGGAAGAAGTCCAGGCAATCTTGTGGATGGAATTGGCCCATAACTTCCTTCGTTCCTGGAGAGAAACCTTTTATGTGTTCTTGGACTTCCTACTTCTTTGTGAAGTATATTTTGACTTAGATTAGGAATTAATTTCTCTAATTTTGAAATAAGTTTGTCTCCATCATATTTTTTCTTTGCAAGATATTCTTTGTTGCTTAAGCCTTCCCAGCAATCTATTGAAGAAGGAGTAAAGGCATGAATAATATGACTACCGGCTGGTGCTAATGTTGGATCTAGCAGGGTTGGTATTGATAGAAAAGTAACTCCTTGCTCGGATTCCATTTCTTCCCATGAATCTAAAAGTAAGTGATGACAATGTGTTTTAGAAGGAATAGATCCTACATCTACTCCTAAATGGAGAGATAGAAATGAAGGCGAAGAAGTATATCTTCTTTTCCATTTTGTTTCAGATGAAGGGGTTATATCAGTGTCTACGAGTGGATCGTCAACTCCCTTGCCACCAAATGTGTCCCATCTTGTTGCATTGGAAATGATGGTTTTGCCAAAAATTTCTTCACCATTTGCCAGGGAAACACCTATGGCTTGTCCTTGGTCAAAAATTATTTTTTTAACCTTAGATTTGTATCTTATTTCCCCCCCTAAATTTTCTATACCATTCACTAATTTTTCTGCAATAATTCCTACACCTCCTTTCGGATAGTTAATGCCTCCATAATGTCTATCAGAAAAGACCATACCAGCATTTATCATTGGAGTTAGATTCGCGGGCATGACTGACCAGCAAAAACATTCAATATCAATAAATTTTAAAAGATCAGGATCTTTTATATATCGTCTAGCAACATCACCGGCATTTACTGGCAACCATCTGGCCAGGCCAAGACATGACAGGGGTGATTTGAAGAAAACTTTAATTAGATATGCGGGATCCTCTATTGAAAGTAAAGGCATAGAATCTAGACAATTAAATACATCCCAGCATTTCTGATAAAAGTGATTTATTCCTTTCTCTTCGTGGGGAAATAAATTTATTAACTTAGTAATGAATGTTTGATAGTCTCTATCAACTGTAATTTCAAATTGACCTGGTAGATGATATGCCAATTGTGTTGGGTCAGGAATTGTTTCACATTCTTGTCCAACATCCTTAAGTGCTCTCGTTAGTAAATTGGTGTATCCCTTATTACCAAATCCAAATATCATGGATGCTCCAACATCAAAGGTATATCCTTTTCTTTTAAATGAACCACCACTTCCACCAGGGATTTTATATTGTTCAAGTATAAGAACTTTTGCACCCTTGCTTGCTAATTGACTTGCAGTAACTAATCCACCAAGACCGGAACCAATAACTATTGAATCCCAGTCGCAAGTTGCTTTGTTTTTATTTTGTATTTGAGTCATGATGTTTAAAACATTTTTAAATGGTTGTGGTTAAAGATTTTGTTTCAAAAAATGATTCTTTAAACTTGTTTATTTGCTCTAAGGATCTATCTCTATATTTCTTGTATCTTTCTCGTTTGTTATTAATTCTATTATCGAGTTCAGGTAGTAACCCAAAATTAGCTGGCATAGGTTGAAAATTTTTTTTATTTTGAACTCGTGAACTTGCTTGACTATTACTCACAAAGTTTGTCAATGCTCCAATCATGGTAGACGATGGCAAAGTAATTGTGTTTAATCCTTTGGCTAGCAATGCTGCGTTAGTTCCTGCCAACCAGCCTCCAGCAATAGCAGCCGCATACCCTTCTGTACCAGTAAGTTGTCCAGCAGCAAACAAAGTTTTTCTATTTGTAAACTGGAGTGATGGCTCTATGAGCTTTGGTGATTCAAGGAACGTATTTCTATGCATAACTCCAAATCGAATAAACTCTGCTTTCGACAAACCAGGAATCATTCTGAATACACGTTTTTGCTCTCCCCATTTTAAATTTGTTTGAAATCCAACGAGATTCCATAATTGACCTGCTCTATCTTCTTGTCTTAATTGAACGACAGCGTGAGCTCTTTTAAGGATTCGGACACTTTTGTCGTTTACATCTCCCCATCTTGGATCCCATAGTCCTATTGGTTTTAATGGGCCATAACGCATGGTCTCTATTCCTCTTCTTGCAAGTTGCTCTATAGGAAGGCATCCCTCAAAGAAAAGAGCTGATTCTTTTTCAAAATCCTTTAATTGAGCCTGTTCTGCTTTGATTAACTCTGAGTGAAATTTTAAATATGAGCCTTTATCCATTGGGCAATTAACATAATCAGCATCACCTTTGTCGTATCTGCTTGCAAGAAAGGCTGTTGAAAAATCAATACTTTCTCCTGTAATTATTGGACTAGCTGCATCAAAAAAATGACATTCTTTTCTCCCTGTGAATTCTTGTATGTCTTCGGCTAGCGATTCGCTTGTTAAAGGACCTGTGGCCAGAATTGTTATTTGGTTTGCCTGAGGTAAACGAGGGCATTCTTCTCTTAAAACATTAATAAGAGGATGTGAAGATAGTTCATTTGTTATTGATTGGCTGAATTGACTTCTGTCTACTGCAAGTGCCCCTCCAGCAGGAACAGAGTGTTTATCAGCTTTAGATATGACAATAGAGTTTAATTTTCTTAGCTCCTCATGTAGGAGCCCTGCTGCTCTGTCACTACTAAGCGCGCCGAAGCTATTGCTGCAAACAAGTTCTGCGAATGCGGATGAATGGTGAGCTGGGGATTTCTTCTTTGGACGCATTTCAAAGAGGTTTACCTTTATTCCAGCACTTGCTATTTGCCATGCTGCTTCAGAGCCTGCAAGACCAGCACCTATAACGATTACCGAGGGATCTTCTTTCAAACTGTTGTACTTTTTCTTTTAAGAAGCTTAATTAAATAATATTCTTATGTCCTTCAACTATTTATTAAGACATCAAAAATATCTAAGAAATCAATGAGGAAGGGAAAAAAATATCTTTTTATTTTTTTTTAGTCCTCAAAAAGGAACATTAAGGTCATTAATGCTTCTGCAACGTGATATTTTTCATATTGGACTTTATTATTGGTCTCAGAAGGGTCGCTAGCTCAGTGGTAGAGCATCCGGCTTTTAACCGGCTGGTCCTGAGTTCGAATCTCAGGCGACCCATATAAATTTAAGAAATTTGCTGGATTCCCGAAGTGACTAACACTTCTAGAGCTTTAAAGACTCAATTATTTCTGGCACTCTTTGTATGCAGCTGTACTTCTGTTAACGCGGGTTTAAATAAATTCACCGATTTGATTCTTGTTGAAGAATGGCTTATCGAAAGAAAGATTGATTTAACCTTTGAGGAGATTGAATGCAGAGCTTCAATACCTTCTCATGCAAACTGGTTTGGTGCCCGAGTAAGACTTGGACCTAATAATGAATTAATAAAACCTATTTGGATCACTCTAAAAGCTAATCAATTGCTTGAATCGAAATTAGCTAAGGTTAGGGAACTACTTGATAATTGCAGGTCAGATTTTCTTTTCCTCCCTAATAATCTTTGAATGCCAAATACTAATGTGTTGATGAGAATATAAATACTTTCTAAAAAGAAATTTTGTTGCTGAATTATAAATATAGTAATTTAATTTTTTATGAAGAAACTTTCTGTAGGAGCTGCAATTGCTATAAATGTATCTTTGTATGCTTGGGCTTTAATGGAGTTGCCTTTGAGCTTTAATTAGTAAACAAAGGATCAAATTTTTAATTCCCTCATTGATTTTTTAAAGATCCTGCAATTTTAGTTGTTCTCAATTATTTTTTTTTTAATGAATTTATCTATATATAAAAACTTGTATCTGATGTAATTAATTTTCCAGACTTTGTCTTTTTAAGCACTTTTTTAACTTTCATTTTTTTTTTGCTCTTTAATCCATTTTTTTTACCAGTAGCGGTTAGGGTCGTCTTGAGGTGAATATTTGCCTCTTCGTTATATGGAAATGGGGGAATGGTTAAGAAATCTTCTTCAATTACAAAATCCAATTCTAATTGGTTATGGAGGTGGGCAGAACCTGAAAGCGAGCTCTCAGTTATTCCAAAATCAAAAACTAAACGTTTGGCTCAACAAGCTAAGTTGGCTAATGTTGATGCGGAAAGGGCGGTTAGTAGGGCATATCAAATTGAACTATCAAGAACGAAGGCAATTGGAGAAGCAATGTTTAAATCTGGTAAAGCATTGAGATTTACTCTTTCAAGTTCAGGAAGGCAGTTAATATTAAGAACACAGGCAGCAAGAAGACAATTTGAACCAGGTTTTAGGAATAAAAAATAATTCTCAGATAGAATATGATTCCTATCAAAACTAAAAATGCAGCTTTATATTGTTACTTGGAGATTTGAATCTTCTGAGGACCAACTTTATTCTTCAGAAGCATTCGTAGACTACATTGAAAGTGGTAAATCTGAAGATCTTATTGATGGCTATGAAAGAATTGCATGGGCTCATACACCTCAAGATGGAACAGGTGTAATAATTTGTAGGGCAGGTAGTGCATCGATTTTGTTTAAGGTTTTTGGATCCTGGAGAGATAAATATGGAATGATTTGGGAGTATAAACCTGCTTTAACTACTGATGAATTTGTTAGCTTAATCAAAGAAAAATCAAAATAAATTTTTAGTATTTTTTGATTTAACTTGTCTTTAAAATAAACTTCTGTCTAAAAAACTTTGCCGCTTGGTTACTTCAACTTAGGCTTGTTAAAATTATGTTTGCAATTAATGCCTGTTCGTATTTTCTTTGCTTTGACTGCTAGTGAAATGGGCCTTAGTCCAACAATACTTGCTTTAATTATAGTTTCATCTATTGTTTTTATTGTCGGCTTTGCAAAAAGCTCAAGAGAGAATGAGTACAAAAAATTAATGGATTCATTTATTGAGAAGAGGGAAGAATCTGATTGAACATTGATTTATTCATATTAGTACGAAGATCTTCTTGAAAATATAGATTCTCATATCTAATAAGGCAGGATGGTAGAAGAGTAATTTCGCAATTGAACAAGTTTTTAGCAAAGGAGAGATTTATCTCTCCTTCTCGTGATGTTCTCGCTGGTCTTGTTGTCGCATTTGCAATGATTCCAGAGGCAATAGCTTTTTCTGGTATCGCAGGAGTTGATCCAAGAGTTGGTTTATTTGGAGCCTTTTTACTCTCTGTTACCCTCGCAATTTTTGGTGGCAGAATGGCCATGATTACTTCGGTAACTGGTTCAACTGCTCTTTTGATGACTGGGATTGTTCAACAAGGGGAAAATATCAGTCCTGGTCTTGGTTTGCAATATCTTTTAGCTGCTGGATTGCTTACAGGAGTTCTTCAGATTGCTTGGGGGTATTTAAGACTTGCACATCAGATGAGATTTGTACCTCAGCCTGTTATGGATGGTTTTGTGAACGGGCTGGCTATTTTGATTTTCCTTGCTCAATTGCCTCATTTAGGGATTGACATCGCTCATTCATCAAATGATATTTCGGTAGTTCAATTACCGGCGATTTGGGGAATGACCTTGCTTACTTTATTAATTATCTATTTACTGCCAAAAGTTACCAAACTTTTGCCTTCAGCATTAGTCGCAATTTTTATTTGCACTGCAATTTCGATTGGTTTTAAATTAAATGTTCCAACTGTTTCGGATTTAGGGATTCTTCCAAATGGATTGCCTGGTTTTGGTTTCCCTAAAGTTCCATTTAATTTCGAAACACTTGGTTTAATTCTTCCGACAGCTTTAGCAATTTCTTTGGTAGGGCTTATGGAGACTTTTCTCACACAAGATATTCTTGATGATTTGACAGACAAAAGTACAAATAAAAATATTGAGGCTCGAGGTCAAGGTATTGGAAATATTGTTAGTTCTCTTTTTGGAGGCATGGCTGGATGCGCTTTGGTTGGTCAATCGGTTATGAATGTGGGGTACGGAGGAAAGACTCGTCTCTCGACCTTAAGCTCTGGGGTTTGTTTAATAGGAATGATTCTTGCTGCTAAGGATTGGGTTAATCAAATTCCAATGGCTACATTGGTTGGAGTAATGATAATGATTGCAATCAATACTGCTAATTGGACTTCAATTAAAGATATACGCAGAATTCCCCGAAGTGATAGTTCAGTTATGCTTTTGACTGTTTTCGTAACTGTTATTACACACAATTTAGCTTTAGGACTTTTATCTGGCGTAGGGCTTGCAGCTATATTGTTTAGCAGAAAGGTTGCAAAAGTTATTAAGGTTGAATCTTCCTTGAATGGAGAAAATCACAGGGTTTATAAAGTTAAAGGCCAATTGTTTTTTGTTAGCAGTATTTACTTCAGGCAAGGATTTGAACTACATGAACATCCTGAAAAAATCACAATCGATATGGCTGAGGCTCATATTTGGGATCAAAGCGGTGTAGCTGTACTTGATCAAGTGATCAGAAGAATAAAATTAGGTGGATCAAAGGTTGAAGTAATTAATTTAAATAATGAAAGCCTGAACTTATTTTCTCGAATAGGGCAAGCAATCGAAGCAGGAGGAAGAGGTGGAGAATTTAAATCTTCACATTAAATTTCTAAAACCTTTTACTTGAAATTTTTATAGATTTTTTGAATAGCTTGTAAGAAAGGCTTATACGGATTCATTTCCATTTAATTAGATTTGTAAACTTTGTTGCTTATGAATGTATAAGCTAGAGCCACAACTAATCAAGCTTTATATCTAACAATCATATATGACATAAGATTAGCTTATGTAAGGAATCGTCTTTGGATTGTCTGATCTTAGAAAATTTCAGATAGTAATTTAATTGTTCAGAATTTTTTTATTTGTAGTTTTTATAGCTTTTCAACTTATCATTTTTTTAATTAAGCTAAAAAAAACAAATTCCACCAAGTGTGTAGTCACCTAATGGAATTGGATTTTTTAAGTAATTTACTTACTATTGATAGATTTTTTAAAATTTAAAATCTATCTTTTAATGAGGGTTTTGGCTAGTAGATTTGTCTACTTGCTATCTTCCCTCCTAAGCTTCAGAATCGAATTTAGATAGATTTGGTCCTGCAATAAAACCAACTAATCCAAACAGAACAAGGGATACAACACCGACAATAGTCGCTGAGAGGCTTCCCCCTCCCAAAGCAAAGGTTAAGAATGGCAAATGAAGCATTTTTTTTTAGATGCAGGTATATATATAAACCTAAAATTGCCCAAATTTAGTGAAGTTGTAGCACCTTGATAAATTCAGACATTTTTTAAGCGGCTTAAGAAAAAGTTAAGCAGTAGGAAAATTGTTTGGAAACCTAGTTGCTAGTTCGTCTTTGGTTGAGTTAGTTTCTCCCTTTAGCCAATCCTTTACTCCATTAGGCTTCACTATCTGAGCATTACGGGCTGCGAAAATAATCACATGAAAGGGTATGACTATTGCGAAAAAGAAGAAATGAAGTAAATATAAATCCCAAGGTATGCCTTGGTAACCATAGTCCGGGAAAAATATTGCAGTAATAAAAGGAAGCACCATGTTGTTCAAATTATTTACTGTATTAATCATTATCCATAAAGCATGAATTCTCTCACTAAGGCAAGATATTTTAACTTCTAGAAATGCTAATGAATTTGTATATGCTTGTTATCAGAACTGCCCAATTAGACTTTTAAGTGAAGTTATTGATGGATTGACCATTACTGTGACCCGTTTGCTCAAAACATTAATTAATACGGTTTTCTATTAATTTAACTAGCCTAAAACTAAAATATATACTTGTTATTATCCATATCGGTAGAATTATATTCCAGGCTTTTTGATGTTTTAAAAGAATAAGCTTATCTAGAAGATAGGCTCCAACTATTGGAATAGATATTAGTAATGTCATTTTTAAAAATACTTCAAGGAATGCTTCTGCAGCTACTGGGTTAATAAGCCATGCTATTAATATTCCACTTAGTAGGTATCCCCCATACTGTCCTAGTTTTCTTATCATCATTAATACTTTCTGGTTTTTTGTCTTTGTCCATTATATCTTTTAAGACAATTAAGGACAAAAGATTATTTTAGTATTTATTTTATATCAGTAACCCTATCAAAAGTTATTTAAGCGATAAATAAACTATAAGAATAAATAACAAAGCGTATAAGAGATGAATTTATTTGGTTAGAATTATATTGAGATCTACTTCATTCAATCTTTAGACTTAGGATAGAGTTTTTGAATAGCATCAGCTTGCCTTTTCTCTGTTTTCTTTTTTAGCTTTATTTCGTTAAATCTCCTGACTATAATCCCTGGTATGAACCAAATTACAGTTATCAAAGAAAAGATAAAGATCGGATTATTTATTGTCATATCAATTAATGCATTCTTTACTAAAAGAAAATAAAAATTGTTAATCAACAATAATAGATAGTACATTGATGTTAAATGATAAAAATTACTATAAAAAGATTATTTGTACTTGCTTTCATTCTTCTTCCTTAGACTGATTATCTAAATATATTTTAGATTCATCAGCAATAATTTTTAGGAAATTATCATTATCATTAGATTCTATCAGTTCTATTGAGTTATTATATTTTATTTTTATATCCTTA
Organism: Prochlorococcus sp. AG-402-B19; assembly: GCA_003279615.1. GTDB lineage: Bacteria > Cyanobacteriota > Cyanobacteriia > PCC-6307 > Cyanobiaceae > Prochlorococcus_B. The sequence continues at coordinate 122,061 of QCHM01000004.1, forward strand.
CCAGACCATGCTGCTTGGTCTTTGAAAAGATTTCTTTTTGCTGAATTAAAAGCTTTTCTCCCGAGAAATATTATGGCTATTATTATTATGGATATTAGAAAAAATATTTTCATTATTATAAGATCTAATTTTTCAATCATAACACTTTTGAACTTATATTTGATAGTTGAAAAAAAACTAAATAAATAGAGGCTAGATGATTCGGTGTTCTCTTAAGCTTTGTCTTCTGACTCTCTTGTTTTTATATATTAGCTATTTAGATTCTATTCTTAAGCTGTTTGGTTTTTATTTCTTCTCAATCTTTAATTAAAATTTGCCATTCTTTTAATTGTTTGCTAAAGATATGTTTGTAACAGTATTGACAAAATGTTGTCTTGGCTAAATCTTAGCAAAGTTACTTATATATTATCTAATTTACTGGTTTTACCTGCTATTTTTATTCCATATATTGATTTTCTGGCAAATTTATCTTTTGTCATTTCCACCTTTTTGTTGATAAATAAAAACCTGTTACTTTTATTTGGTGTTTGCATTTTATTTATTATTAAAAATAATTGGAATTATAGATTTAACCTTTTATTAAAGATAAAAGGTGAGGAAGTCTCTAAGTCAGATAATGAATGTGTTTATTTATATGCTTGGTGCACATTACTAAGATATTTATTGATTGGAATTGCATTCAATCAAGTATTAATACTTTTAAAATGATTAATTTATCCACATAATCATCAAGAGTATAAAAACAGTTTTTTTAATTATTTTTAGGTGGATTAATCACTCCTGTATTTTTATTTATTCGGCGTTTGATGTCTTCTATGATTTTATTACGTTGCTTTTCATTATTGTCTGGATCTAATGAAGCGAACCAATTTTCTAAATACCAAGACTGATAACCTTTTTTATCCACCTCAACTTTTACAAACCCCTCTTGACCTGAAAAGTAATAAACCCCTTCGGGGAGTTTTTCGAAATCAAACTCCTCGTTTTCTTTCTTTTGGATATATACCATGCTTATTTTAAAAGGTCTCTCTAATCTTTGTATCCTATATCAGCGATCTAATGGAAGTAATGTCTGATTATTTTTAGATAACGTTTTTTCTATAATATTAAGTAGAATTTCTTTATATATCTATGCTTTTTAGGGGTTCTGATCAAATGTTTATCTAAATATTTAGGAAATATAATGTTTAGTTGCTTTTATCTTTATAAATGTGAATGATTGAGTATATACATAAATTTTATGTGCCCTTTTAGTAAAGAGTTCTCACTTCTTGCCAAAACGTTTGAGTACTCAGATTATCTGGAAGATTCAGATTGGAAATTTCAGAAATATAATTTGGTAAATGCTTCAGGTTACTCTGATCTTTTGGAAGATACTGAATGGGGAACTAGATCTGATGATTTAACTATTGCTTGATAAAAGATCTAAAATTTGCTGCTTCTGTTTTAATCTGAGATTATAAATTCAGAAATGAATTTTTCGCTTATCCATTCAAGCTCGTGATTTTCTTTTTGGTTTCTAGCTAAAATTATTATAGGTATATTAATATTGTTATTTTCAATTGTTTTTCTGTATCCAATTAAAAGTTCTACGTATTTTTTAAATGTCCATCCATTGTTACCTTTTGATTCCCATTTTGATGAGTTTCTAAGAGATCGATGAAAATCTTCAATACCAAATTCATTCCAACATTCTTGTATTGCAAGTAAAGGTTCATGACCTTCTTTGAGTAATTGTTGGTATTGAATTATTTCTGGAGCTTCTTTTGAGTTGTCTGGTTTAAGTTCTTTAGCTAAATCATATAACGTAATTTTTTTTAGCTTGAACCAATCTCGATCAAAAAGAAAAACCGGGAAATCTAATGACCATTTGTTATCCTTTAAGCTTTTGTAGGTTTCAGTAAATTCATTAATATGTTTTGGGAGAAACTTATAGTATTTTTTCATAAACACCTTTTCTTCTGTAATTTCTTTTAGTTTTAACTTTTAGAAGTTACGTATAATTATTATAATTCTAAAGGAAAATCATTGATATTTTGATTATATTATGTTTAATTAGGATTTATCAAATTTAATGAATAAAAATAATAAGCGTCCTGCATGGCTCAACTGGGTTTATCTTGGAATATTTTTATATTCTTCTTATTTCTTATTTAATTATTGGTCAGTTATTTTGGAAAATAATATTTCATAAAAATATAACCAAATCTGTTAAAACATAACTACGGTTTATTTTATTTTGAATTAAATCATCCAGCAAAGACTGGCAACCCTAGGGTGGCTGTGCTGATTAATGCTCCTGCAAATAGAATGAAAGGAAGGAAGGGATACTTTTCAATCATAAATTGGATTGCTGCTTATAGGTAATTATACCATGCTAAGTATTTATACTCCAGCCATGGCTGAAGATTGTCATTATTGCTTATTCGTTCATTTGAGTGAGATTCGACTTTTTATGTGTTCAATTGCCTTTTTGTGCTATCGATATTTTCTTTGGTGAGTGCTTAAAAACTAAATCACGCGCCAATTGCCTGTAAGGAATTTTTTTCAAGTTCAAATGAGAGCGCACAGCTCACTATCCATTTCTCAATGAATTGCTCATCGCCAACTTCAACAACAAAAACTTTTTTCTGGTGATGGTAATTTAATTTCATGCAGCAGCTCAGCAAAGTTAGGAATTAGTCTCAATTTCTTGGCTTGTATACAAATTAGGAAATATTTTTATTCTTTTTGTGACATAATCAGAAAAATTTACTTACATTATTTCTAATATATGTAACTAATGATCTTATCTCATTTTTAAATAGATATGAGGTAATTAATGAATGTAAGTATTTCAGAATTTATAAAATGCTTATAATTTGTTTCTGGAGATTTACAGAAGATTAAATTTAGCATCTCGATTTTTTTTATAACTATTATAAGTATTAAGGGTTTCTACCACTCTATAAGATAATATTCTTTGGATGTTTTTCATTATTAAATATAGAATATTTTCCAATATCATAAAGAAATAAGGTTAATTTTAGATTGAGTTGATATCGTAAATTTTTAGAGTGATTTAAATAACAATTAAAATTGGATTCATAAATAATTGTTAGAAATGATTTGCTCTTAAATGTCTAGAAATCTTTATCAACAAGCAATCTCTTGGATAAAATTCGCAACCATTTATACTAATGTGATAGTTTCATAAGAGGCCTAGGTTTCCAGCTGTAAAACCAACAGCGCAGAAAAAAACAAATTCAATTAAATCACGACTCCCTGAGGGAATTGAATTCAAAACAACGTTAATTCGTTGAGCCATTTGACCTTGTACTCGCAGGTGAAAGAAAAAGATAATACAAAATTTCCAAAATTGAGGTCTGTTTTATTGGGTCTAACCGTACTTTTATAATTTCTACTTATTTGTCCTTGAGTTGCGTTGAAGCAAAATTATACGTAAATATTAAAATAGGCTTCTTTTATTTATTAGTTTTCAAAAAGAAATAAATATATTTTTATCTATTTATTTAAACTTTTCTAATAGTATATTTTTTAATTGTTAGCCAAATATTTTTCCTCGAATTTGATCAAGAGATGAGCCCCTTTTTTTCTCCTCTTTTGTTAAAGGAATCCAGTTCCAGTCAATACTGACAGTAAGTAGATACCCAACGAGTATGTGCCAAATCAAAATTAAAAGTGGATGGTCTAAATGAGGACTCAAAGTAGTCTCCAATAACAAATTTTAATCTTAACCAATCATGTGGATTGCTACGAGTTTATAAAACAAAAATGACTATATATTGCTTCATTTTAGGCCCCCAACAATCTTTAACAACAAGGAAAGCGCTTTATATTTCTTAGCCTAGCTGTTAATATTCCTTAATATATCCATTCGTGATGGCTTCTCGGCGGAAGATTCTTATGGTTGGCTGGGATTTTCTCGTTTTGCTGTAGTCTTTGGTTCTTATTATTAAATGGTTAGATAATACATAGTATTTTTTCAGTTATCATTCTTGTTCCTTGAGTGTTTTATATCCTTGCTCAACAAAAATAAGATTTTTCAACCTTTTAAGGAGAAGCGATCTCCCTTGCTGCAATTGTTTAAATATTTTTACATCTAATGAGTTTGAGTGAGGCCAGATTCTTGCTTTTTTGCTTCATCTTCTATGTATTTTTTAATTGTATAACCATGACAGTCAAACGGATATTCGGCCCTAGTCATTTCACTTGCTTGAGTTCTATCTGCATCATTACCTCTAAATTTCCGACAATCACAAACAAAATCCATCCTAGTTCCATTTTTATAATCTTTTACTCTTGCATCAAGCCACTCTTTTGTATCTTTGGGCATCTCGTCGCAAGCTACCCAAGAGTTCCAAAAAAGTACATCAAACATTTGTATTCCTTCTGATCTTTTATTTGGCCCAGCTAGTTCCTCGCAAAAATTATGAACTGGGCAATCTTTTCTACTTATATAAAACTTCTTTGCTTCATTGTTGTAGCCAGTAACGTATCTCTTTTTGTCTCTAACACTGCCTACGGTCGCATCTAATTGATCACCACCAAAAGTATTGTTAATTCGTGCCTTATCTATTGCCATTATTCCAGATGCGCTAGTTTCATGATCAGCAGTAACTACATCACGCCTTACATCAAATTGTCCTAGGACTTCAATTTGTTCACTCATCCAAGTTCTCAGCCTCTTCGCATAAATCCAACATTCTCAATCTTAAACGTGTTTTGTGATCTCAATCCATATGGGAGATAATTTTCTTCACGTAATTCAAGTTCGCAGATCTGCCCTAGCTTTTTTGAGATTTCTTTCTCCTTTGACAAGTTCAGTGCTATTTTTTCATCTTTTTTATGAGTGACAAAAAGGATTCAATGGTTGTATCTGAATATTATTGAGTCAATTTTTTGAGAATTTAGCTTCTCTTAGAAGCTATCAGGGGCTACAATTCTGGTTGGCGGGGCGTGGCGCAGCTTGGTAGCGCGGGTGCTTTGGGAGCACTAGGTCGCAGGTTCGAATCCTGTCGCCCCGATCAGTCAGAGACAGGTTTCCCAGCCTGTCTTTTTTAATGGAAAAATGAGACTGGGATCTCAGCGGGATCTCCTGAGTCTTTACTCTCTAGTGATAGCTTTATTCCTTGTTTTTCCAGCCGAACATCTCAGCCATTTTCCCGGTTGAAGCAAAGTATCCAATCGCTCCAAGGAACAAACCAAAAGCAATCAGATTGGGAACGATTCCACCAATGATTTGAGCTTCTCCAAAAGTAAGAAACGTAATCACAACAAATACCCTTGCCCAGTTATCAGCGAAGTTCATTCCTCCATCATGATTCTTTTTGTTATTTCTTCAACAGTCATGTAGATAGGCTCTGTGCTTTAATTTCTAAAATTTTCTGACTCAATGGCAACTGAAATCACAGTTTTAGACTTCAAGCTAAGCAATACATTTGAAGAATACTGCACGCATATGAAGGCTCCTGAACAACAAGCAATGTTCAAGGAAATGGGTGTGAAGACTTTTTATATCGGTCAATGCAAGGACGATCCAAAAAGAGCAACCGTTATGTTTGAAGGTCCCGAAAATGTTTTATATGACATCTTCACTAACCCTGAGACAAAACCAATAGTTGAGGCATCAGGTCATATTTATGAACCAACAACAATAACTCGATGGATTAATACGTGCCCCAATTGTTAGGCGGTGGAGCTTATCTAATTAACTTGAACTGGTTACCCCTACCTCAACCGGCCTATAGGGATAAAGAAGTTCTAGTTATATTCTTCGAACATTGGTTATCAGTGAGCATTGATCCAATGAGAGTTAAGGGAGGTGTACTGCATAGCAACTTCCTTTTCTCGCTAAAACCTTTTCTCTAATTAGAAATGACTTCAAGTGATAAGGCTGTTAATCATTGGTCTGATTATTCCAGAGGCTCAAGATTTGGGAAGATAATTGCTTACGGCATTGGGGCAAAGCTAACTATTCTTGCAGGATTCCTTTTTTATATGATGGCCAACTAATAAAAAAGGACTGACCCAAGTCAGTTCCAATGGTTGAGATGGCAATAGGTTGTCAACCTTGGTTATTTAAGTAATGGTCAATTTAAAAACTTAGAACTTGGCCTTAGAAGCCATTAATTGGTAAACCTCTTCAACTTGTGATGGAGTTAGTCGGAAGTATTCAGTTTGAGGAATCCGACTCTCTTTGAAATTTTTATGTAACTCTTTTTCTAAGTCTTCAAAATTACTACATCTAACTGTATTTAAAACTTCATCAGGTTTTAGTTGCTCAAAGCGTTGCTTGAGATTCTTAGTAATTCCAATTTTATAGATATCTTTATTTCTAATGAAATAAACAAAACCTTTTTCGTTTATCCCTATTAAGTTATCTTCTGAAATGTTATTACTCCCATTTATCAATAGATTTCTTTCTTCATTAAATCTTAAAAATATGTTTGCTGCTCTCCTTACATTATCTTTGGCATAAAAATATGTTTTTTGATATGACTCCCATCGTTTTTCCGCTGACATTTTAATCTCATCTGATTTATAATCACCATAATCATTATATCTATCATAAATCTCATTTTCAAAGAACTTACAAACTGCAAATTTGTCCTCATTAATACCAAAAGAAGTCCAAAATATTTCCATTAAAACTTGATTTATATTTATATAAATCTCATAATATTTTTGAACATATTTTAATTGACTTTTACCTTCATCAAAATATTCTTGAGTGAATCCAGAATGGTAGATCGTTTTAAAATCTAAACTCATTAGATGACTTGTTAAATAATGATGAAAACCATACTCTTCTTCATCTTCATCTTCATCTTCCATCCCAAAACTATATGGCTTTGAATAACCATTAACAATATTTAGAAGCCTATGATTATCTAGTGTTTCAAATGTATCTTCAATACGATTTAACATAAAAAGGTATTCTACTTTCTCCTTGTCTGGCATCCAGTCCTTTAATTTTTGTTTTACTTCAAGTCTTATTGATTCGAGAGGTTCACATAACTTATGAAGCTTTTCAAGGATCTCCTCATTTGTAAGTAAATAAATATCTTTATAGATATTTTCATATGGCTCTTCAGGTAATTTCTCTGGTTCTTTTGTGTCTATATTTTCTGTATCTAGAGAAGTATCATTTTTCTCACTATCTTCTATATCTTCAGGTAGATCATCAATATTGGGTGTATAAGGCTTATCAGAACCTTCTTTTATTGGTAGTGATTTAAACATCCAAAAACCAATAAAGCTTGAAATTAAAATTAGGCCTAAGGCAATAGGGTTGGCTAAGAGATCTTCCATGCAGAATCTAAAAGAAGCATCTTTTTTTTTCTCTTTATAGCTGATCTAGTTCAATCAGACATCAAGAACTTATTTTTCACTATTTTAGCCAATCGAAATTATCACCATTGTCATATTCTTCGAAATATTTATGGATTCGATAAAGAGTCTTCAGAAATAAATAACTTTCTTTTTGGTTTTTATTAGGCCATGATCGATCATTCGGCCAACCCTGATCTTCTGGATTGTGCTTAAGCCACATTTTGGAAGCTTCAAAGAGAACTTCTTTTAAATAAATATCATGGAAACTCTCCTCTAATTCACCTAAATGATCCGTCACTTGGTGCCAAATATCTGATTCATGCTCTTCAGCTTCTTTTTGAGTCTTGAAATCTGTTCCATCGAAAGCTTCCCATACGGTTACTTTCTCTTTTTGCTCAGCCATTATCCAATAGGCGTTTTCATTAAGCTAGCTCCCCCTAGCAAAAAAAGACTGACCTAAGCCAGCCCATCCTTCTGTTGAATCGAAGACGTTAAAGGTTAAAACTCAATTACTCTCCATTTCCATTTCTCAGCATAAGGATCCTCAACGTTTCCTATTGCGATTTCCATGGAATCACTTTTACAAATTGAATATCTAGGATCTGATAACGAGAATCTTGATTTAGAAAAGATTCCTAATCCAGAAGATGAATCTTTTGATTACGAAGAACCATGGATAGAATTTGCACTAACAATGAATGCTTATGAGGTATGTGGTAACTCTGAAGCTGCTTTTGAGACAAGGGATAAAGTTTTCAAGGATCCTTTAAATGCTTCTTTAACAGAACTTCGCTGCGCTTTATTTGTTTTACAACGTCATCATCGTTGGAACTCGCCGTATCCAGTTCCTGGTGCAGACAAAAGAGTAGTTGAACTACTCAAATTAATTAGAGATAAAGTCAAGAAGGGAGAACTAAAATAGTGGGATCTGATCAAAGTAAAAACAATATGACGAAACTAGAAATTAATTCTTTTAGTCATTGGAACTCTGGAGATGTTCTACAAAATATTGTTCGTGGTCCTTTTGCAGAATGGTTGGTTCATCATGCTCTAGGAATCGATCCTGGTAAACATCGTGATCCTTGGGCTGAGTTTGATGTTCCTTATCGAGGGACAGGATTAGAAGTCAAAGCTGCTGCTTATTTTCAAAGGTGGGAACAAAAGAAGCCTGCAATTATTTTCCCTACGCCTAAAAAACAACGTAATGGCATTGGTTTTGTTTTCTGCTTACTTGGTAAAGAAGATGATTGGAAAACAAGAAGAGAACCTGACCCACTTGATATGTCTGAATGGCTTTTCTGGGTTGTTGCTTGTCAAAAACTTCCAGAAACAGAAACTATTTCTCTAGATCCTTTTAGAAAACTTTTTGGTGATGCGATTCGCTTTGATCAGGTTCGTGGTGAAGTTGACAAATTAATTTCTGAGGCTCAAGAAACAAATACTGGAGTGACTCTGAAGCATGAACCATGTCCATTAACTGATAAACAGCAACGTGCTATTGCAAATATGGTTAATAACGATCGCACTTTTATTCCAGAGAACGAAACAGCTGAAGAAAAAAAATATCGAGAATATTTAATTGCTGAGTCTGATGGTTTATTCAAAGCCTATGGCAAACGACCTGTATTTGAAATCCCAGAAGATTGGGGTGATCTAGACATGTCTTTTGCTGATCTCTCAGGTAAATAAATCGTCTATTGGGTCCTTTCTTTGATTTTCGCCTTGGGGGGATTCGATGCTCAAAATTCTCCTAGGTATATCAAATGAAAAGTATGGACAGTTAACGGTTTAAAACAACTTTTTCAGGGTATAAGAATAGTTGACACTGTCTTTCAAGAAGTTGTAACTACTTCAATCTAACTGTCTACAAATCACATGTCATGCCTTATTGCACCTATAGCGAAACAGCAAGAATCCTTGGATATTCTTCTAGATCAACTCTTTATAAAGTCAAAAAAGATGGTTGGTTAAAACACTATGAAGTCAGTATTGAAGGTAAAAAATACCTTGATTTACACCCAAGAGGTCACTCTCCATTAGATCAACATCTCAAAGGAATCTTGCAATGGAGACCAAGTAATCCAATTAGAAAGATGAACTATATGGACGCGTAAGTAAATTGTCTACAAGTTTGAGAGGTTAACGCTAAAAAATAAACCACCCTTCAGATGACCCACGGTGATTAGCCCAGAAAGAACCTATTACTTAGTTCTTACAAAGGGTTTATTCAGATTCTATTTATTCAGATTCTATGTTTTCAGGTTCTATGTTTTTGGATTCTATGTTTTCAGGTTCTATTTTTTCGGCTTCTATGTTTTCAACCTCTGTTTTTTTCGATACAGCTGATTTGCCCTGACTTGACTTAAAAAGAAAGAAAGTTGGCAAAGCTAATAAAACAACAATAGCCGTAAGAAGAATGAGATTAATGGTGAAGCTGTTGACTCCTAGCTCAGAAGACGTTAAAGCTAAAATCATTTGAATATATTAAAATAATCTTATTCTTATATTTATCCTCAATAAATAAACCTAATCTAAAAAAATGAGACAATTTACAGCAAGAGAATAAAAAAAGATATTTTAAAAAGTATTATTAGACACATGCGTCTGTAGTTAATAGATAGGGGAGGGAAGACCAGCAGTTAGGGCGAGGAGTAAAAAGCGTTTCATTCTAATTACTTGTCATTATTCGCTTCATAAGCAAGACCATTTTGTTTGGCATATCGATTTGCGAAACGCATAAATCTATTGAAATCTCTTTGTGATCTCCAACAGTAAATAGCCTCTATAGCAGTATATTTCCCGTTTTTTTTTGAAACAGCGATATTTATTTCTCTAGTAGTTATTTTCCCTTCTTCGTCAATTAAATACATTCCCTGTATTTCTTTAAAATTATCTGACAATAATGCGTCAGGACTATTAAATCTGAAAAAAGCTTGTCCTGCTTGCCCATCTTTGCTTTTTGTAAGCCTTATTTCTGGAATAACCTTTTCGTCGATACCGTTAAAAAATTGTATTGCTACATCCTTCATCTACTTTCCTTGCTTTCTTTTTACTTTAAATGCTTTTTTTGGAGAGAACTTTATAGAATGTCATTCCATACATCGATATGTAGTCGCTATTACTATCAGAGAATCTTCTAAGAGCTTTTAATTAAATTAGTAAGTTTATTAAAATTAAGCATTTTAAAAATTTCAATAAGTTAATGATTACAATGCTTCTCAGAGTAAATTCGTTTGAGGTCTTGTACTAAAGCATGAATAAATATTTTGATCAGCCAATTGTTATCCTTGGTGGTTTCTTGATTGACGGTAGTGCATATAAGGAAATGACTGAATATATTAAAAGTAGAACAAATAACAAAGTAGTAATAGTTCCAGTAAATAAAATAGAGTGGCTTAGTACTAATTGGTCATTTGGTTGGAAGATCATTCTTGATAAAGTTGATAAAATAGTGAATAAATTATCGAACGAATCGTCTACAAATAAAGTCACTTTGATAGGTCATAGCTCTGGAGGCATGATCCTCAGATTGTATTTATCAGATCTTTTATTTAGTCGGAAGATCTACAATGGGAAGGATTATGCTAATTGCTTAATTACACTTGGAAGTCCCAATCAAGCAAAAAGAGCCACATATCTACGTAATTTTGTAAGCTCTAAATTGCCAGGTAGTTTCTATAGCTCAGACGTTAATTATATATCTGTTGCTGGTGAATTAGACTTGAACGGACCTATTGCGACAAAAACCTCATTAAGGTTAAGCAGGTCATCTTATAGAGCATTGAATGGGAATGGAGATGTTATTGGAGATGGACTAGTCCCTAGAGATTCAGCATTACTAATTGGCTCAAGACAGGTAGTGATGAAAGAAACAGCACACGGAAAAGCTTTTGGTAAGGATTGGTATGGCTCTAAAAATAAAGTTGAAGAATGGTTGAATAAATCATTGGAATTATCTAGTGATAATCAAGAAAGATATTAATACTTGTCCTAGTTGCTAGGTTCGAGCGAGTCCGGAATTTACGGCTAAACCTCTAATAAATATTTGATTTGATTCATTCAATAAATACAAAAAGTTATGCCATTCTCTTTAGATCTATAGTCCAACGTCGTTGCCCCATACGATCTGATTCGGAATAACAATTAGCGATTAAATCTCCATTTCTTTTTCTCACTGAACATTCAATACCATCTTTACTTCGGTAGAAACTGGATGTAGATGCTGAAGCTTTACTTGATAAGTCCGAGGGTAAATTTTCGAGAATCAATGACCAAATAAGTTCTTCATTTGAATCTTTATTAGTTGTGAACTGCATTCTTAGATGTGTTTTTTGGAATTTGCGTTGTTTTTGTCTCTAAGACATCAGTTCCAGGAATGCCTTGAGCAACAGATCCGATCAAAGTCGTATGAGCTTCTGGATCTTTCTTTAAGCTTGTGACTCCAAGATCATTTTTTGAAATTAAGATGAAAATAATTATCCCTACAAATGTCAAGATAATTGCGAGAGCCAATGAAGATTCCATAATCAGTTTTTATTAGTCTTATTAAAATAAGATAAAAATAAAAAACCTGTATACAAATCAGCACTTGATAATCAAACAATTTATTCAAACGGCTATTCAATTTCTACTAATTATAAGTGTTAAATATTACACAAAATTATTAGGTATAAAATGATTTCAATCAAGTAAAATCAACACATTTATAATCCAACGATTATATATAACATAAAAATTTAGAGTCAACTTAATGTTAGAAGATAGGTTAAGTGCTAGAAATCCTGATACAGCTAATCACCATTGGATACCCTTCCTTAGATACAAGAGAGAATTTGAAGTCTCTGGTAAGCAAGTTAGTGTGAATGAATGGATGAGAGAAACAGGACAACTGGCTGAGAAGATAGCTCATGAAGAATCAGTAGCCTTAGCTGCAATAGTTGCTGCTGAGAAACAAGCAGAAGCACAAAAAGAAATAGAAAAAGAAGCTTTAAAGAAAAAGAAAGAAATACTTAGTGAGTCCAAGTTAAAAACTAAATTAGACAAATAATGAATATGTAATTCAATTAAAAAAACTCCTAAAACCTTTTAAGTAAAAATGATTCTTTAGAAAATTTAGTTGAAATAAAAATAATTAAAATTCAAAGCCATGCTTTATTAAAAAGTTTATGCAGCGGCTTTAACTAGGAGTGAGGTTTCGTCGAAAGCACTTGCTAGATCTTTAGTTTGGAATCTGGAATAGCTCAATAAGTGTGTATCCAATGTGTGGCCCATCGCATCCGCAATTTGTTTTGGTGCTCTATAACTACCATCCGCTTTAGGTCGATTGTGAGCGCAATAGGCATATCTATGGCGAAAACTGTAAGCAGTTAATTCTTGCTCTTCTCTGGAAACTTCTTTCCTGATTGCCGCCCATACTTTTCTGCGACTTAAATAAGTTCTGCAAGCATCGCCAGCATTACCCTCTTTACCAAGTGGGGGAAGTAGGTTCAAACCTTCTTTCTCGCAAATAGCTAATTGTTCTTTTAGATGCCAGTTAATGGGACCATCAATGTCATGAACCAGTAAAGGATATAAACGTCTAGCCTCGGTCTTTTCTCCTTTCTTACCACCTCTGGACTTTTGGTAATTAGTCCAAATTTCTTGTCCACCATTGCGGGTATGGATTGTTCGGAGGTCCTCAGGTCTTAGGCCATAAACAGCTATAAATTGAAAAGCAAACCTCCATTTATTACCAATTTCATCTACTGGGAAAGAATCTAATAATCGGAGAATTTGTGAATCTGTTAATGGATAACCAACTCTCTTTTTAGTAGTGACTAAATCTTTATCTGTTACGGCTGGGGGCAACCACGTGGACTCGAACTGCTGTTCCTGAACACAAAACCGAAGAAACCCAAAAAGGGCTAGGCGCATGTGTCTTCTTATTGGTGTTCCTTGTTGCCATTGCTTAAGTGCAACCTTGCAAAGTGCTGGCCCATTTAAAGGTGTTTTGGAAGTATTTCTAGTGGCCTTGATTACGTTCTTAAAGACAGGGTGATATTTGCTACGCCAAGTCGAATCTTTTACACGATCTTTTTTAAATTCTCTATAAGCTTCGATTGACTCTTCCCAATTAATTTCAGTCTTGCTTGAAACTGTGTGAGCAATATTGAAGCAAGCTTTTATATCTAATCTCTGGTTTGATTCTTCATAAGCTTTTGCTGCTGCTCTAATTCTCATTAATGCGTCAGGCCAAAATTGTTCTTCCCATTTGTATGGAATAGATACATCACCAATAACTTTTTTATTCTTCCAAACTTGAACTCTCATGCTTTCCTTTCTGCCAGCCATGACGAGCCAACCTTTTGGGCATGAAGCTTTAACAGATTTTCTAAAATCCTTTACCCAACTTTCTGAGGCTGCTTTAGGCAATTAAGAGAGCACTCGGTCGCTACTACCTATTTTTTTACACGCACCTGAGTGTAAAATCAACCTTTAGTGGTCATTAGTAGTAAGTCTCAGGGTCTAAGAAGTATTAGCACTATTAACTTATAACTGGGATATTACTGTTCTCACTAGGGGAGAACGTGGGCTTTGGGAGCACTAGGTCGCAGGTTCGAATCCTGTCGCCCCGATCAGTCAGAGACAGGTTTCCCAGCCTGTCTTTTTTAATGGAGAAGTGAGACTGGGATCTCAGCGGGATCTCCTGAGTCTTTACTAGCTAGTGATAGCTTTATTTCTTGTTTTTCCAGCCGAACATCTCAGCCATTTTCCCCGTTGAAGCAAAGTATCCAATCGCTCCAAGAAACAAACCAAAAGCAATCAGATTTGGAACGATTCCACCAATAATTTGAGCTTCTCCAAAAGTCAGGAAAGTAATCACAACAAAAACCCTGGCCCAGTTATCAGCGAAGTTCATAGATATCAGTTCTCGAGATAAGTAAACACTTGTAAGGCATTGGATTTATCTTTGATTATTTTGGGTGAAGCATGAGATTATCTTATGGAAATTTTGACGATATCAAGGTTCAATTAAACTTTCTCTAATGCCAAAGACAATTCCCTCTACTGCTGCATACCCTTCTGATGTTTTCAATCTTGATAGAACTGCTTTAGAAGAATCCTATTTGGAAATTCGAAAGAATTATTCGAGCCTGATGAGAAGTCGTGGAGCTTATAAGGGCCAGGCAAGAAAAAGTCAGGAAGCAATGAAGGTCCTTGAGGAAAAACTTCGCTCAATAGCAGAACGGGAAGCATCAGTCAGAGCTGAAGCTTATGAAATGCTTGAAATTGTGACTGGTGTTATTGGCGAATTAGAGGATGCAGGTGATGAGTTGGTGGCAGAATATCAGGCTTATGAAAAAGGTAGAAAAACATATCAGGGTGGATCGTTTATAGGACGATTGATAAGAGCAGTGATCAAATTTATTAATCGTTGGACTAGCTCAAAGGAGAAACTTGATGTACTAATAAAAAAACAAGAATCAATGAACAAGAAACTTCAGGAAGATCATGGGACGGATAGCTGATTCTCTACGTGCCAATTTGCGAGAAGTAGCTAAATCTGATGCTAGAAGTCTGAAAGAAATGGATGCGGAATTGAGATCTGCAACTCAATTCTCAGGAACTCCTCAACTTACTCAAAGTAAAAAGGTTAAGGCTCTACTCGGACAAGGAAGCTGGAATCAAACGAATAAAACCTTGCAAGAATTATGTAAAAAGAATGGAATAAAAGGTTTCTGGAATTTAAATAAATCGGGCTTAGTAGCCTTGCTTAAAAAAAATGGGGTTACACCACCTCCTAAGCCTATTGAGCAACTTCTAAAGAAAGAGCTAGTTTCTTTAGTTAAAGAATTACTTGGTATGTAATCGTCTTATGAGTGCCATTTATGGAACCAAATAATTGGAAAGATTTTCTTATTAAGTACCCCTGGGCTCCCCCTCGCTTTTTGAAGGATCTATTCCCAGATTTCAAGGATTATGATCTTGCTAATTGGAGAAAAAAAAAGCAAGTACAAGCAGTTGTTGATCTTGAAAAGTGGAAGTTGAATAAAGAGGGGATGTCAGCAGAGAAAACTGTAAGGATTTTGAGAGCTATTTGGAAATATCGTATCGAGCAAGAATTTTCAATAAATCTGGATTCTAAAGATGCAGTCGTCAAGTTGATCTCAGTTTCTTTACCTAGGGAGCATGCTCTGCATTCTTTTATTTCTGGAGTTTATCTAAAGCAAACTGGGTTTCAATGGGATCAGTGGAATGCTCGAGGTTATACCGCCTTTGCCTTTATTTGTTTTCATATTTACCCAGGAAAGGACTGGTGTAAAAACAAAGGTGTTCTACCTTCAATGTTCTTCCAAACACGTACGAATGATTTAAGCGATGAAGAGATTTTGGCTGTTATGGAAAATATCTGGTTGAGACATCTACATGGTCTTGATAACCATTCTTCTTTTGATGATGTTGTTTATGCTAAGAAACGTTTTTTTGCACGTTATGAAGATCAAGACCTCAATAAAGATTGGTCTTCTTATGGAATTAGTAGTCGAATTGCGCAAAGAAAAAAAGGCATGAAATATTGGGAAAAAAATCTTGCGAAAAAGTTTGGTAGAGATCTTGGCTTGATTGAGGAGGATTTAGAGGAAAGTCTCAGATGGTCAGCGATTAGATATAGAAATGAAAACCCATCTAGAGAATTGGATAGATGTCTTTATACAGATACTATTCCTGTTGATCTTCATCATCTATTAAGCAGATCTAAATATCCTGATTATATTTATCACCCAGAAAATATTGTCCCGTTGAATCCCTCATTACATGCATTTATTACCAGAGAGAAATGGAGTAAAGAAGCTGAAAAGATGTATTTGGAGGCTTGTGATGTTTGGGAGAGAGCCACAGATGGAAATAAAATTTCTGCTTTTGATAAGGTTATGTTTTTGCTTTTGGATGAGATGACTCCTAACTAATACTTCATTGGATTAAAAAGTTAGTGCAATCAGAAACGGTTCAAGTGGTAAGCGTTTTATTGCTATCTCCATTCTTTTGAATTAATTATCAGCAGTTAGTGGAGTAGTAAGAAGCGGTTCATATTGTTTTAGATGAAATGTTTTAGAAATTCCAATCCTCTTCTTTCCATCTTTTTGACCAGTTTTTCTCAGGTAATGTTTTTTTCTCCTTATTATCTAACTCTGGGGCGAATTCAATATCGGTAAGTGATTTATCTAGCTCTTCATTAAT
>QCHM01000005.1 GCA_003279615.1 Prochlorococcus sp. AG-402-B19
AGATATTAATGAAGAAAGTCATATAAATAAAAGAGAGAAGTTATTAGATTTACTAACTGATGCCTTTGAAGAAAATATAAGTATTGACAAATTAATTCAAGAGGTTTAAAAAATGGAAACCATAAAAATAAACTGGCCTAACAAGAAATCAAGTAATTGCCCTGCAGGAATTGAATGGTTAAAAGCTGCACATGATGCCAATATCGAAATACCTACTGGTTGTCTTGTAGGAAGTTGCGGGGCATGCGAAATAGAAGTAAATGGAGAAGTAATACGTGCTTGCATCGCTACGGTTCCAGAAAGAAAAGACCTACAAGTTGAATTTTTCAGTGATCCATATTGGTAAACTAAATAATAAAAATGTCTTGCTTTTTGTATTATCAATAATATTTTTCCGCCCTTCTAATAGCTTTAATAGAACCTTTATAATCACCAACTTTATATTTATCTTCACTTAGTAGTTCTAATTTCCTTATTACTTCTTCTTTCCTTTTTTTGCTAATTACTTTTTTATAGTCTGCGATTAAATCATATTTACTTCTCTTGATTTTTGAAACTTTAATCAATGTTTTATAGCTAGATTCTAGTTCTATTTCCTCAAAAGTACCTAATAGAATATTTTTATAGTCAATCCTCATAGAATCTAGTTCTGAAGTTTTTCCAGTTTCTAATAAGGTAATTTTTTTTGCTTGTCTTTTATCCTCTATCGCTCCTTTATAATCTAAATTTTGATACTTCGCATTGCTTCTACCATTCAATGATATATCTTTAGATATTTTATTTAAATTTTCTAATTGAACTTCAAACTCAATTGCTTTTGAGAAGTCATCTATAGCAGATATATAATCTCCTAATTTGTGATTTAAAAATGCACAATTTAGATATGCCAAAGCAATATCGTCCTTCTTTTTTAAAGTATCTATATTCTTTTTAATAGCCTTAATAGCAGCCTCATAATAATCTAAATCAACCAAGTTAATTACTTCATTATAAAAAATTAGAGACTCATCAAATCTTTTCATATCATTTTTTCATCTAATTTATTATAAGCATTAAAAAATTTTTTGTTTAAAAGCATTTCATAGCATAGAAACTAATTACATTTATTTTTCTCATTAAAAAACCTCCAATACAAAGAATACGTTGAGGATGGGGTGAAAAGTGTTAAAAAGCTTAGCAACGGGAATTTACTAGACAATTCTTGAGAAATCACAAGATAAACCGCAGAGCACCAAGATTACATTATAAAAATTCTAGTTTCAACCCCATTTTATAAACAAAAAGAAGGAGTTTACAATCAATTAATCCGATCAAAGAAATCTTAAAGTTTAAAATAACCTACAAAACTTGGATTATTTATTTGAGATAAATCTAGTTATAGGAAAGATCGTTGCAGAATATAATGGATGATATTTTTTATAATTAAGTATTTTATACTCCTAGTTCAAAAAATTCTAAAAGTCTTGCTTCTCAACATTATATTCAAAATATCTTATCCCAAAAAGCAAAACATACTCCAAAATTCATTCAATTGACTAGGATTTTTTGAATGGTGAAATAATGAAGAACAGGGCTCAAGAATATAGGCAGCAATTCAAGCAGAGAGGGTGACCCCGGAAGGTGGGACGATATGAGCAGGTCAGAGCAGGTGTGGGCATACTTTTCTCAAACCAGTAAAGAAATCACCCAATAAATCACCTAACTTTCTTACCTAAAAAATATCTACCAATAAATCAATTTATAGCGATGGTTTCATGAAATGAGCAGATAATATTTCAAGATGAATGGGAAAAGGTAGGTAAGAATACAAATGAAACCTAACTCTAAATTACTGCATGAAAATCCAATCTTGTAAAAAGAACGCCATATGGAACTGCAAAAGAAAACTTAAAACACAGAGAGATTTAAAAGTAATAAATGAATCTATTTGAGGCAGTACATTAATAGTTCTTGGAATTAAATACAACAATAAATTAACTGCAAATAGTATATGAGTTATTATGAATTTATTATTTTGTATTAATTAAAATGACATATATAAAATCCTTAAAGAATACCTGGGTAAAAGGATTCAATTATAAAGGTAACTCAACTAAAGAAGAGTTTTTAGAATATTATTCAATACACTATTCAATTATTATTCTCGTAAATATAATTCAACTTTTAGTTACTTCTGTAATCTATAAAACTATGGATTACAATTATGGAATCACCTTTGAACTATTTAATGTATTTTCAAAATTAATTGAATTTGTATTCTCTTTATATAAGATAGGGAGCATTATTGTTCAGATTCCATTATCAATTCGTTGCTTGAGGAATGCAGGTGCAAAATGGCAATGGACATTTCTAAATATTATTAATCCCATAGGTTGTATTCTAATTTATTTTTTACCGTTAAAAAGTAAAAGATAAAACATGAATCAAATAAATTTAATATTGTTAATTATTCAAATAATTATTGACTAATGATTAATGATTATTTAAAATTAAAAAATTTAAGGATTAAAATGTATGAGCAAAAAAATAAAAATACTAATTCACCAAAAATTAATTTCATAGGATTTATAGTTTTAATTGGTATTTTATTTGCTATAGCAGATGCTGATCCAACTATTTTTTATTTGACATTTGCAATAATTGGTAGTCTATTTGCTTTATATAGAAGAAAGCAAGCACTTATAAAGAGAGAGGAAGACTCTTTAGCAAAAATAATACTTAACGATTACTTAATGACTAGGAATGCCACATTATCAATAATATCAATAATTTACACTCTTATTCAAGGAGCCTGCATTTTTCTATGTCTTTCATTATTAATTGATTCAATAGTTACCGCAATTAAATATCAAAACTTTGGATATACTTTTACTCATTTGGGATGGAGCGTTTTAGTACTTATTGGACTTTTATTTTTTAGATTACTGCTTGAAGGATTAACCACTATTATACGTTTTGGAGAAGATTTTTCTCAGTTTAAAGATGATTTCAAAAAATACTCAAAAAACAAATGAATATAAATTTAAAACTAGCTGTATAAATTATAATTATTTTATAAGTACTTAACTAAGTATTTTCTTATTATTTCAATTTTTGGAATTATACGAATAATAATGAACTAATAATAATTGGTAAAAAAATCAATCCAACAATCATGAAAAATAAATCCCACTTTTTAAATTTAATTTCAGGGATATTTTCCAATTCTTTAGATAAAATAATAGATTGGTTTGCTTTTATTTGTAATCTAGTTATTTGCCAAGATGATATTGCTAATCCAATAACATTAAGCAAAAATAATGAAATATTAATACCAATATCATCACTTACATTATGTCCTCTAAAAAAAACTTCCAATCCATAGAACCAAAATGCCCACCATGGTCCTGTTGCCCAGTTTTTATATCCAATAATTTTAAGTCTATCCCTTATTCTTCGAGCAATGCCAATAATATAAAAACTTAAAAAGAAACTTGACCAAAATGGGATTATATCTTTATCTTTATGATATTTAATTGGAATTTTTATGTTTAGTTTGCTTAATTCAATTGCTCTTCTTTTAAAATGTCTCCAATGACGATAAAACCAAATAAAATGATATAAATTACCAGTTATTATTGATAACCAGAAAATCTTTTGAGGACTCTCTGGATAAAACGTTGGTCGAAGTTCTTTAGTGAGTTTATCTAAATCCTCAACTTTCATGAAATTGTGATGGGTGAGTTCATAATTAATTTTAAAGACATAAGTTTCATAGAAATATAAAAATTATTACTAAAAACTTATTTAAGATAATTCACCTAAGTGAGGAATTGATATTGGAACAAAAATAATACGGTAAGAGTGAACCAAGAGGTTGGGGCAATCTAGTCAGGTGTGTGAATACTTTTCTCAAACCAATTTAGAAAACAACCAACAAACGAAAAATCACCCAACAAAATCACCCAACAATGTATCGGGTAGACATGAGCAGAGTTGGGTAAGAATGGGAACAATAATTACTGTCTTTTTCCCTTAAACGCTTATAAAATCAAGAAAACTATAATTTTGAGACGACTTGGGTATATATGGGATCACCTTGGAACATAAAAATACGGAGAGGGGGCCAGTCGATTTGTGTTCAGGAGGGACGAGGAGGGAACAAAGAGGAATAATAATTAGAAAACGGGTCAAAAATCCAACAACATATCCAACAACAATTAATGTCCCACATAAAGATGCCCAATTAATAGAGGCATTAACAATTAAGAATTAAAGTAAAAATTTATAAACTTCATAGCAAATAATTTAAGCATAAAAATATTATTTTTTCAATCTATCTTAGAAGTTTAATCTCCTCGTAAATCTCTTGGGCAATTTTAAGATTTTTAGATTTAACTGCATCACCTGAAAGAAAAGTTTCAATTAGAGCAACAATAGAAGGTATAAAAGTCCAAACGAATATTGCATATAAAACCCCTATACCTATCTGCCCAAAGTAAAATTTATGAGCACCAAGACCTCCAAGAAAGAACGCCAAGAGCGCATAGGTGCTTACTGATTTTTTCTGTCTTTCAAATTTATAACTAAAAACATTTCTTTCATTCTCAGATAATTGTTTCTGGATTTCTATTATCTTTAGATCCATTAATTTTAATCAAATATAAACTTATACTAATATCATAATCTTATTCAACTAGTCTTTCTAATATTTCTATACTTAAAGATATAAATGTTAAGAAAATATACACACAAAACAAAAATAATCCTTAGAAAAATCCAAGAAATTATAAAAAATGCGGAGAGGGTGGGATTCGAACCCACGGATAGTTTTATCTATCAAACGATTTCGAGTCGTTCGCTTTCGACCACTCAGCCACCTCTCCTTTGAAATAAGTTTAAATGATTCTTCTATTTTCTCTAAACAGAAAGGGTGTTAAAAATTTTATTATTAATTGTTTAATCCCAACCTGCCTTTCTCATAAGATTAATAGCTTTTTTATTATTTGCCCCTAATTGATCAATGGTCACATCATCAGGAGTAAATCCTCCAAATTGAGTAACCTCATCCATTTTATTAAAACCAACCAAAGGGTGCTCAAATGTTGGGCCAGCCAACCCACTACTCCCTTTTGGAGACGCAAGATACTCAAGGAGTTTAATAGCTTCTTCTTTATTTTCAGCATACTTAGCGATTCCGCCTGCACTTACATTCACATGAGCAGGATTAGGAGTAAGAACCTTTACTTTTTCAGCCAACCTTTGATCTTTCCTACCATTAACGCCTGCGAGCATTCTTGAAACATAATAGTGATTAACAATACCTACACCACACTTACCCTGAGCAACAGCTCTTATAACACCTATATCTCCAGGGAAAAAAGGCTGAGAAATATTTGAAATCATACCTTTTAACCATTCTTTAGTTCGTGTTTCTCCTTTATTGACAATTTGATTAGCTACTAAAGATTGATTGTATGGACTGCTCCTTTTCCTCACACAAACAAGACCGTCTAAAGAAGAATTAGCAAGATCTGAATAATCTTTAATTGAATTTATATCGACTTTTTTAGGATTGGCGACCATAACTCTTACCCTTCTTGTCAGGGCATACCATCTTGCTTGAGGATCTCTATATTCCAATGGAACATTTTTATCTAATTCAGCCGATCTATATGACTGGAGAAGCCCACTTTTTGCTGCATTGCTAATTCGAGCCGCGTCAACAAGGAGAATCACATCAGCTTTAGAATCTGCTCCTTCCCTTTTCAATCTCTCAACTAGAGAAATGCCTGTAGACTCAATTAATCGAATTTTTATCCCAGTTTCTTCTGCAAATTTCTTGTATATTTGCTTATCAGTGTTGTAATGCCTGCCTGAATAAATCCTTACTTCTCTTTCAGATGCCTTAACATGATTAAAACTTGAAGAGACTAAAAGAGTACTAGCTACTAATGAAGAAAAAATACGCTTGATTAAATTCATTAATCTATCTAGGGAAGGGATTAATATATTTACTTAGACTAGACAATAAGACCAGACTATATTTACCTTGGATACTTTGATACGTATTTAAGTATAATTTGATAGCCTATTTATACTTTAGAATAGAAAAAAAGTACTAAATATTTAACATGGAATATTTAACTCATGCTCTTTTGGAGAGATCAGATGCACTCCAAATAACACAAAAACTAAAAGCTGAGAAATCTTGCTGGGAAGATGGAAAAAAAACGGCAGGAAGCCATGCAGCAAAAATTAAAAATAATTTCCAACTAGATAAAAAATCAAATATATCTAATGAACTCAAAGATCTTGTTATTAATAGAATTCTCTCAAATCCCCTTCTAAAAAGTTTTACATTACCAAGTTTAATTCATGGCGTGATGTTTACAAAATCTCTAGTAGGGAATGGATATGGCAAACATATTGATAATCCTTACATGCCCTCTGGAAGAAGTGATCTATCTTTTACTGTATTTTTAAACGAACCAGAGGATTATCAAGGCGGTGAATTATGCATTGAGACGGTCAATAAAACTGAACAAATAAAATTATCTGCTGGAGAAATGATAATTTATCCAAGCACCCAACTTCATTCAGTAAATGAAGTCAATAAAGGGGAGCGTTATGTCTGTGTAGGCTGGATTCAAAGCTATATACAAAGTAATGAAGAAAGAAATTATTTATTCGGCCTTGATGCTGGGGCAAAAGGCTTGTTAGCAAAACATGGAAGATCCGAAGAATTAGATCTAATTTTCCAGGCATATAGCAATCTTTTAAGAAGATTAGGGGACTAAACGAATCACTTTATACAGCATTAGGTAAAAAATGAACTTTCATTAGAAGGTTAGACCGATCAAAATAAATATAAATAAAATCTGACATGCGAAGTAAAACACCTATCGGAATATTTCTTGCTGCTGCAGCTGCGTTAGCCACAAATGCAATCATTCCAGACAATTCAATAGCCGGGGATAAACATGAACATAGTGATATGGGTGGTTTAAAGGAATGGACTACGGATCAAGAAGCAGATGAGGATGGAAAACTTGACGAAGCTGCTCAAAAAGCAGCTAAAAAAGCAAAAAAAGCTGATATTTGTATCCCTATTGGAGAAGGAGAAAACTGCTGGTAAAAAAGTTTTCAATTATTTTCAAATGCCCTATAAAGGCGCATATGAAAATTTTTCTATAAAAAAAAACGCCCCTTTTATGGGGCGTTTTTTTATCTAACTATGAAAAATTAGAATTTAAACTCAGTCAAGAGTACACCACCTGTGATGTCATATTCATTACTAGATGTTGATCCAGTATCTGATGAACCGAAAATAGCAGGAGTAATACTTACACCATCATTCACTTTGAATGTGTAATAAGCTTCCCAACGGTTGTTATCTTCTTCAGGATCTGATCCACCACCTTTTACTTTAGTTGCAGCTTGTGCGGAACCATAAGCAAAACCTGCTCTGTTTCCATCTACAAATAAGTCTTTCCAACCAAGACCTATCATCCAACCTGCTGTATCTTCAGCTTCACCACTAGTAGCTTCGTCATAACTAGCAAAATCGTAACCTAATTGAACTTCAGGAATAGATCCAGATTCATCAGGTTTCCAGTAGCCTCTTAAACCATAAGCAGTCATGTCACCACCAGTACAAACAGTATCAGTAGAACTAGTTTCACCTACCAAACCTGTATGGAAGTAGCCGTCGTATCCATTACAAGTTGCTGTTGGAGCACTCTTGTTAGCCATAGCAGCTGATACCTGCCACTTAGGTGAGCCATACTCAAGCTTAGTTAGCAAGAAACTTCTTGAATCATCACCGCTAATACCCTTCGCGGAATTACCACCATCTTTAGAAGTGTAATTAACGCTTAAGCCGAATCTTCCTTCTGAGGGGTCATCAACCTCTTGAGTCCATGCAACACCAAAACCAGGGCTTGTGCTTGAACCATAAGCTGAACCATTACCACCTAAAGCAAATTGCTTAGTAACTGGCTTATAGATTGATGGAGCACTAGCTAACATGTAGTAGTTCTCAATTTTTGGTCCAACCCAAACTTGCAGAGACTCTCCAACTGGGAATGTATACCAAAGCTTATCAACTTTTAAAGCATCAGCGTTTCCATTAGCTGCACTTAAATAAGTACCTTGTGATTTGTCTTTGAAATGATCACCTACGTTACCAGTCTTGATTCTTGTATAAAGATTATCCTCACCAGTGAAACTTGTATTCAGATTTAACTGATACATATATTCCATGGTCATTTCATCAGTATCAGTCTCAGCATCATCATCAACATAACCGGTGATAAATGCAGCCTTACCAGTCAAAGTAGTTGTTGAAGAAAACTGACCAGCTTGGATTTCGCCTAGCTGAGCTTCTACGCCATCAACACGGGCTTGAATAACTTCAGAGCTTATATCTGAATCATTAGATACAGAAGTAATATCTGCATTTGCCGCTAATGGTGCAATTAAGCCCAAAGCAGCAGGAGCAACCAGCAAACGCTGAAAAAGCTTCATTGTGTCCTCACACAAAATATTTTCGAATCCATACTAATGTATTCTTTTTGACATTCCAGAATGAGAACTTCTATATGTATCTTTTGATACGTGAATGTATATTATAAGAACAATTTATAATCAAAAGCTATGACATTGTTACTCAATATTAAAACTTAATCTGCACAAAGAGGGAACCCTAAAGATTCTCTTTCCTCTAACCAAGCTTCAGCCACATTACGAGCTAAAGTCCTAATCCTTGCAATAATTTTAGTTCTCTCTGTAACAGATATTACTCCTCTAGCTTCTAATAAATTAAATGAATGACTACACTTAAGAACATAATCAAGACAAGGTGCAGGAAGCTTTTTTGAGATTAATTGACGAGCCTCTTCCTCATAAATATCAAACAGTTTTCTTAAATTATCTGAATTAGATTCTTCAAAATTATATCTACATTGACCTTTCTCAAAAGGAAGCCAGATATCACCATATTTATTAACTTGGTTCCAAGAAAGGTCCCATATATTATCAACATTTTGCAAATACATTGCCAATCTCTCAAGACCATAAGTAATCTCAATCGAGACAGGCTTGCAATCAAGACCCCCGCATTGCTGAAAATAAGTAAATTGAGTAACTTCCATACCGTCAAGCCAAACCTCCCAACCAACGCCCCAGGCTCCTAAAGTTGGAGATTCCCAATTATCTTCAACGAACCTAATATCATGGTCCTTCGATGAAATTCCCAAGGCTTCAAGCGAAGACAAATAGATTTCTTGAATACCATCTAATGAAGGTTTGATAAGAACTTGATATTGAAAATAATGTTGGGCTCTATTGGGGTTGTCACCATACCTACCATCAGTTGGCCTTCTGCAAGGTTCTGGATAAGCAACAGCCCAAGGTTCAGGGCCAATTGCTCTCAAAAAAGAATGAGGATTCATTGTCCCTGCCCCTTTCTCTATGTCATAAGGCTGGAGCAATAAGCAGCCTCTCTTGCTCCAGAAATTATTTAGGGAAGAAATTATATCTTGAAAAAACACTAACTTTGCCTCCCATCAATATTGGGTGATGCAAGGATGAGTACATTTTTAGTTAGCTGCTTTAGAGGGGCGTGCCGTAGAAGAAAATGCAATTATGCGTTCACAATAAATTAATAAAATTCTAATTAGTAATCGCTAAGACTCAAACCAAAAAAGTTGAAACAGAAAACTTAGGGCTCAGAAATCAAATACCCTCCACATTCGCATAAATTGATTTATCAGAAATTGAGCGCTCAATAAGCATTTATACTCACTTAGTGAAAAAACAATATCTACGTGAGAATAGCTTAATAATCTTATTTATAGAATCAAAAAAGCCAATAAATATGAATAAAATTATAATTCTTCAATAAATTTTTATTCATTATTATTGAATTTAATAAAATAACCCTATTAGTTACAAATTTACATAAATACAGGCTAATAGTTCATACTAAAAAGATGCTTCAAAAAACTTATAGATCAATTTATAAATAAAAAATGAAAAAAAAAGATCAATAGCTATGTTAGTACGTCTGTACCCATTGTTCCGATTCGTCACAAGCCTTATATTTAGCAAGTCAATGGCATGATCAATGGACTTATCGCCGACAGAGGTGGTCGAACTAGCCAATGTAAGCCTCAACAATGAAGTCACGAAGGGCTTGGTGCCGGCACAGGTAGAGTACGTCAAAGAGTCGGTGGTAGAAATAAACGAGGAGCTAAGCTGCGTAGGTCAATCGTTAAGGGCGGTTGCGGCAAATCTTGCTGACATCAAGGGCAATATTAAGCCTGGCAACTGGAGAGCATTCCTGAAATCAGGAGCGATAAACTGCTCGGAGAGATTTGCAATTGACTTAGTAAGTGCATACACGAATTGGCTGGGAGGCTCCGACATAAACGACAATCTACTAGCATCATTGACGCCTAGGTCCCTAGCTTTAATGGGCAGCAAGGGAGTCACCGACAAAGAGCGCCAGAAAGTCTTTAAAGCAGTGGAGAGTGGCGAGAGAATGACCGAAGCCGCAGTAAGAGTACTGGTGAAAGGTAACAAGAAAAAATCAAAGTCAAGTTTTCCTAAAAATGAAACCGAGAAAATAAAATCATTAAAAGAGAAGATAGAAGCCTACAAGAAAGTAATCAACAACCTTCAAGACGAAAACAGGAAGCTAAGCAAGTTACTATCTAACAGGGAGAAATTGATTCCATAGAATTTAAAACCTATCCTAATCTTATCCAACACAATTCATAAAAATGAACAAAATTGAATCACCAATCAATCAAAGCAAAGAGAGTAGACTTAAGGATTTAAGAATAAATAATTACAAACATGGGGTCACAAAGAAACTATTAGAAAAATACAAACCTGATAACTCAATAGCTAGAACTGACAATTGCAAGAGAAGACACGAACAGAAGAGAGTAGCTTAAGAAACCATGAATAAAAGCTCTATTAATAGAAAAGGATTTATCCACTTATACAATCCTAGGAAGGAGGGACGGGGGGCGTATGATGTACACTATATAAATGCATACAAAAAGATAGAAAAAACAAAAGATAAGCAAGTAATAATTGACAAAGAGAGGCATGCAGCATGATTCCATTCTTTAGAACTATTACAGAATTAAAGATATTGACGGAAGCAAGAGATAAACATGATAGAGAAATAGATAGCCACGATCATGGACACTTAAATGCAAGAAAAACACAATCAAAGAAATATAATAAATCAAGTAATAGAAAAGTAGTAAAGCTACCTGTAATACCGAAAATTAATAGACAGAAGTGGATAAAGAGAAAAGAAGCAGTATCAAAATTCTTTGATGAACTAGATTACAATAATCAAATACAATCATCATATGATCTTACATTATTGGAAAGTCAAAAGAAGTATGATCATCACGATATCGCTTAATCATGAATAAATATAAATATAGTAAGCTGATTGAACATTTATCATTAACTCTAGTCTTATCGTTCTTCTTTATAAAAAATATATATCTGGTATTAATAGGTATTATACTAGCATTATATAAGCTAAATGAAAAATTTCTAAGTAAATTAATGATTTTATTAGAAATAAAAAATTTAAAGAAAGAAAATATAATATTAGATACTTCTATAAAAAAAGATAATGAAACTAAAGAGTCGAATAATAAAATTAGAAAACTTAGCCTTGTTGAAACTATAGAAGAGACAGGTTTCATCCCAACTGGTCACGACCAAGGAAAAAGAGATGCAGCATAATAAGTAAATATATAAAGTATATTTAATATAAGTTATATATAAGATAATATTTTGATTAAGGAAATATAAATAAAATAGTTATTACTGATATTTCCAAGTAAGTACTGTACAAAATAATATTATCAAGCTAGTCTAAGATATATACACTAACAAAATGAATAACAGGCAAAAAAATATTGAAGATATATTAGTTAAGGGACTATCTCATATTTTAAAAAGAACTATAGAAATTAATCCAAAGGATCAATTAGCAATTGCCCAAGAATATAAAGAATGGATTAATTGTATTTCAGCCGATGATTTCTCAAAACAGGAGATACTTATAATAGATAAATTTACTTTTAATTGATAGATAGAAATTTTAATCTAAAAATATACTAATAAACAAAAATATTAGAATATATTGCATTATATTCTAATATTATATATATATTGTATTATCTTCTAACATAGAAATAATCAATATATATATAATCTCGTATTTTAGCTTTATTAAATCTCGAATAATCTAAATTATGAAAACTCACAAACCAGAAGAGGATTGACAAAGTTAATACATATGTACTACAATAAAGTGTCTTGATTCAAATGAAGAGTCTTAATTGAGTTAACTGTTTCATAAACATCATTTAATTATCTAAGCATGCTTAATGAATTGGTTAATACAAGCAGAAGATTCTTCGCATATTTATCCAACCAAATGACTGGAGCATCTAATGACATCTTTAAGCACTTCAAGCTGGGAATCTGTGACGAACCGAAAGCTTTCAAGCGAACAAGGAATAGGCAGAGAAGTACTCATAACAACCTCTACAAGAGAATTAGTTGAATTTTACTGGACAAACCGAAAACGGTTTTCAGGAGGATATAGAGGGTTCCCAGTCGACGTAAGCTAAAAATAAAATTATAGACACTGGATCAAAAAAGATCCCATGCCAAATTTACATCCTTGATAGAGAATGATTGATCTAGGCTAAGAATTAGCTTGAAAAAATTGTTTTGAGAACCTAAATATTTACTTTTCAATTACTTTTATTATTAATTACAAATGAATAAATTAAAGATCATTTTTATCCGATATTCCTTCATATAAATTTGGTGCAAGTATTAAAAATAAAATCCACCAAATAATAATAAAGAAACCTAATATTGATGTAATAATGAAATTATGAAACAAAATCCAACTAATTATAAGGACTAATGTCCCAAAACCAATAATTGACCAGGGTTGACACCAGTATGGTTTTGAATCCCAAAAACTTTCTTTTGAATTTGATTCCATTTAAATAAACAAAACTAGCAAAGGTAAGTAATATTTACCGATTTAAATTATTTCTCTTCTTCAGCAGGTTTCTCTTCTTCAGCAGGTTTCTCTTCTTCAGCAGGTTTCTCTTGAATAGCTTTGATTTCTACAATATCTTCTATTGAAGTATTCGTTTCATTTTTTTTTAAAATTTGAGAGACCTCCTTCTCGGGGTCAGAGTCAGAACCCTTTAGTAAAAACTTCAAAACATATCCAAGAGCAACAAACAAAGCGATGGGAAGTACAAATCCCAAGAGCACTTTGTAAAGAATTACTCCTATGACGATTACTCCAATAGCAATAAGAATGTTTTTGCTGTTCATATGATCTATTTAAACAGGTACTAAATCTAAGCTATTTCTGACCTCTCTTCATCCTGTGGCTTAAACACGATGTCTATTTAAATAATATAGATTAGAAAAACAAATCAAAACATAGATGATCATTAAGGAAAGAGAACTAAAAAAAATTTTCAATTTGTCTTATGGAGACAGCCCCCCTTCCAAAGTAGAATGGGAAAATCTATATAATAAAAATGTTAGATTTATAGACCCTACGCAAGAAAGAAATGGTATTGATGCATATATTGAAGCCCAAGATGGATTGATTAAGAGATGTGATGATATTTATCTGGAATCTCATTCAATTGCAATAAATGAAAGAATTGCCTTTGTTGAATGGACAATGGGATTAAAAATAAAAGGAATAGAATTCATATATGATGGCACAACAAGATTAATATTTGACGAAGAAGGTAAGGTTAAAGAACACAGAGATTATTTTGATTTCTGTTCAGGAACATTTGGTAAAGTTCCAGTCATAGGAGCTTTCTTCCGATGGCTATACTCTAGATTTGTTGACTAATAATAATTACTTTTAAAACCTAACAAACCTATTTAAAGCAGTTAGTTATATTAATAAAAAAGATTCATGAGGATTACTTTTGGCTAAGAGTTAAATCAAAATCATATGAAATTCACATTCACAAACTACAGGAGAAATATATATAAAATTAATAATCTAAATAAAATCAGAGCAAGACTACTAATTGTAAAGGGATAAAATTATATTTGAAAATTTGAATGCTTACATAAAACAATTTTTTATTAGCTATAACAATAATAGCGCTGCGAAAAGAACCAATGGGAACATTAGTCGAACTAATCAAAGAAACCTATGACCAAAAAGCATGTTTAGAGATTACCAATAGTGGATGCTCCAATGGAGCCTGCACTAGACACAACTATCAAGCAGATACTCTTTTGCTCTATATGAGTTACTCAGATGAAATTATCAAATACACTTCAGATAAACTTGGATATACCTTCCTTTCTAATCTTGCTATAGAATTTGGATCACCTCTGAAAAAAGACAAAGATCATGATCAATTATCATGGCAAGATGTAGTATCAGCCTGTCCCAACAAGGACGACTATAAACATGCACTAGTATGGAAGTTTATAGAATTAGTAGCCAAAGAAAAAAACTTGGAAAATAAACAATAGCGAATATTCTGATTAAAAGAGTTCTTAATTAAGTATTATATATTCTTTTAATTTAATATAATAAAATAATCAATTAAAGACTTCATCCAATTAGGGTGAAAAAAATAATATATGAGAAAAAAGAAAATTATTGCAAAACTTATTCCATAAAATTGAATCTCTATTTCTTCCCAAATATCTTCGATTAAAGTGATGAGTGATTTATTTTTTTCTCTTTTCATCAACGAATGGATTCTGACTTCATTATAGATTAAAATAATTTTAATAATTAATATCTCAGAAAAAATAATAAGCTTTTAGCTATAATGATTTTTATATAAAATAATTATTAAGTTTTTCCAAGAAAGACTCAACTAAAAAATACACCTACTAAATTAACTTAATCAAAGAAAGAATGAAAAAAAATTGAAAAACAATCCAACACTTGAAGAAATAATTTCAGTCACTCTTAATTGTATATTAATCAGAATGACTGAGATCAACAGAATAGATAGGTCTGTTCTGTATCAAGAATTTAAAGAATGGATTATAAATTCTGATGAAAATGATCAGGGTCAAGAAATATTGTGCTTAAGGTACTTACAAAATGATGAAAGAATAAATTAGCTAGGCCTGGATTATTTAACAAATTTGGTTTTGAATCCTCGTTTTCATACAAAAGAGATTAAGATCAAGAAAATCTAGATAAATGTTTGCAACTTTTTTTTCACTAATTTTTTCAACCCTACTTTGGGTTCAAGTGCCACAGTGGAGCGACAACTGGGCAAAATGCGCTGTTGACGTACCAGATACTGCATGCCACTGGTACATTGTCGCTCCAGACAATACTTTTGGGAAAGGATTTAATTGGGCTTCTGCTCCTTGGTTTGATGCAAACGGATTAAACGATGTTGCTAAAATTTCGTCTAAAACTGTTGTAGAGAAATTACAATCTAGTCAGACGAATCTAAAGACAAATTCATAATTTATTAGAAGATGAAAAATATAAATTAGAAAACTGACTAATTTCGTATTTCTCCTAATACTCTAAGAGCTTCATTAACATGAGCAGGTCCATTCAAAAGATCATTAAATATATGCCTAATAACTCCCTTGGAATCAATAATATAAGTAACTCTACCGTCTAGTAAACCTAGAACTTTTGGGACACCAAAAGCTTTTCTTAAAGAATTATCAGTGTCACAAAGCAATGGAAATGGCAATTTATTTTTATCAGCAAAAGATCTGTGGCTTGCTTCATCATCGCCGCTTACACCCCATACTTCGGCCCCAAATAATTTAAAAAGATCATATTTATCTCTAAAACCACAGTTTTCAGCAGTACAACCTGGAGTATCATCTTTAGGATAAAAAAATAAAACTAATGGCCTACCTTTTGCTTGCTTATTTGTCCTAGAAACACCTAGTTGATCAGAAAGTGAAAAATCAGGTATTTGATCACCTAACTTTAAAGACATTTGAAATTTAATGACTGTTAACTTATTATATTAAAAATAAGTGCTTATTGTAGAGAAAAGATTCTAAAAACTAATTCATTAGGTTTTAGAGAAAAGATGCCATAGAAATTGTACATTTATTAAGGTAAAAAAATAAGAAATTAATTTGAGTATAATTAAAGTAATCAAAAAAGAATCATTGAGTGGTTTCGGGAAAAAGAAGCAGGAGAATAAAGGCTCTTCTAAAAAACTCCTAAGGCTTTCAGAAAAAGATCTGAAAGTAAAATCTATTAACTACCATATAAAAGGTAATTTAGAGGAAGCTGAAAAAGGATATATAACCTTCTTAAAGCAAGGATTTTCTGATCCTGATATATTTTCAAATTATGCACTTATATGCGAAGGAAAAGGAGATATAGATAAAGCAATTAAGCTATATGAAAAATGCTCATCAAATTTTCCAAACCATATCTTCTCAAAAATCAATCTGTCTTTTTTATACTATAAATTTAATAATATAAAAAAAGCAGAAACAATTATTAATGAAGTAATTAAATTAAAGCCAGATATTCCAAGTGGACATAATATTAAAGGATTAATTCTAAAAGATTTAAATAAATATATAGAATCTAAAATATCCTTTGAAAAAGCAATTGAATTAGATTCAACTTACCTTGATTCATATATCAATTTAGGGTTATTAAATAAAGATTATAACAATTATTCTGATGCAGAAAAATATTATCTAAAAGCTTTAGATATAGATAAAAACTCTGCTATCGTACATTTAAATTTAGGAGCTTGCTATAAAGAAAAACTAGAATTAGATAAGGCAATATTACATACAAAAATAGCAATAAATTTGAACCCTAATTTAGAAAATTCTTATTTAAATCTTGCAACAATATACGATCTAAAAGGGGACTATATAGAATCACTAAGACTTGCTAAGAAAGAAATTAAAATCAATAAAAACAATGAGTTAGGTTACCAACTTATAAGTGATTTAGCAAAAAAAATAGATATAAAAATGCTCTCGGGAATAGAAAACAGAGAATTGCTTAAACAATTATTAACTCGAAAGGATATTTCTCATCGAGAAATATTCGGAACTATAAATAATATTTTTCCAAATCCTGTATTAAAAAAATTAACGCTTTTAGAAAATGACTTATTTGAAAATAAAGAATTTAATCTTCTAATAAAAGACCAAGATTTGTTAAAATCGCTTTCTTTACTAATTTTTTGCTCTCCAATATGGGAAAAGTTTTTAGCAAAAATACGCAAACTTATCCTTATGAGATATACAGAAAAAAGGCAAATTAATAAGAATATTTTTAACTTTATAATCGCACTTGGATCACAATGTTTCCTTAATGAATATGTCTATTATATATCTAAAGAAGAAAAGCATAGACTAGAAGAACTTAAAGGATCTATTCATAAGGATAAAAATAATCAAGACTATAAGTTATCTTTAATTTCTTGTTACCAATCTCTATTTTCAATTAATAATGAAATTATTAATTTAGATAATTATATATCTAATAATAAAGAGTTTAACAAGTTGCTTGATTTACAATTTAAAGAGATAGTTGCTGAGCAAAGGATTTCAAATCAAGTAAAAAGTATAGGCGAAATAGATGATTTAATATCTAAAGAAGTTAAAAATCAGTATGAATTAAACCCATACCCTAGATGGAGATATAATTCATATGCAAAAGAAAAGAAAATAAATTATATATCTGTTATTAAATCTGAGATTTACCCTAATACTATTAATACAAATGAAATCAAATTAATAGATAAAACACTAAATATACTTATAGCTGGATGTGGAACTGGCATTCAAATACTTGAAGCCTCTAGATATAGCAATTGTGAAATCACAGCAATTGATTTAAGCAATTCCAGTATCTCATATGCAAAAAGGAAAGTAGATGAATATGAAATGAATAACATCCATTTTGTACAAATGGACTTGCTTAAATTGAATGCATTAAATAAAAAATTTGATTTAATTGAATGTTCAGGTGTTCTTCATCATATGAAAGATCCAAGTAGGGGATTATCTGTGCTGATTGAGTCTTTAAAACCAAAAGGATTTTTAAAATTAGGTTTATATAGTAAGTATGCAAGAAAAAAAATACTCGAAGCAAGAAAACTAATTAAAGAAAATGATATAAAACCAAATCTTGATGAAATCAGAAACTTTCGCAAAAAGGTACTCAATGGTGATATCCAACAATTTAATGAAATAACAACTTGGTCAGACTTCTACTCAACATCAATGTGTAGGGATCTCTGCTTTCATAGTCAAGAAAAATGTTATTCTCTAATTGAAATTAAGAATATGCTGGAAGAAGCCAATCTGGAATTCCTAGGGTTTACTCTTTCAAAAGATGTAAAAGATAAATTCCTAATTAATGATAAAAATATAGAATCGTTAACAGATTTAAAGGAATGGGATAAATTTGAAAGGATGAATCTTAATTCATTTAGAGAAATGTATCAGTTCTGGACAAGAAAAATCAATTAAATAGTTGCTCTTCCAATCCTGGAATAAACATTTTGCATAGTGAGAATATAAATAATATTGCGAGAATATTACCTAGCATTGCTATTGCAAAGCGTATTCTTAGATCTTTAGCAAATGGTAGTAGATTTTCCCAAAGTTGTAATAACGGTCCGCCTGCCATTGGATATTAATGTTTAATTACTAATAGCTTACATTGGTACAACCTTATTGGCTACATAAAAAGCAAGATTTAAAGTAAAAATGTTCTATTAATATATCATTCTAATTTAATTTGCTTCTCATAATAAATAGAAGTATCAACCCTATAAATATTAAGGCTAGAGGGTAAAGGAATACAAATAATAGATCTATTAAGTTTTCTGGTCTATTAAGAATAAATAAACCTACTATAAAAAGTATTATAGGAAAAAGGATAAGTGACTTTATTAATAGGCCTTCATACCATTTTTTAATCTCATTATCTTCATCCAATAAAGCTTCCAATTTATCCTTTAAAACTTCATCATTAAAATCAGACTGCTCACTCATAATATTTTAATAGTAATACTACTAATGCATAGTAAAACTATATACTAATTTTTTCATTAGTATATAGTTTTGATCTATATCCATTCTTATTAAACAACGATGAATCACTTTAGTTATGAAAATTTATTTGGGTTTTCAGCCGCTTTGCTTACTACTATTGCTTTTTTACCTCAATTATTTAAAACATGGCAAACAAAATCAGCAGAGGATGTATCGTTAATTATGTTGATTCTATTTATAACAGGTCTTATTTGTTGGATTATTTACGGATTAAAGATCCATTCAATTCCAATTTTAATTGCAAATATAATTACCTTTATTTTTAATTTTTCGATTTTAATTTTAAAAACCACTTATAGAAAAAGTATGAAACAATGAAATTCTTTTATATATATTAAATATTTTTTATTAAGTTACGTTTGAAGCTATAGTTAATAAAGAATTAATTTAATCAAATGCCTGTAGAAGAACTACAACTTATTGGAAAATCTTTAGCTTTGCATCCTCCTGTAATGATAATCACTCTTGGTTTATTCATGTACATTAGAGGTAAAGCAATTGCAAGCAGTAACCCAACGAAAAAAGTTACTCCGTTCTTCCCTTTTAGAAACGTTTGAAAATATAATCAATAACACTGATTAATTAAAAAATACAAATATTTATTATTTAACCAAAAGGATTAGTTCCTTTAAGTGGTCCTACGAAAAGGAATTCAATAACAGTTCCCATTATTGCTACTGGGAAAACCCATATAGACATAAATCTTACTCCCATAAACTTCATACCCCCCCCCTTACCTGAAAAAGCATCTTTTGTCATTGTATAAACAGTCTCTGTATCACTCACCTCATAGAAATCATTAATACCTGACTCATAAGGCTTAACGAAATCCATTCTATTAATTAAATTCCTAATTTTATTAATAGCTACTATTGGCCAAACCCATAAATAAAAGATTCTAGATCCTAATCTATTAGCATCTGATTGTGGATTTCCTAAATCCTTATTGCTATCATCTTTTGGAAAAGAATCTTCAATTATCGAAGCTATTGCTTCTTGATCCGTTGTGAAATCAATCACAGTATTTTCGGAATCCATCAAGAACTTAAATTTTGAATGATTATAAGATTAATTCCTTATTTTTGTATTGAAGAAATAATTTAATATTTATTGGTAACAAATATCCAGAAATCGAAAAACATTAAAAAAAGACCTAAATAAATTTAGGTCTTTTTAAAAAATTTATTTTAAGCGTTTATTACACCACGGCGAATAAATTGCATTGCAAAAATTGCTCCAAGGAAAAATACTGTTGGAATTCCTAATGCGTTGACTGCCAAGGTTCTAACAGTAAAAACAGGGTAGCCACCAGCAGGTCTACCTTTATCAGCAACGATTGCAGTATCTTCCCAAACTTGCTCGTTCTTAATAGTAGGGCCATTATCCCAAACAAATACTCCCCACCTACGTAACCAATAATCAGCAAACGCAAGAGTAAAAATAACTGGAGATAGAACCAGTAATAATTTAAGTGTGTTCATCCATCTAGGATATTTATGAGACAAATCCTGGCATATGAGAGCCAAAAAGGCTGAACAAGAAGAAGACCCTAAGGATTCTGTAACAAATTGGTCCAAAATTAGAAGCTTTAATAACTCTCTTAGTTGACTCGCAATAGTTCTGATATTGTGGCTTATATGCCTCTTAAAAGGCCTAAATTACTCGGTTATGTTTATGGAATTTGGTTTTAAAGAAATCCTTTTTGGACTCGCTGGAGTCAGCATGATTGCTTGGGCGGGGGTAATTGGTCTTTGGCATACGTATATGTTTCCAAGATTTTTCAAAGAAGATTCCAGTAGAATTAACAGCGTTTCTAAATCAAGCTCTTCTCAGTCAGCTCCAAGCAATAACAACTCCAACAAACCCTGGTTTATAGATGATGAAGGAGGAAGCCTCACACCAGGATCAGCATTGGGGGCAATTGGTCTAAGTGATAGGGGAAAATACAGTAAAAAATCTTTTGTAGTAGCTGATTTCAACCCCGTTGAATCTGATTATGGTGTTAACAGGCTTTACACATCGATTTTAATTGGATTAGCAATCAGTACTTTTGTCATAATTTCCTTTGGGCTTCAAAGTGGATTTGGAATGATGGGACCAACCTTATAAATTTCAAAAACTTAAAATAAAAAATTTTAGAAATACCAAAAAATTTAATTCATAACTAAAAAAACCTTTTCAAGTCAAGCTCAATAAAAGCTTGACTTGTTTTATTGAAATAAAATTATTTGACGAGAAATGTTTTCAGATAAAGATCTTTGAAAACCAAGAATCTGACTTATTTTTAAATAATTTCAATCTATTTGATTAAAAACAAATCTCATTAATTTCTTTTTTCGGGAAATTTTGAATCATTTTCTCTACAAACCCTTTGAGTCACATCGTTTAAGAATGAATAAGATCATCAAAAGTTAAAAAAAATTTTAGTTTCATCGAAACGTGTAAGACTTTTCTTGACTTTTTTATGTATCAAAAATCAATATTCAATAGACAAGAAAATTTAAAAAAAACCAAATTCACTCTAAATGTGCAAAGCTGCTTTAAAATATTGTTGATTTTTAATTGTTCCATGACTGTAGGAATCTACTTCGCTACAACAACAGGTAAAACCGAAGATATAGCGGAAAGGCTGCACGGCTTACTTGACTCTGCTGAAGGTCCAAAGGATATTTCAGATGTCGATGACCTTAGTGAATTAGCTGGACATGATGGGGTTATTTGTGGAATCCCAACATGGAATACTGGTGCTGATTCTGAGAGATCAGGAACTGCTTGGGACTCAATCCTTGAAGACATTGGAGAACTAGATCTCAGTGGTAAGAAAGTTGCGATTTTTGGTTTAGGTGATTCTTCTACCTACACCGAAAACTACTGCGATGCAATGGAAGAGCTTCATAGATACTTCCAGCAAGCAGGTGCTTCAATGGTTGGATACACCGCAAAGACTGATTACACTTTTGACGAGTCAAAGAGTGTGGTTGGAGAGCAGTTCTGTGGCTTGCCATTAGACGAAGATAGTGAATCAGACATGACTGATGAAAGGCTTGCCGGATGGGCTGAAAAGCTAAAAGGTGAAATGTTTTAGTTCAAAGTTGAAAAACTAATTTGTTTATCTTCCTGAGTAAATACTTAGGAAGATTTTTTTTTAATTTAAATCCTCGCAAAAAATCGTAAGCAACTTTTAAAATCTAAAAAAATACATTTCTTACACTAATAAAGGAATAAAACCAAAAAGGACCGAAATATCTTAAGATTTTCTTTATGAACTCAAATAATTGCTCAGATCAAAACATTTCTATAAGCGTAAACCTCTCTTTAAAAGATGAGACTTTACGAATGCTAATAGAGATGGCAGACGATATGGGGGCGAGTCTGGAGGATGTTATTAGCTCAATAGCAGAAGACTCGGTAATTGACTTAAAGAGGCTTCAGGATGATCTAGGTATTGTTATTATCCCAGAAAAATGCAGCAAACAAGACTTAATCAATTCGCTTCAATAAATTTTTAGTTCTTTTCAGAATAATTTCTTAGCTAAAAAGATATAAAAAAGATATTATTTCTGGCCAAAAAGTTACTAAAAATGAAATCATAACTAAAACTTTCAATTAATCTTACAAGTCTGTACGGAAGTTTTTATTTAAGCCTTTTTTAATCCAATTCTCAACCCGTTGAGCAAAAACTTTGTTAGAAGCATTTTGCTCAACCCAATCCCTACAATTTCGTCTTTTAATTATTGAGACTGACTTTATAGCTTTTATCATTGCTTTTATATCATTTGGTTCTACCAAAAAACCATTTAATCCATCTTGAATTAACTCCCCAGGCCCACCAAGGTCATACCCAATTACAGGAACCCCGCAAGCCATCGCCTCTACAATAACGTTACCGTAAGCTTCATTCCATTTAGGAGTATTTATAAAAGCTCTACATTCTCCTAATTGCTCTTGAAACTTATTAGTTGGAAGAAATCCTTTCCATTCAATAATATCTTTTTTAACATTATTTTCAACTTTTGATGCATATTCTTTGTCTTCAATAAGTCCCCAAACTAATAATTTTTCATCTAGATTATTTGCAACTTTTACTGCATCTTCTAATCCTTTTTCTGGAGCGATTCGTCCAGCCCAGCCTAAAGGTCCATTTTGATTATCATTGAATAAATAATTTTCCATATCAAAGCCATTTCCAACAATAATTGGATCTATATTCAAACAATAGTCTTCAGATTGCCTTTTTGTATGAAAAGCTAATTGCAAAGGAAATAATTGAGCTATTTGACTAATAATTTCTTTCATTACAAATGATTCAGCCCCCATACTAATTAAATGGAATATTTTGATTTTTTGTATTTTTGTTAACCATAATGGCAACCAATCATATGCAAAATTAATAACAGCATCAGATTCCTTAGATATAGCTAAATCAATTACAACTTCCCATAGTCTTGGTAAAACACTATTGGAAGGAATTAAGACTGGGTCTGTTTTCTTTTGATGCTGCCAACTGGGTTGATCAATTCCATCAATTAATTTTATTTCAAGATTTTCACTTTCAAATGGAACTTTTGATCCTTTTGGTGCAACCAAAGTAATTTTGTGACCTAATAAAATTAATCCTTTTATAAGAGAAATAATAGTCAGCTCCACTCCTCCACCTCTTCCGCTCCCTATATAACCTATGGGTGTACTTACCAGGATAAGTTTTAATTGCTTATTTATC
Source organism: Prochlorococcus sp. AG-402-B19 (assembly GCA_003279615.1). Taxonomy (GTDB): domain Bacteria; phylum Cyanobacteriota; class Cyanobacteriia; order PCC-6307; family Cyanobiaceae; genus Prochlorococcus_B. The sequence continues at coordinate 23,852 of QCHM01000005.1, forward strand.
ACTTTATTAAGTCTCCTCAATTAATTTATTATTATTTTTACCTCTCCAAAATCTTGTTCTTTGACTTACAAATAATACCGAAATTAAAACCAAAGCAACACCAATCCACTGCAAAAAAAATAGCCTCTCACCTAACCAAATTCCACCTGTAATCAAAGCAAATACCGGTGTTAAAAAAGCAAGCGTACTGAAACTTGTTAATTCTTTACGGCTTGCGAACCAAAAAAACAATCCATAAGCCAGTGCACTTCCAAACAAACTTGAATAAGACATCAAAGTCCATTCAAGAACTGACCAATCTGGTAATAAAGGCCAATTTTTATCAAATATATGCCAAGCAAGAAGAGGAACACTTCCTAATACCATATGCCATCCTGTTACAGCCACAGGATCACTGTTTTTGCAGGCAAATCTAATAAGAACGGTTCCTAAGGCCATAGAGGTTGCAGCGCATAACATCCAAATTTCACCATGGCTTAAGAAATCACTTCCTGATTCAAACTTGCCAAGTAAAAACCAATTTCCAAGTAATTCAGTAGGTACTCCAAGACAAATTATTCCCACCAATCCAAGCACTAAGCCAATCCATCCAATTGGATTTATTGCATCTCCAAACAAAATTCTTGCCAATAAAGCAACCATCAAAGGCTGGGAATCGATAAGGACCGAACCCAATCCTGCCCCTGTTTCCATTAAACCTTTAGCTAAAAAAATCTGAAATAATGTTGCATCAATGAGAGTAAATACAAAAAACCACACCAAATCATCTTTTGAAATATTCCAACTCCTCTTTAAGAAAGGAACCGTAGCTAAAACAACTAAGCCTGCTGGCAAAAGCCTTAGTGAAGCTACAATCTCAGGGCCTGCAGCATTTACCAAAGGTGCCATAGCGGCCATTGACGTTCCCCAAAGAGCGAACGGCAAAATCATCAAAAACCAATTCCAAATCGAAAACATAAGGTCAGAAAGCTATCTCCTTTTTAAGATCAATAAAGTTATGCATAAATTGAATGATTTGGCCCTTGAGCCGTAAATCCAAAAAAAGGATGGCACGAATCTGTATTGAAGGTCCTATCAATGCCGAAACTCGAAAAAATGTTCTTAAAGCATTAAAGCAAATTGAGGAAAGAGAATTTCCAGCATTATTACTTCGCATTGATAGTCCTGGGGGAACAGTTGGTGACAGCCAAGAGATCCATGGTGCTCTCTTGAGGCTTAGAGAGAAAGGTTGTCATGTTGTAGCTAGTTTTGGCAATATCTCAGCTTCTGGAGGGGTGTATATAGGAGTGGGTGCCGAAAAAATTGTTGCCAATCCAGGAACGATAACAGGATCTATCGGAGTAATTTTAAGGGGGAACAACCTATCTAAGTTATTAGAAAAAGTTGGCATAAAATTTGAGACTGTAAAAAGTGGAATTTATAAAGATATACTTTCTCCTGACCGATCTTTATCAACTGAAGAGAGGGCATTACTTCAATCTTTGATTGATAGCAGTTATGAGCAATTTGTTTCAGCAGTTGCTAAAGGAAGGAATCTAAGTCAAGAAGTTGTTAAGAGTTTTGCAGATGGAAGAGTTTTCACTGGAGAGCAAGCTAAAGAATTTGGACTAGTGGATGAAATTGGTGATGAAAATGATGCCAAATTACTTGCTATAAAGATTGCAAGCTTAGATGAAAAGACAAAGCCAATTACCTTTGGAAAAACCAAAAAGAAATTACTTGGTCTTTTACCAGGAGGAAAATTAATTCAAAATCTTTTAGATGTTATAAATCTAGAGTTAGGAGGTAATGGACAAATTCTTTGGTTGTATAAGCCATAAACTATGAGATTTCAAAACGAGTTCAATTATCTATGTGCATTAAGAGGTGCTACGACTTCCGAACAAAATTCTGTTGAGTCAATCGCTTCGGCTGTGGATGAATTGCTGTCTGAACTAATCTCCAGAAATAATTTGATCCCAGATCAAATTATTTCTGTTACTTTCTCCGTGACATCAGATTTAGATGCTTGTTTCCCAGCATCTATTGCAAGAAAAAAAACAGGCTGGGAAAAAATTGCACTTTTAGACTGCCAACAAATGTTTGTTAAAGACGACTTATCAAAATGTATTCGACTACTTGCATATGTTTCTTTACCTAATGAACAATCCCCAAAAAATCCTTATCTTAGAAAAGCAAAGAATTTACGACCAGATCGATAAGTCCAGATTTTTGCAACAACGCATATTATATTTAAATAACTTCATGCAATTCACTTGACAATCTTCAAGTGATCAACATTAAAGAAATTCACATCATGCTTAAAAAGCAATCTTTACCAGCCATCAAAAAAGTTTGTTTTATTGGATTTTCGGCTTTTTTAATTGGTTCTGGAGGTTTTAACTTAATTCCAAAAGCTTCAGCAGGTCCAGGATTTTTTGAATATCAATGGAATCCAGAAGAAGGATATAAACAACTTAAATACTATCAAACATCTAATGATAGAGGAGATAGAGCCCGTTATTACTTCTTCCTTAGAGGAAGAGATAGGAAAAAAGATATTATAAAATTGACTCTTACAGTACCAGATTATTTTAAAGCAAAAATTAAAACAAAAAATTTAAGTTTATGTAAAGTTCATCAAGGAGGATATTCTTCTAGAACTCGCTGTCTAGAAAATGTGCCATCTCAAATAAAAGTTAATGATAACCAAACTTCTATCCAAATTTTTCCAGAAAAACCAATTCCTTTGAATAAAGATAATTACGCAGTGGTAATGAAGGTATTTAACCCTATAAAAAGAGGAATGTTTCAATTTAGAGCTCTTTCCCAGCAAGCTGAGGAGATTCCTATCTCAACATATTTAGGTACTTGGAACATACAAGTACAGTGAACTGATAAATTAACCTTTGTATCTAAATCTAATACGGGCATAAATAGAAATGACAAAAAGGACTTTTGGAGGAACCAGTAGAAAAAGAAAAAGAGTTTCTGGATTCAGAGTGAGAATGAGATCTCATACTGGAAGAAGAGTTGTCAGAACTCGGAGGAAACGGGGAAGAGCTCGCTTAACAGTTTGAAAACAGATTTCTAAATATATTTAAACCAAAAGTTCTTAATAATGGTTTTGCCAAAACATATGAGACTCAAAGGTCATAGATGTTTTGACTTCATTTATAAAGAAGGCTCAAGGTACTATGGATCTTCAATGGTCCTTAGAGTTGCCAAAGCGAATACAAAACTTCTAGTAAAAGGTATTGAATCAGAGATTAGGCCTTCAATAAAATGTGCAATATCAATAAGCAATAAAGTAAGCAAAAAATCAGTTACAAGAAATAAGCTTCGACGGTTATTCCACCAACATATGTCATTAAGGCTTTCTAATATAACAACTGAAAAAGAAGTTTGGGCTTTTATTTCTTTGAAACCTTCTTGCATGAAAAATCCATCAAGCACCCTTCTTAGAGAATGTGACAAACTATTCGTTAAGGCCGGACTAACAAAATGACTATCAGTTCCAATGAAGACATTTTTTACGATGGAGGACCTGCAAGAGGTGATCTAATAATAAATTTGATGGCAGGAATAACATTAATTGGTCTCCCTTTCACCTTTGGAGCCCTGGTTAGGGCCCTATGGGTTAGATACAAAATTACAACTCGTAGAATATCCGTAACTGGTGGTTGGCTTGGTCGTGATAAGACTCAAGTTGTATATAGTCAAATCTCTGAGATCAGAGCCATTCCAAGAGGTTTAGGGTCATATGGTGATATGGTTCTTGTCTTGAAAGATGGAGCTCGACTTGAAATGAGATCAATTCCCAATTTTCGCAAAACCGAGAGTTATATATTAGAAAAAATAAAAAATACAACTTCCATTAGAGTTGATAAAAATGTTCAAGGTTTTTCAAACTAATGAGCCCTCACAAAAATGTGAGACAAGAACACATCTTCTAAGGCAAACTGGCCTAACAACCTCAATCTTTATCCAATAAAACCGTGATCGGGTACATCTCAGACAATCTACTTATCCCGATCCTAGATTTTTTCTACGGATTAGTTCCTAGTTATGGACTAGCGATTGTCGCATTAACCATAGTTATTCGCCTAGCACTTTTCCCTCTCAGCGCAGGTTCTATAAGAAGCGCAAGAAGGATGAAGATTGCCCAGCCTGTGATGCAAAAAAGACAGGCTGAAATCAAAAGTCGCTATGCAAGCAATCCTCAAAAGCAACAAGAAGAATTAGGCAAATTAATGGGAGAATTCGGCAGTCCATTGGCTGGATGCCTCCCTCTACTTGTTCAGATGCCTATTCTGTTTGCTTTATTTGCAACTTTAAGGGGGTCACCTTTTGCTGATGTCCCTTATTTAGTCAATCTGAAAGTACTTCCATCAGATCAGATTGCAGCTATAGAACCCAAACCTTTTAAGACAGCTAAACATTCAATTTTTATAACTGAAAAGAATCATTTTCCTGTTATTGCAACTCTTCCAGGTGGAACAAAAATCGGTTCTGGAGAGACTGTCAAAATCAACTTGCAAACGTTGAATGGAGAATCCTACGTCAATGAATTAAAGAAATATGAAGATGGGTCAAAGTTTTCTCCCACATGGAAAGTCACTAAAGGGGAAGAAATTCTAAAAGTATCCTCTGATGGGACTGTAAATGCACTTAATCCCGGAGATGCGACTGTAGAAGCAAAGATTCCTGGTTTAGCAGCTAAAAGTGGTTTTTTGTTTATTAAAGCTCTTGGAAATGTAGGTTTTTATGTTGATGGTGCAATTCATTGGGATATTGCCATACTCGTTGCAAGTTTTGGTTTAACACTTGTAATTTCTCAGGTCCTCTCAGGTAGAGGAATGCCAGTGAACAAGCAACAATCAACTGCGAACAAAATCACCCCAGTAATGATAACTGGAATGTTTTTATTCTTCCCTTTACCTGCTGGTGTTCTGCTTTATATGGTTATCGCTAATATTTTTCAAGGGTTACAAACCTTTCTCCTTAGCAGAGAATCTTTACCCGAGAATTTACAAAAAATTCTTGATGACCAACTAAAGCAACAGGATAAGCCTTCTGTTGCTGTAAGTGCAGAAGTAATTTCCGATTCAGATAGATTACCTTTTGAACCAAAGAGCAATAAATAATTTATTTGAAAAGACCTATCATAAAAATCCAGAGATAACTAAGATTAAATTAATAAATTATGTCTAATTGGAATGAACAACTTGATCTATTAATTAGAGCAAGAACTCCAATTATTTGGATTAGGAGTAATGAAGAAGAAAGAGTTGAAAACCTTTTAAAAAATTCAACTAAAAGGCTTTCTCCTAGAAGGCTAGCGACTTGGGATTATATAAATGGAATAAGTAATATTCTTAATTCAAATAATCTTGGTTCTAGGCAGCCAATGGCTGTTCTTGAATGGCTTAAAAAACTGGATAATAGTTCTCCTACGATCCTTCTCTTAAAAGATTTTCACCATTTCTGTGAGGATCCAGGCATTATAAGAATGCTAAAAAATTTAACTATTTTTCTTCGTTCAAAGCCTCACTCAATAATTATTAGTTCTGGATTATGGAGCCCTTCAAATGATTTAGAAGAAGACCTAACTATTCTTGATCTGCCATTACCTAAAGAGAATGAAATTAAGACACTTTTATCAAATATTGCAGAAGCTAGTAATTCTCAATTAGAAGAGTTTGTCTTAAAGGAACTAACAAATGCATGTAGCGGTTTAAGTGAATCCAGGATTCGAAAAGTAGCCGCTAGAGCTCTTGCTCAAAGAGGTCGAATTGGTAAAGAAGATTTAATAGAAGTTTTAGAAGAAAAACGACAATCTATTGCTAGAAGCGAGGTACTTGAATATTGCAAAACAAATAAATCGCCTAATGATGTTGGTGGTTTACAAATTTTGAAAGATTGGTTAAAACAAAGAAAACAAGCTTTTTCAGAAGAAGCAAAAGATTTTGGATTACCTTTACCTAAAGGGGTTTTGCTAGTCGGTCCTCAAGGTACAGGAAAATCTTTAGTAGCAAAAGCAATAGCAAATAGTTGGTCTATGCCCTTACTAAGACTTGATGTAGGAAGGTTATTTGCTGGTCTTGTAGGAGCCAGTGAAGCGCGAACAAGAGAAACCATTCAACGCGCCGAAGCCATGTCCCCCTGCATTTTATGGATTGACGAAATTGACAAAGCTTTTGGTGGCGATGGAAGAAGTGACGGTGGAACAAGTCAAAGAGTTCTTGCCAATATTCTTACTTGGATGTCAGAAAAGACTTCTTCTGTTTTCCTTGTGGCAACTGCAAATAGCATAGATAAGCTACCTGCTGAGCTACTAAGAAAAGGAAGATTTGATGAGATCTTTATGCTTGAATTACCTACTAAAAATGAAAGGCATAGCATTCTTGAACTTCATCTTCAAAAAAGAAGACCTAATTTGAAAATTGATTTAACCGCAGCTGTTGATAGAACAGAAGGATTCTCCGGTGCAGAATTAGAACAATCAGTCATAGAGGCAATGTATTTTGCATTTGCAGAAAAAAGAGAGCTTCTTGAAAGTGATCTAATACTCGCTACAAATCAGTTAGTTCCTCTTTCTAGAACTGCAAGAGAACAGCTTGAATCTTTAAAAGAATGGGCTTCAAGCGGAAGAGCAAGAGCCTCCTCGCCTAAACTTTTTTAAAAACTTTCCCTATTTTTAGTTTTAAGTAATTCAAAAAAAAATTCTTAATTTAGAGGCAATTTACAAATCTGATTATTTTTAGGAACAACAAACGATTAGGCTAAAAGGACTTCACGATTCAAATAGTGATAGACCAGCGAATACTAAGAGAAAATCCTAAATTAATTGAGGAAGGGCTTAAATTAAGAGGAATGAATATTGATTTAGATCCTCTTCAGAAATGTTGTAAAGATCTCAGGGAACTGGAAGAAAAAAGAAATAGCTTACAAGCCCAGGGGAATTCAATTGGCAAAGAAGTTGGACAAAAAATTAAAGAAGGCCTTTCACAAAGCTCTGAAGAGATTTCAAACCTTCGCATTAAAGGGAATCAAATAAAAAAACAAGTTGGGATTATTGAAGAGGAAGAGAAATTGATATCACAAAAATTAAATGCACAAATGCTTTGCATACCTAACCTTCCTGATGAAAATCCTCTTAAAGGAAGAGACGAAAAAGATAACAAGGAAATTAGGAGATGGGGTGAACCAGTTTCAGGAAAAAGTTTTAAAGAACATTGGGAAATTGCTAATCAATTAAAACTATGGGATAGCGAAAGATCATCAATAATAGCGAAAAGTAGATTTGTGACCCTTTTCAACCAAGCTGCAAAACTTGAAAGATCACTAATAAATTTCATGCTTGACTTACATGTAAAAAAAGGATATTTAGAAGTTCTTCCTCCAGCACTTGTTAACACAGCTAGTCTTACAGGGTCAGGGCAACTTCCGAAATTCGCAGAAGAGAGTTTTCGATGTTCAGATGATGATTTGTGGCTTACTCCAACAGCTGAAGTCCCTCTAACTTCTCTCCATCGAGGTGAGATTATCTCCAAAGATTTGCTCCCTTTAAAATACGTTGCTTATAGTCCTTGTTTCAGAAGAGAAGCTGGAAGTTATGGAAGGGATACAAGAGGCTTAATAAGGCTCCATCAATTTAATAAAGTTGAACTGTATTGGTTTTCCGATCCAGAGAAATCAGAAGAAGCTTTAGACAAAATCACTTCTGATGCAGAATCAGTTTTAAAAGAGCTCGAATTACCTTATAGAGTAATTCAGCTTTGCACAGGAGATTTAGGTTTCTCTGCAAAAAAAACTTATGATCTTGAAGTTTGGCTACCAGGTGCAGATGCCTTCAGAGAAATATCTAGTTGCAGCAATTGCGGAGACTTTCAAGCCAGACGTTCCTCTATACGAACAAAAGATAAAAATAAAAAAAATATACTTTTGCACACCTTAAATGGCAGTGGACTGGCGATAGGTAGGACTATGGCTGCGATTTTGGAAAATGGTCAACAAGCTGATGGAAGTATCAATTTACCAAAAGCCTTAATACCTTACTTCGGTTCGAACAAATTAAAGCCAGAATAACCCAATCAAAATCTAATTAATGAACGTTCTTTTATCGATAGCTGTACTTGGCCTTCTAATTTTTTTCCATGAGGCTGGTCATTTTTTAGCTGCCATACTTCAAAAAATTAAAGTCAGTGGTTTTTCAATTGGTTTTGGGCCAGCTGTTTTGCAAAAAGAAATAAATGGAATTACTTATTCAATTAGATCTCTTCCTTTAGGTGGATTCGTCTCTTTCCCTGATGAAGAAACAGATTCATTGGTTAAGCCCAATGATCCTGACCTTTTAAAAAACAAACCAATACATCAAAGAGCAATAGTTATTTCAGCAGGAGTAGTAGCAAATTTATTATTAGCTTGGGTAGTACTTATTGGTCAAGCAAGCTTTGTTGGAATTCCTAATCAACCCGAGCCAGGTGTAATAATCATGGGAATTCAGCCAGATGAGCCTGCTTTTAGATCAGGACTCGTTGCTGGTGATCGAATAATGAGCGTAAACGGTCAAAAACTTGGTAGTGGGAAAGAGGGGATAATGAATTTAGTAAATATTATTCAGAAATCATCTGGGAAAGAATTACTTTTCCAAAGAGTTAATGAATATGAAACCAATACAATTTCAATAACTCCTGCTGATAATGAAGGAAATGGAAGGATAGGAGCTCAATTACAACCAAATCTTCCAAATGAATTAACTAAAGCAAAGAATATTAGTGAAATATTTAATAGTTCAAATACACAATTTTATGAATTACTCAGCAAAACAGTTATTGGCTATAAAAGTTTGATTACTAATTTTTCTGCAACTGCTCAGCAGTTAAGTGGACCAGTAAAAATTGTTGAAATTGGAGCTCAGCTTTCAGAACAAGGAGGTTCAGGACTTGTACTTTTTTCTGCATTAGTTTCAATTAATCTTGCTGTTCTGAACTCATTACCTTTACCACTTCTAGATGGTGGACAATTAGTTCTTCTTATTTTGGAGAGTATAAGAGGTAAGCCAGTACCAGAAAAAATTCAATTAGCTTTTATGCAATCAGGATTTGTTTTGCTTGTTGGGCTTAGTGTGGTTTTAATAATTCGAGATACGACTCAACTTTCCTTAGTTCAGGAATTGGTTCATAGATAATTAAATTTAATCTGGAAGGCACTTAATTAAATTCAAGAAAATTTTTTGAGAATAAATTCCATCTCATGTCTTAAAACAATCATTCCAGGAGTTAAAATGTTGTTAATACAAGTCAAATAAGCCCCTGAATGGCCAAAAAGTCAATGATAGCGCGTGATGTAAAGCGCAAAAAACTCGTAGAAAGATACGCAGCTAAGCGTAAAAATCTTATTGATGCTTTTAAATCAGCCAAGGACCCTATGGAAAGATTAGAAATCCATAGAAAGATTCAAGCTTTACCCAGAAATTGCGCACCAAATAGAATTAGGAATCGTTGTTGGGCAACTGGTAAACCAAGAGGAGTTTATAGAGATTTTGGCCTTTGCAGAAATCAACTCAGATCAAGAGCTCATAACGGGGAATTGCCTGGAGTTGTAAAATCAAGTTGGTAAAAACTAACAGACAATTCAAATACACTTAAGAAGTGGGGATGATTATATTTCCCACTTTTTTTTAGTTTTATCTTTTTACTAATTGTGGTAAATGTTTCCTCTAAGAAACAAATCTATCGAAATTTTTACTCAATTAGTCCCATTAAGTGTAAGAATGTCTAAAGACAAAAAGCTATAAAGGCACGTGCAAGGTCAGACAAAATCCGTTTCCTTCGATGGTAGAGAGATAAAGCTCACTACAGGGAGATTTGCTCCACAGGCTGGTGGTTCAGTATTGATTGAATGTGGGGACACCTCCGTTCTCGTAACAGCAACAAAATCAACGGGACGAGAAGGAATTGATTTCCTCCCCTTGATGTGTGAATACGAGGAAAGACTTTATGCAGCTGGAAGGATTCCAGGAAGTTTCATGCGTCGTGAAGGTCGTCCTCCTGAGAGAGCGACTTTGATTTCAAGACTTATTGATCGTCCAATGAGACCCCTTTTCCCTGGTTGGATGAGAGACGATATTCAAATAGTTGCTACCTGTCTATCCTTAGACGAAAGAGTTCCTGCAGATGTTCTAGCAGTAACAGGAGCTTCAATGGCAACATTGTTAGCAGGCATCCCTTTCCAAGGTCCTATGGCTGCTGTTCGAGTAGGGCTTTTGGGAGATGACTTTGTTCTAAACCCAAGTTATAGAGAAATCGAAAGAGGTGACCTTGACCTAGTTGTCGCAGGAACTCCAGACGGTGTAGTAATGGTTGAAGCTGGGGCTAATCAACTTTCAGAGCAAGACGTTATTGAAGCTATTGATTTTGGTTATGAAGCTATTACAGAATTAATTAATGCTCAGAAAGAAGTTTTAAAAGAATCAGGAATCAAGCAAGAGATGCCTGAAGAGCCTCCAGTAGATGACACAATTTCAAACTATTTAGATAAAAATTGTACAAAATCAATCAGTGAAGTTCTCAAAAACTTCGAGCAAACAAAAGAAGAAAGAGATAACAAAATTGAAGAAATCAAGATCAATATTTCTTCAAAAATAGATGGACTAAAAGAAGATAATGCTGTTAAAAAATCACTTTCTTCAAATAGCAAGCTTTTAGAAAATAGTTATAAAGCTTTAACCAAAAAGTTAATGCGAGATCAGATAATCAAAGAAGGTAAAAGGGTCGATGGTAGAGAATTAAATGAAGTAAGAAAAATTGAGGCTGCCGCAGCCGTTTTACCTAATAGAGTCCATGGATCAGCTCTATTTCAAAGAGGATTAACTCAGGTCCTTTCTACAGCGACACTAGGTACTCCAAGCGATGCTCAAGAAATGGATGATCTAAACCCTAATACTGATAAAACCTACATACATCACTACAATTTTCCACCTTATTCAGTTGGAGAAACTAGGCCAATGAGAACTCCTGGCAGAAGAGAAATTGGTCATGGAGCTTTAGCCGAAAGGGCATTAATCCCTGTTTTACCAGCAAAAGATACTTTCCCTTATGTTCTAAGAGTTGTAAGTGAAGTCTTGAGTTCAAATGGCTCAACTTCTATGGCTTCAGTATGTGGCAGTACTCTAGCTCTTATGGATGCTGGAGTCCCTTTAAAAGCTCCTGTAGGTGGAGCAGCAATGGGGCTCATAAAAGAAGGAAAAGAAGTCAAAATATTGACTGATATTCAAGGAATTGAAGACTTCCTTGGTGATATGGATTTCAAAGTTGCAGGGACAGAGAAAGGAATTACAGCATTACAAATGGATATGAAGATCACTGGTCTTCCAATAGAAACAATTGGAGAAGCTATTAATCAAGCTCTTCCTGCGAGGACTCATATATTGGGGAAAATGTTAGAAGCTATTGAAACACCCAAAGAAAGTCTTTCTCCCCATGCTCCAAGATTATTAAGTTTTAGAATTGACCCTGAGCTAATTGGAACTGTAATAGGTCCAGGTGGCAGAACTATAAAAGGTATTACAGAAAGAACAAATACAAAAATCGATATTGAAGATGGTGGAATAGTAACTATCGCTTCCCATGATGGGGCGGCGGCAGAAGAAGCTCAGAGAATTATCGAAGGTTTAACAAGAAAAGTACATGAAGGGGAAATTTTCTCAGGTTCAATTACAAGAATAATTCCAATAGGAGCATTTGTAGAAATCCTGCCTGGCAAAGAAGGAATGATCCACATTTCTCAATTATCTGAAGCAAGAGTAGAAAAAGTTGAAGATGTTGTAAAAGTTGGAGACCAAGTAACTGTAAGAGTAAGAGAAATAGATAATCGTGGTCGTATTAATTTGAGTTTAAGAGGAGTTCCCCAAAATGGTGGCATGAACAATTACCCCGAGCCCACTCCAACCCCAGTAGCCCCTCTTACTTAATAATTAGACAAAATATTCATCTGTTTCTAAAGAGAAAAACTCCATAGCTTTTTTACAAATCTGTTGATGTGATTTGCCATGGCTTGCTATTAAACAACCTGATTGAGAAAAAGTTGGATTCATATAAATTAAATTTCTTCCATCTGCATGCGAGAAAACTCCCCCAGCAGCTTCAATGAGTGCACTTGGAGCAGCCATGTCCCAATCCTTTGGGGATGTTTTTCCAGATAGAGAGATATATACATCTGACTCTCCTCTCAAAATTGATGCAATTTTGCAGCCAACACTGCCTATTTTTTTTGTTTCAGCAAAGCACAAACTTGAAAGAAGATTTGAAAGTTTTTTTTGTTGATGATTTTTGCTTGAAACGAGAACTAATTCAGATATTTCTTCTCTTTCACTAAAAGAAATAGGATATTTTTTACCATCACGTTTTTCATACCATGCACCACTTCCAATAATTCCAAACCAAAGCTCATTTCTTTCAGGGATCAAAACTACCCCGATTTTTGGCTTTTGTTTATATGCCAAAGCAATATGAACTGCATAGTTTTTAGATCCTTGAAGAAAATCTTTCGTTCCATCAAGTGGATCAAGAATCCAACACCAATCTTTTTTGAAATTCTCAATACCATATTTTTTTTCCTTAGAGGTTTCTTCACTTAAAATATCCCATTCTCTATAAATAAGATTATCCTTCAACCCAGAGATTAATAGCTCATTAACTGCCATATCAGCGGCTGAGACAGGGCCATCTCCTCCTTCTTCTACGGTTAATGATTTTGGGAATCCATATGGAGGTTCTTGTCCTCGCGCATACGCTCTCAAAACATCTGCAGCAGCCCAGCTAAGCTTTCTAAGTTCATCCAATAAAGTCGTTAACTCGACATCCTCAGGCACTACAAGCTCAATTGGCATAATGGAATTCATTGATGATAAACAACAGTCTCCACAAGACAGATCAGAACCTTCCCCAGGAACTCTTTACCTGGTAGGGACACCAATAGGTAACCTAGGTGACTTATCTCCAAGGGCAAATTCTATTCTCAAGAATGTATCACTAATAGCTTGTGAAGATACTAGAAGGAGTGGGCAACTAATTAAAAGGATAGGATCTAGTGTCCCTCTTCTTAGTTATCACAAACATAATTTAAAAAGTCGGCAATCTCAATTATTAGAAATGTTAAAAAGCAATCGAAGTATTGCTCTAATTAGTGATGCTGGATTACCAGGAATAAATGATCCTGGAGAAGAACTTGTACGAGCGGCAAGGTCAAATAATTTTAAAATAATTTGTATTCCTGGACCCTGTGCAGCAACCACAGCATTAGTAATAAGTGGCTTACCATCGGAAAGATTCTGTTTTGAAGGTTTTCTTCCTAAAAAACAAAGTGCTAGGGAAAAGCGTTTAGAAGATATTTCTAAGGAAAAGAGAACAACTGTAATCTATGAATCACCTCATCAATTAGTTAGACTGTTAGAAGATTTATCTCTAAAATGCGGAAAAGATCGTCCTATTCAAATCTCGAGGGAACTTACAAAAAGATATGAAGAGTCCATCGGTAAAACAATAGAAGAGGTTTTAAAACATTTCATTATAAACAAGCCAAAGGGTGAGTTCACAATTGTTTTGGGTGGTAATAATAAAAAAGAAGATAAAATAAGTGAGTCAGAAGCATTAAATAAGCTTAATAAATTAATCCAAGAAGGAGAAAAATCTAATATCGCTGCACGAAAAATCGCAGAGGAATCAGGTTATAAAAAAAATTGGCTTTATTCCAAATTACATAACAAACTTGACAAATAAGCTTTTTGCCTTAAAGCTAATTAAAAGATTATTTTTAATTACAAAACTTTCTAAATGTTTTTTAAATTAAAACTTTTAACATTCAATATAGCCTCAGCAATATTACTGATTTTCTTCCTTTGCCTTGGATCACAAAATTTAAGTAAGAAACATAGTCTAAATTTTTTAACAACCAAAACTGTAGCTCTTCCAATTGGATTTTTAGTAGGGACTTCCTTTACTTTAGGTGTTATATCTGGAGGACTAACTTCAGTATTAATGATCAGAAAAAATGATTGAAAAATTAATTATCCAAAGCAATTATAGAATCTTCAATTATTAGTCTAGTAATTCCCTTTGAAAGCAAATAAGATTTAGATACTTCAAAAACATATGTATTAGGTATCTTAATAACACGTTGGTTTCTTGAACAACTTCTTTTTGCCGTACGTTGATTGGAGAATAAAAGAATTGCATTTCTTTTTAATTCATTCTCCGGTAAGAAACTCCACTCAGGCAAATCAGAGATAGATTTTATTTCTAGCTCAACTTTTTTATCTACAAGCATATAAACACTGTCAGGCAAGATTTCTTGATTACTTATCTCAAATTCTGCTTTTTTCTTATCTTGATTAAAATCAAAATCAGAAATCAGAGGTTCTATTAACTCGAAGTTAGTATCCATAGTCTGATTATGTATTTCACGATCTTGATTTTTATCATATATATTTTGAGACCCAAACTCCGCAAAAGAATTTTCCTTACTATTTATAGCAACCATTTTATCAACTTCAGAAGTATCAAGCTTATCCTCTAATTCAAGATTTAAATTTCTCTTGTTTTCTATTAAATTTTTCTGATCAATCAATTTTATTTTTCCATTACCAAGCTTTGATCTTTTTTTCTTTAATAATTTATATTCATCATCTGATAATAAGGTTTTTACTGTTCTATTAATAGTATTCGTAGTGCAACTATATTTTTCTGCTAAGAAGTTAGTATTTTCTCCAGCCCTATAGAATGAAAGGATTTCAGCTTTTTGAGTATTGGTCAATCTTCTAGAAATCATTTCCATCTCATATAACCTCTTAACAATAAGACGTTAAGAGGTTAATAAGCTCTTTATTTAAATATATAAAGACAAATAGTATAGAATAGTAAGATTTAAAGAAATATAAGGCGATTAAAGTTTTAAAGCAAAAAGTCTAAACCCAATTGCCTTAAAGGACAGAATAGTTTTTTAATCAGAATTTTAAAAAATATTTATATACTAATTACAATTAAAATACTTATATAAATATTTTAACAGAGTATATCTTGAACCCGAACAACTCTGAAAGAAATTAATTACACCTTTAAACAATACAATATAAAGAAAGAAAGAATTATCAAGTCAGCCAGCAAGATAGGTTTTAACAGACTTTTGATTGGCTTCAATTGGCCTAAGTTTGTCTAAGGCTGGATCTGAAGCTGAAATAAGCAAAGAAGCCTTAAGGAAAAGGAGCCAATACCTAATTCCCAAGTATTTGCCAGAGAGAGTAATAACTTAAAATCTATATTTGAAAAAAAATACGACTATTTCTTTAGCAAGAAAGATGATTTATATTTCTATTGAAATTGCAATAGATCCAAGAGCAAGGACAAAAACAATAAATATTGTTCTGGATAAAAGACAAAAGTTTAATAAGAATAACTTTACTTGGCGAGAACTAAACAAAAGAGCAGGATAAGTTAAAGGATCAAGAAACTGGCAGATACATCAATCATTGATGTATCTGAATGAAGTTTTCCTCTTGAAGATGGTTACGTGACTATGTAGTCTTGAATAGTTGATTTTTGTTGTTAGGTCTTATCTGCGACCAAATGTTCAAAAATCGCTCTGCTCCCTTAGCTCAGCTGGATAGAGCAACTGCCTTCTAAGCAGTGGGCCGCAAGTTCGAATCTTGCAGGGAGCGTAATCAGAAAAAACTATGGCTCAGGAACTGAATGCCTAGTTTTTTTAATCCATTTCAAATCAATAGAAGCTTTTTAAGTATTTAATTTGAAATCACCTAGATCACATATCGACAAGCATCAAGCTAACGAAAAGTGATGAAAAATTAGTAATGATTGTTATATTTAAAAATCAATAACTATTTCATAAAATCAGAACTTTGATTAAAGAATAAAGACTACAATCGATATATCATAAGGGTTGTTAACAATAAAAGCTTTAGAGAGATAAAAAATATATAACTAATTAGTTCGAGTTTGAAAAGATTATTTTCTAGTATTTATCATCATGAACAAATCCAAGTCAAACACTTTTTAAATAAAAAACTTGCAAACCTATATAATTTAGTAAAATAAGAATATACGTTATTCAAAGGCATGAAAAGATTAAAAGCAAATCAGTTAACATGTCTTTTATTGATTAACATTATTGGATTTGCTTTTACCGACAACATTGTAAAAGCTGTAGACCTAGAGGTTGTTAAAGAGAAACGAAACACAATAGAAGCTTCTTATTTAGACACAAGGAATGAACTTCAAGATTATATATTAGATACTGGTGATAGCTTGTATATTGAATTTAAGAATTTACCTGCTTTGTCTAAGGTATATACCATTGATGCACAGGGGGAAATATATTTAAAAAAGGTAAGGGAAACTTTTGTTAGAGGTCTAACTGTTGAAGAGCTAACTGATTTATTACAAAAACGATATTCGGAATTTTTAATTTCGCCTGAGATTCATATTCAAATTGCAAAGTTTAAACCTATTAAAGTTTCAGTTCAAGGTGAAGTTCGAAGACCTGGCTTGATAATTTTTGATTCATTTCTTCCATCTAATAAGTTGGACTATTTAGAAACTAATAAAAGTTCAAATATAACTTCCAAATCTCTGACTGAAATATCTGATGGTTCTCAAAATACAAGTATAAATGCACAGCAATCTAATCTATCCTTATTTGCAGCTAAAGGTTCAAGTAATTATGTAACTACAATTTCAAATGCAATTAACAACGTAGGAGGTTTAACTTCCTATAGTGATATATCAAGCATACAAATAATTAGAGATGTTCCTTTAGGCAAAGGTGGAGGCAAGAAAAAAGCAATAATTGATTTTACGTCTTATCTCAAATCTATAGATAAAACAAACGATATAAGACTTTTTGATGGAGATATAATTTTAATTCCACGTCTTAAAGAAAGAAATAAGAACATAGTTCGTCTTTCTATACTGTCTGGATTATCTCCGCGTTTTATAAACGTAAACGTAACAGGCAAAATAGAAAGTCCTGGAAAGGTATCTATTCCATTAGAGGGAAGTCTATCCGATGCTATGAACTTAACTGGTCCAAAGAAACCCCTTGCAGGCAAAGTGTTTTTAATTAGATATAATAAAGATGGATCTTTAATCAGAAAAAATATAAATTACTCAGCAAATGCAGCTGAAGGTTCTCCTAAAAATCCTAAATTATTAGAGGGTGATTTGATAACAGTAAAAAACAGTATTTTAGGAAGATCATCAGGAACTATTAATGCTTTAACGGCCCCTTTAACAGGAATTTATTCCACTAAACTATTATTTGAAGCATTCAGCGGAAATTAAAATAGGAATTTCAGACATTTTAATGATATTATTTGTAAATAAAGATCTAATATTCTTAACTAATAATCAATTAAATAAAATACTAAATTGATAAGAATTATAATAATCTATATTGAAAAGTTTTAATCAAGTAATTAATAAATAAACTCAATAAGTTATTGTTAGATGCTTTAGAAAATGAAGCTTCTATATTTTGTATTCAGGATCTATATATAGCCATCCAATAACAGAAATATTATTCAATTTAAATAGTTGCTGAATATTATCTAGCTGAATCCTTTTTATAAATCCTGGTGAAGTTATAAGTATTACATTAGAAATAGTTCTAATGTCTTCTATATTATCATATATTTTAATATTACTTCTATTAATTAAATATTCCTCAAATTTTGAATAAAAAGCATTAATTTCCTTTGGCAATTCTTTGCTAGGAATGAAAAAAGCTGTCGAATTATTATCAGAAAAATATTTTTGCACTATAAAATCAGCTGTAAGATTTAAGCTTGAAACAGAGTTAATTGAAAGCTGCTTTAAGAGTGGAAATGGAAGATATTTTTTAAAATCATCTATATGAAATATTAAACCAGATTTAAAATCATAGAATAAAGATAAAAAAGCACCAATTAATGAACCGCCAAATAATCCTAATAAGATTAAATTAAGTTTTTGAGGTGAAACTGGTTTGCTTTTTAAAGTAGGTTCCGAAATAAGCTCCCATGGCTTTTCCTCCCTATAAGACTCAAGCCTCAATAAATGTATTTCACCTTCTAATTGATTAAGTGTCTGAGAATCACGAGCTGCTATTCTTAGTAATTCTTTATATTTACTAATTACACCATCTGGTCTTTTTGTACTAGCTAAAATAGCTTTCTGGTTGATTATCTTGGCCTGCAAGTAACCTTTAGTCATTCTTCTGAGAGTTTTAATAAGTGTTTCCTTTTCTAGCAAAAGTGAAGTGATTTCAATATTATCTTCTTTGTATACTGAACGTAGAAAAGATAATTCTTCTTCTAATTTTCTCAATCTATTTGGTAATCCTAACTTCTTAACTTCAGGTAATGTACTGCCTAAATACATTAATGCCTCAGAGTCTTCTCCAAGAGAATTAAACTGTAAAAGTTGTTCTTCTAGGTATTGAATAGAGTTTCGAGCTAAAACCTCTTCCTCTTCAATTTTTAATAAATAACTAGAAAATTTATTTTCATCTTCCATTGTATTATTAAATGGAGTTAATCGATGTAAAATAGAAAAATCTTCGACATCTTTAATAGAAATCACACTTTTAGTCCTATAAATATTAATTTGTTTATCTAAATAATCTATAGCTCTAGCAAGTCCTGAATCCCTTTCTTCGGATGAATATTCCTGATACTGATTAGATATCAATTTTATTACTGGAATAACTAATTCTTTATCTTTATCTTTATAAGATAAATTCAATACTGAAGTTCCATCTTCAAGTTCAATCTGTAATCTTCTTTTCCAATTATCAAACTTAAGTCCTTCTACTTCAACTCCTTTTTTAGATCTATATTGCTTGACGAAATCAAATACCGGATTTAATACATATGGAGATTCTAGGATTTTCACTTCTGTTTCTAAATTTTTTGAATCACTACCTTTTCCAGTTGATCCAATAAATTGACTGATCGCAGGATTATTCAATAAATCAAGATTCATCTTAGAGAACTGATCGCTGTCTTTTGATAAGACAATTTGAAAGTTTCCCTCCCAAGTTGGACTTTTAAGAAAAGAATAAACTATTGATAGAGAAACAGTAGCAAATGTAGTTAGAAAGAAAATCTTTTTTTTTCTAACTATTGACTGAAAAATCTTTACTAAATCAATTTCATCAATGTTTTCCTTAGATGAATTGTTAATTGGATAGTTAGTATTATTGCTATTAGTATTCATTGTTAAATAAATCTTCTGATAATCATAGTTTTTTAATGCTCATATAAATAAAAACATATATTAGTTTATTTATATGTTTTTCTTGTTCCTTCAGGATCTCCTAAAGTAGTTTATTTTATTATATGTTTATAATTTACAAAAATCAAGATCACAAGCAACCTTCATTAAGATTTCCATCATTACAAAAATCTCTAGTTCCAATTTTATAAATGTCAGTTGATTATTTACTTTGACATCTTTAAATTAAATTGCAATCTACCCAGAAATTAAAGCATAAACTGATTTAATCTCCTAGATCTCTTCTTATTAAAAGTGAAGCGCCAAACTTATGCTTTTGAATACTTGAGGATTATATTATTACTTTTTAGTAATAAATTTCATGTAAACCCATAAATTAAATATCTATTATCTATATATTCTAGATTGATCTTCTGAAAGATATTTAACAGTTGATTTAATAGCTTCTTTAATAGGAATTTTTGGCTCCCAACCTAAGAATTTTGCTTTTGAAATATCCAAGTGAACTATAGGAGAATCACCAATCCAGCCTCTTTTTCCACCTTGAAAAAGCAACTTGACATCTGACAGATTAAGCTCCTTTAATACAATCGCAGCAAGTTCCTTTACTGTAATAAATTCATTATGTCCTAGATTATATATTTGAATTTTTTGATTATTGGACTTAGTGAGATCTATAACGCCCCTAATACCATCTCTTACGTCTAAATAAGATTTTTTTTGTAACCCATCGCCTAATATTTCTAATTCCCGTTTATTTTTCATCAGTTTTTTATAGAAATCATATATCACTCCATGAGAATAACCTTCTCCAACCCAAGATACAAATCTGAAAATTGTCACTGAAAAATCACCGTATTCGGAATAAGCTTGTAAATAAGATTCTCCAGCTAACTTACTAGCTCCATAGACAGATGTTTGTAGGGTATGACAAGTTTCAGGAGTAGGAAAAACTTCTGGCTCTCCATAAACAGTTGCACTACTAGCGAATGCTATTTTTCTGATCTTGTGTAGCCTTGAATAATCACATATAGATTTGGTGACTACAACATTTTCTAAAAAATCAATTGACCTATTGTTGATTCCTCCTCTTACATCTGCATTAGCAGATAAATGAAATAAAGTATCTACATCATTTATTTTTGGCCAATCTAAAGGGTCGCATTTTAAATCAATATTATAAAAAAATAATGATGAATTAGCTAAGTCCAAATTTCGAATGTTACCACTTGATAAATTATCAAATACATGCACAACATTATTTTTTGTCTTAAGAAGATCATTAACTATATTTGCCCCTATAAAGCCTGCTCCGCCCGTAACTATATAATTTTTTTTCATTTTAGAAAATTAGATTTTTTATTACTTCTATTGAAATAGCACAAAAGTGCCTTTAAAAAACCAATTATCCAATTTAATTGACATATTAATGCTAAAAAAGGGATGTAAAATGATCTTTTACTTGTCTTATAAAAAAGCTCAGAACAATAATCATAAATTATAAGAGCAATCAAAAAAGAAAAAGAAGAAAGATATAAATTATATAATGCAATCAAAAAGTTAATAGAGATAAAGCATAAAATAATAATTAGATATCGGGATTTACTATGTAAATCACCAGTGGATAATATTGTATTGGCTCTACATAATCCATAATTAAAAAACAATCTAAATATTAAACTAATAGTTCCCCTTACAACATAGTGTGGGCGAATAGATTTATCAAGCCAAGGCTCATATCCTTTATTAATAAAGTCAACTGCAATCTGAGAATCCTCGGAAATCAAGTTAATACCTTCTCGATATTTAATTTTCTTTAATAAATCAGTATTAAAACAACCTAAATATATTGAAGAGCAATATCCTGTATAATTAATATTTCTATGTCTCGGATAACCAAATATATATGACCTTTGCATTATCTCTGAACAAATCATTGCCTCTTTAGTATTATTCTCAGGCAAATTATTAGGAGCACCACCTACAAATACCATCCGTTTATTGGCAGAAAGTATAGCTAAAGATTTTTCGGCATAATCACTTGGGAATCTAGATCTAGAATCAAATCTTATGCTATTAGGATAGCTAATTTCATCTATAGCTAAGTTTAGTGCATCAATTCGCGATAAATCCTTATTTAAAACTTTTAATTTGATATCTTCTTCACCGATAATTGACATAAGTACAGGTTTTATCAAGTCACCGCCAGAATTGACCAGTATGATTTCAGAGGGTTTAATACTTTGAGCTACAAGTGTTAAAAAACATTTTTTTAAATGTGAATAATCTTTATAACATGTACCAAAGAAAGAATAGTTCATAAATCCTGAACAAAATTAAAATCACATCCTGCATTCTCTGCACATTCTCTATCCCTTTCGGAATCTCCTATAAAAAGTGAATTAGATAAATCTATATTTTTATAATATGATGCTTCTATCAACATTCCTGGCTTAGGCTTCCTACAAAAACAATCATATTTTAAAACCTTTATCTCATCATTAAAACCGCCATGAGGATGATGAGGGCAAAAAATAATATCATCAATTAATAAATTTAACTTTCTACATTCATAAATTAATGTAGAATGAATTTTGTTTAGCTCATACAAAGTTAATCTACCCATTGAAACCTGAGGCTGATTAGTAACTACTATTATAGTAGAAAAGTTCTTAGATAAAGATGATAACTTGAGAATATTGTCTTTTAAAATAACCATTTCAGACAAAGAGCATATATATTGTTTTTCACCACATTCAATCAAAGTATTATCTCGGTCAAGAAACAATGCTGTTTGTCTATTAATATATGATTTCGAGTCTAATAAATTATTTCTTATATCATCTTCAACTTTATTTAATCTATTCGGTGTTCCCATATCATGAATATATTCAGAAGTATTGTAAGAAAAAACTCTTATTTTTTTATTAAATGCTTTAGAAACTAAATGAGAAAATATAGATGAATTCTTTATATTATCAGGAGGATCTATATCATTAAGAATAGTTTTTTTTATAAGTGAAATACCCGAATTACCTAGAAAAGCTTTTGAAGCATTTTCTATATTACATTTTTCCTTAAAAAATAACTTGTCGACTAAAGATCCATTTACAACCGAAACCAAGTCTGAGTCCTCTGGATGAGAAGATGGATGTGTAACTAAAGTCAAGCATGAATCTAGATCATTGTGAAATTTGAATAATCTAGAAAGATCAAGAGAAAAAATAAGGTCACCATTAATAAACAAAAAATCATCATCTAACTTTTCTTTTAGATGCCAAAGAGCACCACATTCTCCTAGTGGTTCCTCCTCCTTAAAAATATTAAAGTCTACGTTATGCTTTTCTTTAATTATATTTAACTCGTTTATTATTAAATCCTCCTTATAGGAAATGGTAACAGCTATATCAACAATATTATTTCTACTTAGTTGTTGACAACATCTTTCCAGAGTACTTATACCCTGAACAGGAAACAGTGGTTTAGGAAGTCCTTTAGTAATTTCATTAAGCCTTGTACCTTTACCACCAATAGCAATTACAGCTTTAATTTTATGATTCATAAATAATTAAAAGCTGGTTACTTCGATTCCATTTTCCGACATAGTAGCCTTAAAAAAATTATCAATTCCAAGAGCATTAAACTCTTTTTTTAATACCTCTTCAGAGATCTTGGAACTTAAAAGAAAATAACCACCTGATCCTGCTCCTAGCAATCGTATCCAATTATTAGGAATCGTATTGATTTTTTCATATTGTTCATTAAGTGAGTTATCCATTACATTAGTCATTTTTTTCTTTATTAACCAGGTATTCCTAATAGAATTATGAAGCTCAGACTCAATATGATTTTCATCAGTTGAATTCAAATTAAGGAATGATTCTGTAATTTCTCTTATTTCTAAAAGATTTCTAGGTGTCTCAGGATCCTCTTTTATAGAGGAAAGTACATTATCAGCTGAACGTGTTTTAGAGCTAGGTATCAAATATAAATCACTTATCACTCTATTTATAACATTCAAAGTATTTACCGATAAACTTAATTTAGAAACTCCTGCATTGGGTAAAAACTTAAAAGCAGAAATTCCACCACTAGCACTAATAAACTGATCTTGTCTTCCAATAGGTTTTCCCAATCTATTTATCTCAATTTCAGAAGCAAGTTGAGCTAATTCATAAGGATTATTCTTTATTCCCTGACTTGCTTTTAATACAGCCAAAAATGAAATCAAAAAAGATGATGAACCTCCTAAACCAGAACCCCCACTGGCAAAACCATATGAACTCATTTCTATCATTTTATTATAATTTGTTATCAACAAAGCTTCTCTTATTAAAGAGTGGGCAATATTATCTACATCACAATATTCTTCTCGAGTCGAATAATTAAGAACCCCCCTAAGTGAATTAGGAGGTAAGTTATTAATAACACTGTAGGAAAATTGATTAAGAGAATAACCAACAGAATAACCAAAGCCATATTGATTAACAAACCAATCAAGATCAGTACCTCCACCAAGAAGTGATATCCTATATGGCGATTTCCCAATGTATATCATGCCACAACATCCTCAATAGTTCTTTTATTGTATTTAGCAATTCTTTCGTTTATAGTATCATCATTTTTAATGCATTCGTTATATAAAAACTGCTTAATATAATGGAAAATAGATAATTGACAATCTTCTGCGATTTCCATATCATTGTAATTTATATGAATAGGAATATCAACAATTTCTTTCAATCTTCCTCCATTATAAGCCGTAACTGCGACTTGCTTAATACCGACTTTTTTCGCTTCCATTGCAGCTTTTACAAGGTTAACAGAATTACCACTACCAGATAAATATACAATTAGATCTTTTTTATTTATAGTTCTACCAATTAATAATTGATATACTTGACTAAAGTCAAGATCATTTGATGCAGCTGTTAAATAAGAAATATTTTCAATAGGGCAAGATAATTTTAGGGATGTTCCCAGCAAGGCAAAAGTTTTTTGATAATCACCTACTATATGTTGTGCATTAGAAGCACTTCCTCCATTCCCAATAAAGAAAATTTGAGATTTTCCATTTAAACGCTCTAAAAATTCTTTTTTTAATAGATCTATATTGGTCTGTTCAATAGTTTCTAATGCTACAATTAATTTTTCTGCATATTTAGAAAACAAAACTACCACCTTAGTTTATACAGTCAATATTAACACATATAAAAATTCGATACAAACAATCAATAGATGTCAGATTGAAAATCCTCAAGAAAATTTGCACAAGTAATAATTAGGCCTGAATCATTAAGTCCTGAAATATGGTCGAATAGCTTCTTATCTAAATTATAGATACCTTTTGTCAGAGAATGAAACTCATTATCCTCAATACTCTCTTTTTCAATTTTGTCTTTAGAATTTGTTATATTAATACGTGAAAAGTTCTCGTTATTTTTCTTTAAAAGTATATCGTCTAAATATTCTATAGATGAAATATTTAATCTGAAATCCATAGGCAAACAATAATCATCAATTATTTGTTTTACTAAATAGGTAATAGGGGTGATATGTTTATCAAATTTTGATAAAGGAAAAGGTTTATTTAAAAAATCATCTTGAAGTATAAATTCACCTATATAAGAACAAAATTCCTTGAATGATGAACTCGATGAGACTCTTTTACCTATGCCAGCATAATTGACTATATTACTTTCCAAAAAGTATCCGAAAGGAAACTCCTTTTTATTTAAAACCTTTTGCTGATAAACAGAGTACAATCTAGACAAAGGATCTCGGACAATTAATCGGATAGGCTTATTAGAATTAATTATTCTATCTCTTTTAGTAGATAATGAAATAGTATGTACAGGCCGCCACTTAGAATATCTATGAATTACTTTATATCTATTTGAAGAAAGAGATATAAAATGCTTAATTGAACTAGATCCAACCTTGGGGATATCAAAAAAAAATTCATTGTTTAATTCAAGAATACCTACATTATCAAGAAAGAAGGATTGATATAAAACCTTATCTAGGAAAAGTATTTTTTCAATTGAATTTAAAAATATATTCATTAGACAAATGCAAGATATAAATTATATTATAGTTATTCAATAGAATATGTAAATGAACAATATTGATGCAGTCCTAATGGTTGGGCCTAAAGAATTGATACCAAAGAAAACATATGGTTCATGGGAAAAATACTATAAAAATCTTTTTTATACAAAGCAAGAAAGAATTGACAATGTTAATTCAACATGGGTTCAAGAACTAAAAGTTTGCATAAAGAAAACTACAAGTGAATTTATATTAATATCACCATATGATTTTATTTGTTTGGCAGCTATACCGCCAGGTTTTATAAATTCCTTAAAAAATTTAAATGCAGATTATTGCAGGTTGGTTCTAAGACCTGGAGTAAAAACAAAAACAAAAGGTATTATGTTTGAAAATCATGAATTATTTAAACTAGAATTAAATAATGACTATTCGATAAATCTTCAGCCATCAATATGGCGAAGTGGATACATTTATAAAATACTATCTAATAGCGAAATAGAAAAATTAAGCATATGGGAGTTTGACAGATTTCTATACAAATACCTAACCAAGAATCAAATTAAAAATTCATATGTTTCTAGTTTTAAGAAAAGAATACTAAGCTCACATTACGTCAAAAAAGGTAAGCAGTTTAGGAACTTTGATCATAAATCAAGCACATTATACCCTTCTAGTATTAAAGAAATTCTTGAATACAATATAAAACTAGAAATACAAAAGAAATTAGATTTTATAATACATAAAATAAATACGATATTTTAAATCAGTATAAATTCATAGCTATATGTTCTTTTTATTAATGCATAGTACTAAATAAGACATAGGTATTTGAATTGTTAATAATTGTCTTGTGATTTCTTGAACTCTGAGACCAACAAGAAAAGAAGTTAATAAAAGGGCATAAAGATATTTATTTTGAAAGATATCGGAAATAATATTTTTATTTACTCTAATAATCCTATTAGACCAAAAGATCATTCTATATATACCTAGAACAGAAAGAGGGATCAAAGATACCCTATAAAAAGTACTAATACTAAAAAGATTAGTTATATTAAATAAATTCAATATTGACATAGGGAATGGAACAGAAAGAGTATAAGGTAATGACAAAAGTCTTTCAAACAAAGAAACATCTATACTAGATTTACGGTTACCAAAAGAAGTCAAAGTTGAAAAAAGATCGCCTCCAAATAAATTATATATATGATATATTAATAAAATAATTATTATAATTAAAAAATAAAAGGCTAAAGAATAGTACTTGATTTTTTTACGAAAAATTAGCTCAGCCAATTGTAAACCAATAATTATTGAAAGCATTATCGCAAACAGACCTGGCCTGCCTAAAACAACGGAAGCAGTGGATACAAAAACCAAGTATAGCCTTATTAAATCAGCAAAAAAATGCTTGTATGATTGACCAAAAAAACCTGAGAATCTTCTACCATTAGCCAAGTAGCTATAAAATACAAGACAAAAGATAGTAGGTATTTCTTTGTTAACTGTTACTGCAATTGTAGACAAATAAGGAATTATTAGTAAATTCCATTTCCAATCTAATTTATCTGATATTAATCGATAAATCTCAAAAATAGTTATAATATTAAACAATATTATAGCATAAGGAATAATATTATTAGGTAGGCCAATTAAACGTGGTAAAAATATTAAAGTCTCTAACATCTGCCCACCATGGTAAAAGAATAATGACCTTCCTTCGACTATTGATCTCTCGTATTTTGCCGTATCGTCAAGATAATCAATCTTAAACTTAGTGAATTTTCCTTTATCTATTAGGTCATAGTCTCGTAAATCTAAAGAATAAATCAAATCAGAATAAAAATATCTATATACAAAGCAGAAAAGAAAGAACACACATAATAGAATAAATGCTTTTTTGTCAAATTTAATCATTTCTTGAGTTCTTTATTGTTATTATAAAGCTGAGCAAGAGAAATAATCATGTTCTATCAAATCTCTTTGATAATTAAATAAGAATCTATCAATATATTTATAGACATGTTAATATACATATTCAATCTTTTGTGAGAAATGACTTATATATTCGTTTTATCTTTATTATCACTAAGTATCGTCTACTGGTTTGAGTCCTTGGGTTTTCTATTTAGATCCGCAGGATTTAAATGTAATAATCCTGTGACTGGTTATAGCCTACAAAACAGTCTTGGCTTCGCCTCAAGATTCTTCGTTTTACTTTTTTCTCCAGTATTTGCTTTTCTTGCTGATACAAAAAATATAGATTTAAGTATTGCTATATTAGTTATTTTTTACTTATGCATAATATCTTTACTATATATTAATTTATCTTTAGAAAAAGAAATTGTTAATATTCTAAGTAGAGTCGTAAAGCAAGTAATGAATGGCTCCAATCTATTGAGTGCTATATATCATGAAAAAATACTTATAGACATTTTCAAACTTCCAATCTTAATTTTCAAAAAGAAAGGCAAGATTGTTAATTCAAATTCCAAAATAGATCTATCTGTCTTAACAAGTATAGAAAGAAGGTTTGCGAAACGACATTTATCAATTTATTCTTACACATATATACCTTTCTATTCCTGTTGGTCATTGATTTCAGTAATGATTATGCAAGTTCCAAGTAAACCTGCTTTCTTTATTTCAATGTCTACTTTCTTGACCTTATCTAATACTATTTATCAAAGCGTATATTTCGATCCTTGGATAAGTCAATATTCAAACAATCCAGAATTAAGTTGCAATATTTATACTTTACTACAAAGAAAAAAACTTATTAGCTCATTTTATTCATTTATAATTTGTCTTGGAATACTAATTATATTTAATTACTTCTAATAATAATTTTAAGTCTTAAATCAAAGTCTTATGGAACCACTATCTAATCTAGAAATATAATCATTTATCGTAAGCTCTATACCTTTATTAATATTAATTTTTGGTTTCCAACCTAACTTTAATATTTTCGTTATGTCTAATAATTTTTTTGGCGTTCCATCAGGTTTACTTTTATCCCATAAGATATCCCCTTCGAATTTAGTAGCTTTTGAAATTTTACTAGCCAATTTTTTAATTGTTAGATCCGAGCCAGTTCCTACATTAAGAATTGCTGTCTCAATTTTCTTAGGTGACCAGCTTTCAAGTACAAATACAGTAGCATCACCTAAATCATCTACGTGTAAAAATTCTCTTTCAGGGCTACCGCTACCCCAGCATGTAACATGCGAATGATTATTTTCTTTCGCCTCAATAAATCTACGAATCAAAGCAGCCATAACATGGCTATTTATTAAATGGTAATTATCTCCTGGGCCATATAAATTTGTGGGCATAAGACTTATTGCATCAAATCCATATTGATTTCTTAATGCGGAGCATAGTTTGATACCAGAAATCTTTGCAATAGCATAAGCTTCATTTGTTTTCTCTAATTCACCTCTTAATAAATAATCCTCTTTAATAGGCTGGGGAGATGATCTTGGATAAATGCAACTACTACCTAAAAATAGAAGTCTACGAGTTTTATTTTTCCAAGCTGATTCTATTACATTAATTTGGATCTTTAAATTCTCTAATAAAAATTCTGTAGGGAAAGAATTATTTGCATAAATACCGCCAACTTTTGCAGCTGCCATAATAACAACATCAGGTTTATTTTTCCTAAACCACATATCAACTGCTAAAGAATCAGTTAAATCAAGATCAGATTTATTAATAGTTAAAATTCTTGTATAGTTATTTCTTTTTAATGCCCTACAAATTGCACTTCCAACCATACCATTATGACCAGCAACAAAAATGCTAAAGTCTTTTTCAATAAGGGGGGATTTCATTTATTTAAGCTTACTTAATCTCATAAGAAATTTTTTTGTCAACAAGAGTCATTGGAATTCTCTTTATGTTCTTTCATAATCAATTCAAGAGTTGCTTCTTTCTTGTCAGAAATAACCATTTCTTCAATAAGTTTATCTAATTCGATTTTTGGTTTCCAACCTAATTCTTCTTGAGCTTTTATAGCATTTCCAAGAAGAGAATCGACCTCAGTTGGTCTAAAATATCTTGGGTCAATTTTAATAACTACTTTGTTATTATCCAATCTTCTACCAATCTCATCTATTCCTTCTCCTTCCCAAGAAATACCACCCCATCCTAATTTTTCTGCTGTGATTTCTATAAATCTTCTTACTGATTCTTGTTTATTAGTAGCAATAACAAAATCTTCAGGTTGATTTTGCTGAAGCATTAACCATTGCATTTCAACATAATCTTTTGCATGCCCCCAATCTCTGAGTGAATCAATATTTCCCATATATAAAAAGTTTTCCAAACCAACTTCTATCCTTGATAAACCTCTTGTTATTTTTCTAGTGACAAAAGTCTCCCCCCTTCTTGGAGACTCATGATTAAACAAAATCCCATTACATGCAAACATTCCATAAGATTCTCTATAGTTAATAGTTATCCAATATGCATAAAGCTTTGCCACTGCATATGGAGATCTAGGATAAAAAGGAGTGGACTCACTCTGAGGGATTTCTTGAACCTTCCCAAAGAGCTCAGAAGTGGAAGCTTGATAGATTCGAGTCTTCTTAATAAAATTCAATGCTCTTACTGCTTCTAATATTCTCAAAGTACCCAAAGCATCACAATTAGCCGTATATTCAGGTGCTTCAAAGCTAACAGCAACATGACTTTGGGCACCTAAGTTGTAAATTTCATCTGGTTGTATTTTTTGGATTAAATTAAAAATATTAGTACTGTCCGTTAAATCTCCATAATGTAAATTAAAACAAGAATCTTCTATATGAGGATCTTGATAAAGGTGATCAATTCTAGAAGTATTGAAACTGCTTGAGCGCCTCTTTATCCCATGAACCACATATCCCTTACCGAGTAAAAATTCGGCCAAATAGCTGCCGTCCTGACCTGTAATACCTGTTATTAAAGCGGTTTTTCTTAAATTATTCATTTATTTAGATAAAGCACCTTCTGCATTAAAAACCAATCTAATTGTTTTAAAAAGTATAATTAAGTCCAGCCAAAAAGAAAAATTCTTTAAATAAAAGACATCATAACTTAATTTATTAAAGGAATCTTGAATCGATGCTCCATAAGGGTAATTAACCTGAGCCCATCCACTTAATCCAGGTTTAACAAGATACCTAATTGAATAAAAAGGAATAACCTTTTTAAGTTCATTATCTATTTCTTGTCTTTCTGGCCTGGGACCTATCAAACTCATTTCACCACTAAGAACTGAAATCAACTGAGGTAATTCATCTATTCTAGTCAATCTTAACCAATAACCAACTCTAGTAATTCTTGAGTCATCTCTGGATGACCATTGTGGTCCACATTCCTCAGCATTTTTTCTCATTGACCTCAATTTAAAGATACGTATAACCTTCCCGTAAATAGAACTTCTTTCTTGTGAATAGAAGACAGGAAAACCATCTTCCAAATAGATCAAAATGGATGCTATTAAAACCAAAGGGGATGTTATTATTAATAAAAATAAACTTAAAATTATATCTCCTAATCTTTTTATGCGTAATTGATAGGAAAATTTATTTCTAATTACATTTAGACCTATTGCATCAATATTTCCTATAATGTCAGTTGGAATTCTCTGAAAGTATAATTCAAACCAATCAATTAAAGATAAAATTATAATTCCTTTCTTTTGCAAGTTTAATATATTCATAAATTCATCTTCTGGAATATCTATTTTATCGGAAATAATGATCCCAGTTGAATCAACTATATTTATTTCGGTGAAGTTACTTTTACAAATAGTAACTAATGATGAAGAATTATCAAGACTATTATTGAGATACTTCTCATCTTCTTCAGTACCAATCAAGGTCCAATTTTCTACTTTTTTTATACCATAGTGATTAATGATCTTTATAAATAACAAAACAACAAAGCTTGCGATTGAAACAAATAAGTTAAAAGAAAGAAGAAACTTTAAATAATAAGTGAAATCTAAATCTAATTTCCTTATGTTTTCTCCTGCTAAATCAAAAATTAATATATTAAGAATAGGAAAAGTTAAGCTAGATATTAAGATGATTTTCAAGAAATCCTTCAAACAATTTATAACAGTTATCTTTTTAACATCTAGCTTATATCTGCCAAAAACATACCCAATACCAACCCAAGAAATAAACAGCAGTTCAAGAACGAAAGAAAAATCTGGATAATCTCTAAAATACCAGAAAAATATCAAGTTAAATATACAATTAAAAATTATAAAGTCTAGAAAAAATACTCCTAAAACTCTTTTCTTTGAGAAGAAAAAAGGATTACTAGACATTTGACTTGTAATTGATTTAGTTTAAGCATCGAGCTGTTAACTCAATGTTTTTAATAATAGCATTCTCAGAACCCAAAAGGAATATATAATCTACATTTAATATATGAAGATGAAAGATTATGATATTATTTAAATGAATAATTTTAATTTATGCACTTCTTCTCAGTATGTACATTTAAAAAAGCAAGATACATACCAATAAACTGTAGAGAATTGAATAAGCTTTATGGATCTCATAATTACTCTGTTATAGTTCCTACGAATGAAGTTGAGCAATTTAACTTACTATACAATCAATTAAATTTAGAATATATAAATGTTATCGATGAGTCAGATTATATCTCTCTAAAAGAATTCAAGTCTATTTATCAAAGTCTAATCGACTCAATGAATATAATAGATACAAATCAAAGATTGATTGGTTGGTATTACCAACAAGTACTAAAGCTTTCACACGTTTTCTATACTTCTCAATCAGAAGGAGTAATAATGATAGATGCAGATACAATTTTATTAAGAAAAATTAGCTTTTTTGAAAAAAGTAATTCTATTGTATTTAAAGCTTTATATGAAAATAATTTATTTTACAAACTTTCTTGTATAGAGATATTAGGCAGTGTAGTCGAACCATGGTTCTCTTCAACTGTTCAAATCTTCTCTATAACTCCTGATGAGTCCTTTTTTTTACAAGACTCATTAAATAATTTCTTGAACAAAAAAAATGAAAGTATAGGCTCTTGGCTTTCGAAAATCATTTTAACAAATACTATTAATAAAAATCAATCAATCAATCGGCCATATATCAGTGAGCAAGATCTAATTGGGACATCAAAACTTCAACAAGGTGCAAAAAAAATAAAATCATTACCATTCCTTAGATCAGGAGTGATTGGTGAAATGAATGATTGGCAGATGAAATTTGCTTCCTTAATTGGTTATTCCTATGTTACCTATGAAGAATGGATACTTAAAAAAGCAAAAATGAATAATATTGACTTTGTCATTGCTATCATTATAAATATCCCTTTTATTCATAAGTTACTGAAAAAAACGAGGAAGCTATTATTCAATAAAAATCTTTAATCAGCTACAGAAACAACATGTCTATAAAATTTTTATTACTAAAATCAAACTAATAGCTCTCTTTTTTTTACTTGTGATGAACTATATTTAAAATAAAAAAAACCAAATAAAATGTCCAGAAGCAACTGCAGAATTAGCAAGTCTGATGATCTCATAACGGTATGTGATTTAGGAGTCCATTCCATGTGTGGATTTTTTCCTGACAACCAGGAAGAAAATTTAGAACAGGGTAGTCTAGCTTTGGGATGGTCTCCAACTAGTGGCCTTCTTCAACTCATAGAAGAAAGAGATATATCTTCTATGTATGGAGATAACTACGGTTATAGATCAGGCTTGAACGCTTCAATGGTTGAGCACCTGAGAAATAAAGTTAAATATTTAACGACACTTGCAAGACTCCCGAAAGAGGCATGTTGTTTAGATATTGGAAGTAACGACGGAACACTTCTATCTTTTTATGATAAAAATAATATTAGAATTGGAATTGATCCAACCATAAAGAAATATGCAAATTATTACGAAAAAGGAATAGTTAAAGTGCCAGATTTTTTTAACCATAGCTCCTTTATGAAAGCATCAAATAATAAAAAGGCGGATATAATAACCTCAATTTCAATGTTTTACGATCTTCCAGATCCCAACGATTTTGTCGAAAATATTGCTAACAGTCTATCTCAAAATGGTATTTGGAATTTAGAGCAAAGCTATATGCCCAGCATGCTTAGAACAAATTCTTATGACACAGTTTGTCATGAGCATCTCGAGTATTACTCACTAATAGTTATTAAAAATCTACTTGAAAATAACAAGTTAAGAATTGTAGATGTTGTTTTTAATAGAATTAATGGTGGAAGTTTTTCTATTACAGCCTGTCATCAAGATTCTAATTACACAAGTAATAATACAATTATAAATTGGATGCTTTCACAAGAAAAGCGAATGGGGTTGGATACTCCAACACCTTATAGAGAGTTTGAAAATCGTGCATATTCTCATAGATCAGATTTAAAGGAACTAATTACATCGATTAATCGCTCAGGATCTAAAATCGCAGGTTATGGAGCCTCAACAAAAGGCAATGTAATTTTACAATTCTGCCAAATAAATTCGGAAAATATATTTGGAATTGCAGAGGTAAATGAAGATAAATTCAATAAGTTTTGCCCTGGTTCTAAAATACCAATAGCTAGTGAACGAGAAATTAAAAATGAAAATCCAGATTACATGCTTGTATTACCTTGGCATTTTAGAGAAGGTATTGTAA
Organism: Prochlorococcus sp. AG-402-B19; assembly: GCA_003279615.1. Lineage (GTDB taxonomy): Bacteria > Cyanobacteriota > Cyanobacteriia > PCC-6307 > Cyanobiaceae > Prochlorococcus_B. The sequence continues at coordinate 57,843 of QCHM01000005.1, forward strand.
AAAGAGAACAAGATTATTTAATGAAAGGAGGAAAACTAATTTTCCCACTACCAGAAATAGAAATAGTTGGCTAATGAAAATTTTTTATATTTTTGGAGCTAATGGACAAGATGGGAAATTAACCAAATATTCACTTCAAGAAAAATATAAAGAATGTACTCTTGTATTATTCTCCAGGAATTTCGTTAGAATTGAATCATCAAAAAATAAACTAATAGAACAGAAAATAACCAGCCAAAATGAATATTTAAATATTATATCGGAAATCTTAGTACTATATAAACCTGATCTAATTTTTTATTATGCAGCAGTTCATTATTCCTCTTTTGAGAAACAAAATAAAACTAAGGATAGTGAAATGTCATTTACAAATTATCTACTTCCTATTCATATAATTAATGAATCAAGCAAATTTAAAAAGAAACCTAGAATACTTTATACTTCATCATCATTAATATTTGGATCAACAGAGAATTCCCCTCAAAATGAATTAACAAAAAGAAAGCCAATATGCGATTATTCAAAGCAAAAACACTTCACAGAACAAATTCTTATAAATTTAGGTAAATCCTTAGGAATAAATGTATTTATAGCAATATTATATAATCATGAATCTATATATAGAAAAAGTAAATTTTTCTCTAAAAAAGTGATAAAATTTTGCTCAAATTGCTTCAATAATAATTTAAGCATTGATTATATTGGCATCAATGGAAAATTAGAGTTATTCAACCCAGATTCAATAATAGATATGGGGTATGCTCCTGAATTTGTTGAGTATTTAATAAAATTAATTCTAACAAACAAACCAGGCTCATATATAATTTCTACAGCTATAGGTATAACGGTAAAAGATTTTGTTAATGAAGTACTAGAATTATATAAACTAGATAAAAACTTTATAGAGTTCAATAAAACTACTCCTAGATATAATGCGAAGTTAATAGGTAATCATAATAAAATTAAAAAACTATTAGGGTCTGCGCCAATTTTACACAGTAAAAATCTTGTAAAGAAATTATGCCAAGATTATGAAAATTGTATTAAATAAAACTATAACTTGACTAGAATAAAGAAAATTGATATATATTTAGGTTTAAAATAGTTATGAAAAAATTAAAATCTTATTTAAAGAAAGTAGTCAATTTTAGTCTTAGTTTAACACCTATTACTCAAGACTTCTTAAGAATTCTAAGTAAATTGATTAATTTAGCGCAAGGAAAAGGTTGGGGTTCATCGACCATCAGGCAAGAAATCAAAGCATGCTTAAAACTACTAAACAGAACTCCAAGGATTTTTATAGATGTTGGAGCAAATAAAGGTCTTTATAGTATTGAAATCAAAAAATTATATCCGGCCTAGAAATGCATATCTTTAAACCATCTAAACTTAACTGTAAAATACTTGTTGAGAAATTATCTGAAAATAAAGAAACTTACATAAATTCATTAGCACTTGCAGAAAAAGCAGAAAAAAGATCCTTATATTCTGATCATGAAGGATCAGGGAATGCGTCCCTCACAAAAAGAAATTTAGATCACTTTTCAATTAATTTCAATTTTAGTGAAGAGATAAATACCATAAGATTTGACGAATACTGGGAAAAATATAATAAATTAGAGAATATAGATTATGTAAAAATTGATGTAGAAGGCCATGAACTTTCTGTATTAAAAGGATTTGGAGACTATTTATTTAAAACAAAAATCATACAATTTGAATTTGGTGGTTGTAATATTGATACTAGAAGCTTTTTTCAAGATTTCTGGTATTTTTTCCAGGAGAAAGGCTTTAAAATTTTCAGAATAACCCCAAAGGGGCCAAAACTCATAAAAAAATATTCAGAATATGATGAGTTTTTTGTCACGACAAACTATATTGCTGTCAATCAAAATATATATTAAAAAATTAGTCAAAATATTCATATTATGTTCTTAAAATCCAGTGAGTTTGAAAATATTGTAAGCAAAGCTCCTCTAATATCAATAGATTTATGTATTATAAAAAAAGATAAAATCCTATTAGGCAAAAGAAAAAATCCGCCCGCCAAAAATTACTTTTTTGTTCCTGGAGGACGAATCCTTAAGAATGAATCAAAAGAGAAAGCCTTTAAGAGAATTTTAAAATCAGAGTTAGGGATAGTTATAAGTGGAGAAGCTTTAAATACAGTTGAAGAAATAGGTAGTTATGAACATTTTTATAAAGAAAATTTTTTAGGTAATACTAATTTTGGAACTCATTATATTGTTTTAGCTTATTTAGTTCCATTCGAATCTTTTTCAAAAAAATCAGATGACTTTATAAAAAGCCAGCACTCTGAATACATATGGCATAATACCAATGATAAAACGAATGAAAATATTAATATACATTATTACACTATAAACTATTTAAATAATCATAAGCTTAATAATTATTGTAGCAAATATGCCTAAGAAACATCATTTATTTTTACATCATTTATGATATAAAAACATACTTAATAATTTCAATGTATAGCAAACTAAAAAAATTAAAAAATAGATTTTTTCTAATATTTATTTTTAGTATTATTTCTTTTAGTGTAGCTATTTGTTTAAATCAATTTAGAGGATACCCTTATCAAATGATGTTTGATGATATTGCAGCTGCTAGGGGTAAATATACAGGAATTTTAGCAGGTTTATTTTCAAATATCGGATTATTTTTATTGAGTGCAACAGCCGGCATTAGCTGTCTTACTTTAAATATAGTAAATAAAAAACATTTAGAGATTATAAGATTTTATTTTTTTACATTTATCTTTTCCTTCATACTTCTTCTTGATGATGCTTACCTTCTACATGAAAAAGTCCTACCTGAAATTGGTATTCCAGAAATACTGATATTTATTTGTTATTTCTTATATGGATTTTATGGATTAACTACTAATTTTAAATTCATTTCAAATTCTTCATGGAAAATTTTACTATTAGCTAATTTGTTTTTTTCTATATCATTTTTCTGTGATTTGGGTTTAAGCAATAAGATTGAATATGAAATATTGATTTTTATAGAAGATTTAGCAAAATTAACTGGTATCTTTAGCTGGTTAATATATATATTTGATACTTCTATTTTAGTTTTAAATACAAAGAATATTACCAAATAGACTTCTGCGAATATCCTCTATTAAAATTAATTTAATTTTGCTAATAAAGCCAAATAAACTCAAACGGCTTACACACTCAATGCTATAAAGTTTCAAAACAAGAGATAGGGATAGTTTAATTCCTTACCTTGGATTTTAAACTTTTAATTAGCTGTTATTTAAATCGAATTTGTATTTAAATAATTTTTCTTCTAATACTCTAATTTTTTTCTTGAGCTGAATATTTTCAATAAAAAGTGTGTTAAACTTTTCAATCTTTTCTTCATCAGGAATTTTATCTGCAGTTGATTTTGCTTTTTCAATTAATTCATCAATAGTTTTTTGTTTTTGCCTAGGCTTTCTAAGGAAACAAGATAGATCGACTTCTGTAAAGTTGTTTTCTTTATTTAAATGCTTTTCTATTTTAAGCCTTAAAGAGGGTTCAACTTTTCCAATCTTTGCCAAGGTTCTTGCTGAAACTTGAGTTAAAGCAGCTTCTGGTATAGAACTATTTTCTAACCAGTTTTCATAGGCCGAAGCTAAATCTCTTGCGACTCTTCCAGGCACGACTAAAGCACCTGAATCAGTCAATTCAACCCAGTTCTTATTCCTAACTAAATTCTTTGCTTGAGACAATAATTTGGCTACTTGAAGAATAGATTTTCCTGCTTTTTCTAATTCCTTATTTGTCTCATTTATTTTTACTGATAATTCTATTTCTGTTCTTTTTTCTAATCCGAACTTTCTTACTAAAATTGAGTTATTAAATTTATCTAATTTGCCGTCATTCATAAACTTGCAACTCTCAACTCTAACATAATAACTAGCAAATTTAGAATAGCTAGCCATCAAGCCTTGAGTTTTGGACGATTCGTCCAAATTGAAGCTTTAGCGTTATAAATCTGTATGAATAAAATGCACTAACTTTTGCACTAAATTTATTTGAGGCGGGATTTAAGACCTTTGAGATTAAAGCTGCAATCCATTTTGTACCAATACTTTTGAAGAATGGAGCCAAGCGGACTCGAACCGCTGACCCCCTGCATGCCATGCAGGTGCTCTACCAACTGAGCTATGGCCCCAAAGAGTGAAAGACAGTTATATCAATCAATCTAAAGACTTCTCTGGTAACTGCCTTGATTACTATAGTACTTAATAGCGTTTGATGAATCAATTCTGCACCTTAATATGAACTAGAGGATATTAAGTTTTAGCAATCTTTATAGTGCTAATTCTAATACATTCCACACTACTTAAAAAGTCATGTTGTTAGTGGTAACTTGTTGAAGTGAGACAAAGAAAAGGAAGGCTTTTAAAAGAGCTTATTTTATATATTTAACTGGCAAAAGAATTGTGTTCTTATTGGATTTAAACTTTAATGCATATAATTAAGACTAACTTTCAAGTTCTGTTAAGTAACTTTTAGAAATTATGCGAGAAAAAATGTTAAAGTATCACAAGCATTAACTTGTATTAATTAGTTAAAAATTACACAATTGATGGGAAAGATGAACAAACAAATCAAAGCTTTATTTATTTAATATTTTATGAACTAATTTTTTAAAAAACAAGCGAGGAGTAGCTAAATCTATTCCTAATTTGAAATATAAGAATTTATCTATTTTCTTACCAGTATCAATAAATAAAGAAGATGGGATCATATAAAAACAATATAATCCAATTTGAAATAATTCTTTCAATGGAAGTTGATATATTTTGGTAGGCGGATTACTTATTCCTATATTGCTTGATCCCGACCCTAAGTAATGCATTACGCTGAAATCTTGAGGTATAAAAGAAATATCAACAATAATTTTTTCATTCAAAGCTTTACCCTCCTCAATCATTTGAAACCATAAAGCATCTAATTTATTCATTTTCACAGCAACATGCTGATGATAAATATCTTGTCTAAAAATGACCATATCTCCTTTATTAGCAGCAATCTTTATTACTTTTTTATTATCTTCCCAAGTCTTAATTTCTGATTTTGTTGGTTTTGCTATTTTCCTCTCTTTATTATGAAATACATTCTCCGCAACCCAAAAGGTTCTATCCTCTAGATCGTCTTCAAGATAAAGAATACAATTAATACCTTTTGACTCATCTGTCTCAAAGGTTACAGGATTGACGTTATCAGCATGCCAAGTAAAAAGGGGAGCTTTATTATTTATTGAATAACTTCTAATACATTTCAAGATAGGTTCTTTACCTAAAAAATTTGAAGCCAATTCTCTTAAGTTTTTATCAATAACAACATCAACTGCATCTTTAGAACAAGCCAACACATTTGTATTGAATTTGGTTAAACCTAAAAGTGTTGTCTGGGGCTTATTTGAATTCAATGAGAATTTTTTATAACGTAAAGTTTCCCTAATTCTTTCACATGAGTTGTTTTCGCACACACTTGGGATGATTCCCCAACCTTTTTCTTTTAATTGTGTTAATGCTTTATTATACTTTTCTTGCATAATCCAAAAAATAATTAAGAAACTATAATTTTCAAATCATAGCCTACATTCCTTTTATTTAAGTTTTAATGGTAACAACCTGTACCTAAACTCTTAGCATTACTAGTAATTCCCCTTACATAGAATTCGATTCAAGGCTTCTGAGAAATTTAAAAAATCACCTATTTTACTTGACGCCACTTAATAGAGGTTAGTAAGCAATTATGCAAAATGATGCTATACGGCACGGTAAAAATAACTACATAGGATCTGGTAAAGAATGATACAAAATCATGCACTCCTAAATACCCTCAAGCTTGAAAATGGAGATGGATACTCAGTTCAGGGAAGAAAAATAAGAGGAAATAAAAAAACAAGTAATTTATCGTTTAAAAGATGCTATTGGAATGAGAATTATCGTTGAGCAGTCTTCCCACCCTATGACTGGAATAGTCAAAACCAAAGTAAGATTATCTTCGCCATTGAAGATCTAAATAGCGTTGTTGATAAAAGAAATATATGAAGAATGGTGGAAATGAGAAGGCATATTTAAACAAGGCGCAAGTGAATTTTTTATAGGTGCAATGCAGCTGTAAATAATTAAATATATTGCAGAAAAAAGTCTTCAGCTGATAAAAATATAAATTTTATACTTAATAATATTAACTTATAAAGAAATAGATTTTGCAAAAATGAAAGAGAAATCATTAGATATTTATAGTAAATAACCTATTATAAAAAATGCGTAAGAATCTAATAGGATCAAAGAAATTATAGGTAATGATAATTTTATATTATATTCTTTTTATTTTAATATTTAATTTATATATAACCTTTTGGATTCAATGATTGCCATTTCCAGCCATCAATACACATTTGCTCCAAAGATCTCTCTGGAGTCCATTCTAAACATAAAGCAGCAAGAGAATTATCTGCCACAACAGAGCCACAATCTCCTTCTCTTCTAGAAGAAAATCTTAAAGGTATATTGATATTGTTTACTCTTTTAAAAGTATTCAAAAGTTCTAATACACTTGTACCTTTTCCTGTACCAAGATTCAAGTTAATAATTTGATTTTGATTATTCACTAAATATTCCAAAGCTAATACATGTCCCTCGGCAAGATCCATCACATGTATGTAGTCTCTAACACCTGTTCCATCTTTAGTGGGCCAATCATTTCCGAAAATGGTAAATTCATCACGAACACCTGCCGCAACTTGGGTTATATAAGGGAAAATATTACTTGGAACACCAATAGGAGCTTCACCAAGCATGCCAGAATGATGAGCACCGATAGGATTAAAGTAACGTAAGTTGGCAATTCTCCATTTGTCTGGTTGACTGTTGTATAAATCATTGAGTAATTGCTCTATAGCTACTTTAGTTGTTCCATATGGATTAATAGGCTTTATTAATGTATTTTCTTTAATAGGTTTATTATTTGAAAATCCGTAAATAGTAGCACTACTACTAAATACAATTGTTCTACAATTATATCTATTCATTACGCTTAGCAAATTAATAGAAGAACCAACATTTACATCCCAATACTTCAATGGATTATGTACTGAATCATTCACAGATTTCAGACCAGCAAAGTGAATAACTGCCTCAATAGATTTACCTAATTTTTCATGTGCTGAAAATAATTGATCAAGTACTTTTTCATCTCGTAAATCTGCCGAGCAAGTTTCAATACCAGTACTTCTATTAAGATTATTTGAATTTAATAGCTCAACAACTCGCTGAAGAGATTGACTATTACTATTCACATAAGAATCTATTACTATAACTTCATGACCTCTCTCAAGTAAAGCTAAACAAGTGTGGCTGCCTATAAAGCCTGCCCCTCCAGTTACTAATATCTTCATCTATTATTTTAATCATTTATACACTAGGTTTACATTTTAATCTGTTAAATATAGAAATTATTATCAATATTGCAAAAATTTACAACTAGCGAAAGCAGATTAAAAACTAATAGAAATCCCCCAAATCCTTTTTAAAGCAAAAACAATAGACGTAATAAGCCTTAGAATGATTAATCAAAATATAAAGCCAACATTAAATCCATACGATTTAGTATCAGACCTCAGCATTTGGCCAGTATCAATAAAGTTTAAAGTATTTGTTGTATATATATCAAAGTATTTATTTTTTAATTTAGAAATCCTAATAGCAATTGTCCAATTATCATTGCTTTGATTCAACGAAAAGTTATATTCTGGAATAAGTGAAATATCGTTAAGCATTTGCCAACTCATGCTTGTTCCAACTGCCGCAGGAGATGCAATGCCACTATATGATATTTTTGGATTAAAATTAAAACTTAAATTATCATCAAAGTTATAAGTATTTATTAACTCAGTAAAAAGCCACCCAACTCCTCTTAATCTCCCTGCACTTACACGAACAGAGCTAGTAATAAAATCTCCATCGTTCTGTGAAAAGAAAGTAGCTTTTCCCCCACCTCTAAAAAATAACTTATCATTATCATGATATTTACCGTTGAAGGGTTTTTCTGAATATGAGTTTTGTCCAATTGATGAAGTAGAGATATCAAAATCAAATCGATTAGATGCACCCCATACAATTTTGTTTCCCCAGCTACCATTATTATTCAGATAGTAACTAGCATTTATTTCACCTAAATTTAGAGATTCTGCTGTTGAGACACTTAATCCACCTAATCTAAGACGATTTTGCTTAGATATTTTTTCAAGAGGTATTCCTACATTTTTTGGCTTATAAATTAAAGATGTTGTATATAATAATTCATCTGAACTAGGCAAAGCCAAAGTTCCTAAACTAGGAGATAATCCAAAACCATTTGTCAATCCTGCTTTTATTGCTACCTGTGTATCTAATGAATAAACAACTCCGAGGTTATAAATAGTTTTCTTTGAGAATAAGAGGTTTTCATCAAAGCTATTGTAGCCTGATGTAATAGGTCTATATACAGAGCTATAGGATTTTAGATTTTTTTGTATCTGATATTCAATCCCAGTTCCTAAACCAAAACTACTACCATAAAACTTTCCTGAACTTGATCTATTAGATTGCTGTGATGGTAATAATATAAAGCGTGGTATAAAATTAAAATCTAATTTATTTGTCAGTTTATAGTTAAGCGGCAATGAAATTGAACCAACAAAATTATTATTTATAATCTCTTCTTTATTATCATTAAATATATTATTTGAAGTTGTAGAACATTTATAAGAATAACAACCACCGCTCGCAACATTCCAATTTTCGATCGAACTATTTAAAGCAATTAACAAATCATTATCTTTAAAAAACTGCCATGTAAAAGATGCACCATAACTTATCCATCTATTTGCAACAGGTTTATCATATTTAGTTATCTTCTTATGCAAAGGATCGTCACTATGAGAATAAAAACCCTCAATCATTAAAAAGTCATTTAATCCATAATTAATAGAAATTGAATAGTTTTGATTACCTGTTCCACCACCATAATAGGATTTTTTAAAAGGTGTAATTTGACTAAAGCTTATTTCTACATCCCCCTTCTTTAAAATATTAGCCTTAGGGACAGATCTTCCCATATCTAATAAATCATGATAAACAAGTTGATTAGATATTTGATCATATGATTTGCTTTTTTTGACTTCTTTTTGAATAGCTGGAATTAAAGTTTTATTGTTAATTCTAAAATCATTTTTTTGCTTCTCATTGATCTTTTTCCATAATAACTTAGTATCATTTGTATTATTATCTTCGATAATATATTCCCAAATAACTTTACCTGAATTTATTTTTTTATTTTTTTTAGGATCAGCCTTATTCTCTAAAATACCTGTATTAACTTCAGCGTGTAATATCGGAGAGAATGGAAAGAATAAAACAAAAGCAAATATCAATCTTCTCATAATTTTTCGCGAATTTTAAAATCAATCTTCAATCAGATTCATAGTTATTTTACTTTGATTCAAATATTGGTCAAGATGATTAAAACATTAAATATGCACTAATTATGAAATTAATCAATCTAAACATGAAAATTCTTGCCCTCTTAGTAATTTAATAAGATAATTTTTATTATTTTTAATTGTATCTTATTTGATCGAGAACTAATAGCCAGGACAAATTAAACCTAAAAGAAAAAATAGAAGTAGTAACACGATTAAATTTAATTAGATAAAACCTATTTAGAACTTTAGATTATCCATTGATTTTTCATATTAAAAATTATATTCCTTACTGTCATACGTCTACAAAAAGACTATAGATAATTTCAATGATTAGATTGATTTTAGAAATTCTCGTTAATCAAATCTTTTTTAAATAGCTAGTTAAGCTTCAGCTGTTCAAAATAAAATTACATGCTACTTACAAACTAATACAAGCAACCTCAAACTTAATATTGTTTCATTAATAGGTTGGTTATCTCAATAATTGCTTAATGATAGAAAAATCTATTCCTGGTAATTTTATTTTTTTAGATTCACTGGGAACTTGATAAATTTAAGGCTCTAAATCAATTTTTCATAACATCTACAATGATCTTTAATTTTAAGAATCTTTTTAAATAAAAATACTTGATTCGCGATTATTAATAAACTTGAAAGTTGGGATTTATTTGATTTAAATATAGTTTCGTAAATTTATATTTTAAATTAATTTAAAATAATCCAACACCTCTTGCCATAAGAGTCGCTAAAAAGGGGATAGTAGCAAATCCAAACAATTCTATATTTATTATTAACCTTAACCTTAAAACCAGTTTCTCCGTAACTTCAGGAAGTTGTCCCTTGCTCAAAGGAATTGCCCATAAGACATAGGTAATTGTGGGATACAGAGATAACGAACCAACTAAAGCAAAAATTATAATCTTTGTCCAAAAAATGGGATTTTGGGTATAAAATTCTGCTCCTTGACCAAACTTGATAACACGATAAATACCACTTACCAAAAGAGCAACTCCAGCAATTCCATAGATAATGTCTGCAATAACCATGGATATTGCCTCTTCTCTTCTTGGGTTCGACTTCAATGAGATACGCTCATAAATCAAAGCTCCAAAACAAATCATAAAACTGAGATAATGAATATATGCGACAGAAGCCGATTTCAATAAATCAAATGGTAAAGAGAACCCGAACACAATCACAATGCTTTATCAATTTATACAATAGCAATAATCTTTAATCACGAGGAGATAAAGATACTAGTCATTTGAGCAAGAGATCAGAAATTTACTTCTTTTAAAAGAATTTTGCAGACTTATCAATATCAGCAATATCTTTAGCTTAGTAACTAATACTTAATATAAAAAAGGATTTAGGCTATTACAAATATTCTTCAAATAATCGAAAATTTGTATTTTTAGGTTATTTTAAAAGTTTTAGAGCAGATCATGGAAGAGAAGCTGAAGAAATTCATTTTTGGATTATTTTCATTTATTTTTATAGTTTTTACAATATTAATTACTTTTCAGGCAGAAGTTTTATATGCATTAGATAGTGGTAATTCTATCTTTATCAAAAAAGTCTCGAAATCATATACAAATAAATTTTGTAATGCTATTGGATTCGGCCTCTCAAAGGAAAGTGCAATGGATTTTTCATTGGAAGAAAACAAACAGGTTTTCAAAAAAAGAAAAGAGCTTGATAGTATTGATAAAGAATTACTTGCAGAAGAAATAGCCATATCGGTCATTGAAAAATGTGGTTATCCTATTAACTTGTCTGGAGAAAAAGGAATTATAGAATTTAAAGAATATTATCTCTCAAAAGATAAAGAAATTAAAAAGAATGATTAGGTAATCGAAATGGTTCTAATTTATCTTTAAAGATCTACTTTTCAAATTAATTTAAAGGCTTTTCTAAAATAATAAATTAACTAAATTTTATTTCTTAAACATAATTTTGGAAACAAAAACTATCTTTTAAAGTAATCAAGATACCATTTTGCGAATTTGTTCAACCCTATTTCTATTGAAGTTGAGGGTTTAAATCCTATCCAGCTCTCTAATAAATCTGTCTTTGCTGCTGTAGCCTCTACATCCCCTGGTTGTATTGGTAAAAAGTTTTTTATAGCTTTGATTCCCAGCTCATCTTCTAGAATGTCTATGAATCGAAGTAATTCAACTGGTTGGCTATTTCCAATATTAAATATTCTAAAAGGAGCAAAAGAACTAGCTTGATTTGGATATAAATAATCAAAATCATTATCTATGTATGCAGGTTTATAACAACATCTGTAAACACCTTCAACAATATCATCAATATAAGTAAAGTCTCTCTTCATTTTTCCATAATTAAATACATTAATCGGTTTTCTATTTAAAATAGAATCTGCAAAAATCATTGGTGCCATATCAGGTCGACCCCAAGGACCATAAACAGTAAAAAATCTCAATCCTGTGGTTGGTATTTCATAAAGGTGGCTATAAGAATGCGCCATTAATTCATTAGCTTTCTTTGTAGCTCCATATAAACTTACGGGGTGATCTACAGACTGAGATTCAGCAAAAGGTAAATTCTTATTACCACCATAGACTGAACTACTAGAGGCGAAGATCAAATTATTAATCTTATGATCTCGGCATTGCTCAAGCAAATTTGAGAAACCAACTAGATTACTTTGAATATATGTAGATGGATTATCTATTGAATACCTAACACCTGCTTGTGCCGCAAGATTAACTACTATTGTAGGTGAATGAGTATTAAAAATGTGTTTTAGATCCGTTTGATTTTCAAGTGGTGATTTATAAAATTTCCATTTGCCTGGCTCACTATCTAAAATTGTTTGAATTTTATTTAGGCGTAATTTTTTTAAATTAGGATCATAATATGAATTTAAATTATCTAATCCAATAACATTTTCTCCATTTTTTATTAAACGAATAACTAATTCTGAACCAATAAAACCAGCAGCACCTGTAATTAATATTGTTTTCATTTTAAAAATTTAATATTAAATTTATAAAAAAAAATCATTATTTATTATTATCTCTTCCATATATATCATCAAATCTAACTATATCATCTTCCCTTAAATAAGCTCCACTTTGAACTTCGATAAGTACTAAGGGGATTCTTCCAGGATTTATCAGCCTGTGTCTTGACCCTAAAGGAATGTATACACTTTGATTTTCTCCTAATATTAAGTTTTCATCATTAACTTCTACCTTGGCTGTGCCTTTAACAACTATCCAATGCTCAGCTCTATGATGATGCATTTGCAAAGAAAGACTTGCTTCAGGATTTACTTCTATTCTCTTTACTTGCCATCTGGAACCTTCCACGACCGAAGTGTAATGTCCCCATGGTCTATAAACCTTTCTATGAGATTTCCCTTCCGCTCTATTCTCCTCTATTAATTGATTTACTATTTGTTTTACATCTTGATCATGATTTTTATGAGAAATAAGTATTGCATCATTAGTTTCAACTATTAATAAATTCTCTATACCTAATCCAACAACTAGCCTACTTTCACTTCTGATGTAACAGTCATTTATATCTTTAGTTATTACATTACCAGTAATAACATTTCCATTGTCATCTTTTTTTGAAACGTCCCATATCGACTTCCAACTTCCAATATCACTCCACCCTACATTCAAAGGTAAAACAACACCTGATCTCGTTTTCTCCATAACCGCAAAATCAATAGATATATCAGGACAATCTTTAAAAGCTTTTTTATCTAACCTTTGAAAATCCATGTCAAGCAAGTTTTCTTTTAAAGCCTTTTTACAAGATTTAAGTACTTGTGGAGAAAACTTTTCAAGCTCTTTCAGATATACACTTGCCCTAAACAAAAACATTCCACTGTTCCAGGTATAGCGTGGATCTGAAACTAATTTTTTTGCTTTTTCTATATCAGGTTTTTCAATAAATTTTGATATGGGACTAGCAATAAATGAATCAACTTCTAATGGTTCAATAGACTCTATATATCCATAACCAACTTCAGGAGATGTAGGGATAATCCCAAAAGTAACTAAGTTGCCTTTTGCGGCAAAATCCTTTGCAGCTTTAATTGATTTTATAAATTGTTGATTATCTTTTATTAAATGATCAGAGGCTAAAACAAATAAAATAGGGTCAGAACCATTTTCTAAAGCCTTAAGTGCAGCGATGGCTATCGCGGGAGCAGTATTACGTGCAAAAGGTTCAAGTATGATTTTTTTTGGTTTAACATTTATAGCCCTTAATTGCTCTGCAACGATGAAACGATGTTCTTCATTACAAATTAAAATTGGATCCTCTTGATTTGCAATTCCACTAAGTCGTTCTATAGTTTGTTGCAATAACGTTTTAGACGAATCTTCAATCAAGTTTAAATATTGCTTTGGATAACTTTCTCTAGACAAGGGCCAAAGCCTAGAACCAGTACCTCCGCAAAGTATTAATGGTAACAACTGATCTATTTTCATTAATACTAAAGAGAAAGTTAATCTGAATAAATAATTTCTTTTTAAGAATTTTATTATAGTTAATTGTTCCTAAAAAAACAAAATGGAAAGGAAGCAGAAATATTTCCTAATTTGACACATCTGGTGAAGTTAATAATCTTTTTCAACTTAATAATTTAACCAAAATTATTTCATGAAGAGGCATAGTGAAATCAAGATTTAATTAAAATATTATTTTTTCAATCGCGGTATATTTACACTTAATAGATCTCCAAGGACAAATAAAGCAGATCTTTAGAGGATTTCCCCAATCATCGAATTAACTCTAAAACTTAGCTTTATTGCTTGATTTTAAGGGACTCAGCATTAAATCCTTTATTTCTCTGGTAAAAAATTTAATAACCAACTAAATAATATCAGCGGCAAGTAACCCATAAAAAAGATTCACAAGCCAAACCTGAACGAATCTAAAGAAATAGCAAAATTATAATTAAATTGTCTAAAAATCCTCTTTTGCGAAGATCTAGCAAATCGTCATAATTTTCCACAGTTTCATGTTTTCCTGATATTGCAAAAAGTTTTATCCGAGAACTTTAACAAGAACTTGGTTGTGTATCAAGTGATACTAAAACCCTGAAAGTGCTTCCTGCGTCTATCTTTTTTCTATAAGCAATGATTTTTGTAATTTATCCACTTATTCAATTGACATCTTCCCTATTGAGATTTTTGATGAGATATGATTTTTGTGGAAAAGTGGAAAACCTCTCCCGATAATGCTTGATATTCTTCTTTCGAGAATAGAGAAAACAAATCGAAAAATACTCTCAAGACCGTAAGCGTATTTAGCGAATTCCAAAAAGTATTAATACTAGCCAGCCTAGTATTAATAGATTGATATAGCTTCCTTTTTTATTTTTTCCTTAGCGAAGAATTCTCATACTTGCTTCAAGAAAGTAATTTCTTTTCAAGATCGAAAAACATTAATTGTTTATTACTTTTTTCTCTATAAATATTTCGAAAATATATCAAAAAATTTATTTAAATAACTTTTTCTATAGTTATATTAATTACTTATATTAAAAGAAAGTTTTAATGCATAAAAAACAACTTTAATTATCTTTCTTTATTTTAATCTTTACATAAATACATTTAGAAAGAATTTTATTGGCTTGATTGAATCTCTTTACAATAAAAAGTTTTTCATATCAATATTACGAAGACTGTTTAATTAGTTTTAAAAATCGAATTAAGTTTTCCTCCAAACAGCTGCTAATTTACCCTGTACATGGACTTGTTCAGCTTCAATTTCTATTGGTTCATACGCTGTATTTGCAGCTTCTAAACGAACTAAGCTTCCATCACGAAAAAAATGTTTCAAAGTAGTCCCCAATCCAGGGACCATTGCACTAACTACGGTTCCGTTTCTTAAACGAGAAGGATCATTAACTGGTTCCATCAAGACCATATCTCCATCTGCAATAAAAGAATCAATCATTGAATCTCCATTTACCGTCAAAGCAAAAAGTCCTTTCAATTGAAGAACTGAATTTAAGTCCAGAGTTTCTTGCACATCATCAAAAGTTTCAACCAATCCTCCTGCAGCTATTGCCCCTAAAACTGGGACGCCAGAAATACTTTCTTCTATCAATTGAAGCGTTCTTGCCTGACCTTCTTGCCATTTTATCCAACCTTTTTCTTGTAAATGTCTTAATCTGCTTTGGATGGGTGCTGGGGACCTTAAGCCCATCGCTTGCATCATTTGCCTTATAGAAGGACTATGATGTTGATCTTCAATAAAATCTACAAGCCAGTCATAGAGCTCTTGCTGTGCTGTAGTTAATGATTCTCCTGGCATTCGAGCTAAATTAAGTACATTTGTCCTTCAATACATATGTACCTAATTTAGCTCTTTATCGCAACCCTAAAGTCCTCCAAGTTGAACAGCGAGCAAAGCTTGTTGAATATGCAAACGGTTCTCTGCTTGATTAAATACATAACTATTTCGACCCTCTAAAGCCTCTTCTGTGATTTCTTCTCCTCTATGAGCAGGCAAACAATGCAAAAGGATTACTTGCTCATCGGCAAGATCAAGTAATCCTTGATCAACTTTATATTTTTTAAAAATTTCTTTTCTCTTTAAAAGTTCCTCTTCTTGCCCCATAGAGGCCCAGACATCTGTGTAGATCACCTGAGATCCTTTAACTGCCTTTGAAGGATCATTGCAAATAGATACTTCAGAGCCAAATTCAGAAAGGGATTTCGCCTTCTCTACAATATTTGGGTCTGCTTCAAATCCATTTGGTGAACAGATTTTTACATTAACTCCTAATATTGCACCACATATCATCAATGAGTTTGCAACATTATTACCATCTCCGATATAAGAAAGATTGATTCCTTTAAGCTTCCCAAATTTCTCCTGAATTGTTAAGTAATCAGCTAAAGCCTGACAAGGATGTTCCAGATCAGTCAAAGCATTAATAACAGGAATTGATGACCACCTTGAGTATTCTTCAACCTCTTGCTGAGAGAAAGTTCGAATTGCGAGGGCATCACAATAGCGACTCAAAACTCTTGCTGTATCTTTAATTGGCTCACCTCTCCCCAGTTGTGTAACTTGAGGATTCAAATCAACAGTCTGTCCACCAAGTCTTGCCATCGCCACTTGAAAGCTAACTCTCGTTCTAGTAGAGGCTTTTTTGAATATTAAGCCTAAGACTCTATTACCAAGATCTATTCTTCTATTACCTATTTTCAGTTGTTTAGCTAATTCAAACAAAGACAAAATTTGTCTATTATTTAAATCAGCTGAAGATAGAAAATTAGTATTACTAAAAGAACTTAAATTAGATGCTAAGCCAGAAGATACTGAAGCCATAAGAAAGCCTCAAATATCCTTTATCGGAGATAAAGGATATAAAGTCAAGTTTTTTAATCAAGAACTTTTTCAGGCATAACACTAGTAGATAGCATCTCTTTAAGCTCATCTCCCTCTATGACTTCTTTTTCGAGTATCTGTTGAGATATATCTTCCAATAATGAGAGATTATTTTTAAGAATATTTAACGCATTTTCATGTGCATTATCCACCAGGCTTCTAACTTCTTTATCAATTGCTTGAGCAGTAGCATCACTTAGTTCTCTTCTTGGGTTGTTATTACCACCAAGGAATTGGCCACCTCCTTGCTTGTCGTAAGCCAATGGTCCCAAAATATCACTCATTCCATATGTACCTACCATTTGTTCTGCTAAATCAGTTGCTCTTTGTAGATCGTTTGAAGCACCTGTTGTGATTTTTCCAAAAATTATCTCTTCTGCAGATCTACCACCTAGAAGAGTTGCTATTTGGCCTTGTAGTTCTTCCTTTGAATTTAAGAATCTTTCCTCAGTTGGTAGTTGAAGGGTATAACCCAATGCACTCATTCCTCTTGGAACAATAGATATCTTTGCAACTTTGCTTCCACCAGGCATAAGGTGACCAACTATTGCATGGCCAACCTCATGATAAGCAACAATTTTTTTCTCATCATCCTGCAAAACTCTACTTTTTTTCTCTAGTCCAGCAACAACTCTTTCAATAGCTTCATTCAAATCTTGTTGTTCTACTTCAGACCGTTTTCCTCGAGCAGCAAGAAGAGCAGCCTCATTAACCATATTTGCCAAATCAGCTCCTGCAAATCCGCTTGTGGCTTGAGCTATGCGATCTAAATCAATGTTGTTTGAAAGTTTGACTTTTTTAGTGTAAATCTCAAGAATTGTTTTCCTTCCTGACAAATCAGGTCTATCGACCAACACTTGCCTATCAAAGCGACCAGGTCGCAATAAAGCGGCATCTAGTACTTCTGGCTGGTTAGTAGCGGCAAGAACAATGACAGGTTTATCAGTTGATGCAAAACCATCCATCTCAGTTAGAAGTTGATTGAGAGTCTGCTCTCTTTCATCATTTCCTCCAACAACTCCCATCGATCCTGATCGACTTTTACCAATAGCATCTAATTCATCAATAAATATTATGCAGGGTGCCTTTTTCTTAGCTTGTTCAAATAAATCTCTAACTCGAGCGGCTCCTGCACCAACAAATAATTCTACAAATTCAGATCCAGAAATAATGAAAAATGGTACTTCTGCCTCGCCTGCAACCGCTTTAGAAAGGAGTGTTTTACCAGTTCCAGGAGGTCCTACCAACAAAACACCTTTAGGGATCCTTGCCCCAATATCTGTGTATCTTTGAGGCTTTTTGAGGAAATCTACTATTTCAGTTAATTCATCTTTTGCTTCATCAACTCCCGCTACGTCGTCAAAAGTCACCTTTGATTCATCATCAGGCACATAAACCTTAGCTTTGCTTTTTGTAAAACTTAGAGCCCCTTGTGCTCCTCCTCCACCCATACTTCTACGTGCAAAAAATTGAAGAACGAGAATAAAAATCAATGGGGGAACAACCCAACTCAAAATGGTTGTAAAAATGTTGGGTTTTTTGGGAGGTGCCGCTGCGAATTCAACTCCTTTATTTTCCAATCTTTGAGGCAAATCCATATCAAAGATGGGTGTAGTAGCTAGGACCGATGGAGCTCCTTCTTCTGTTGAGGAGAGTTCGTATCTAATTTGGTCCTGAGTTATGTATGCTCGCTTTACTTCACCATCGTTGACTTGATTAATGAAAAGAGAGTATGGAACTCTCGGCACCTGCATATTCTGACTTGGGAAAAAACTACTAAAGAGAAGAAGTGCCCCAAAACCTATTAGAACTAAATTAATTATTCCAAAACGTCTGTTAGGTTGATTTTCGTCCTGTCGTATAGGCATTAGCAAAGATTTAATTAATACTAAATTAAACAACTTTCAACCCAAATCGTCTTCTTCAACTGGAGGGAGATCCGAACGAATATATATTTCCAAAAAATTAATCCCTTAAAAAAACAGTCTCCAACAAAGATCTTCCCCTTTTCGATCTAAAAAAGAATGTTGCAATTTGTAGGTGGAATTTATTGATTCAAATCCAAAACTGTTCAGAGGACTCATTGAAGAAGAGCCACCTAATAATTTTGGAGCAACAAAAACGACTAATTCCTGAACACAATTTGCCTTAATTGCACTTGTTGCTAGAAGAGGACCACATTCCCAAAGAATTTTATTGCAGCCTTTTTTTCCAAGTAAAGTCAATAATTCAGATGGATCATTTGAATTTAATAACATTTTTTCTGGACCATCTGGCAAATCAGAAAAAAAAGCTTCATTTCCCTCTGGACCATACGCAATAATTGTTTTAGCAATTGTTGTATTCCAAAGTTTTGCCGATTTGGGTAAGTTCAATGTCCTAGAGAAAACTACTCTCAAAGGTTCAAAATTTGATTTTCCCCTTGAAGTCAAAAGAGGATCATCGCTCCTAACTGTTCCGCCTCCAACAATTACTGCATCACATTTTGATCTGATTTTGTGAACTGAATCCCTAGCAGAAGCATTTGTAATCCATTTACTACAACCATTGGATAATCCAATTCTTCCATCAAGACTCATAGCCCATTTTAGAATTCCCCATGGACGACCATGTCTAACTCGAAAACTAAATTCGCGATTAATCCATTCGCATTCTTGCCTTAAAACCCCTTCAATCACCTCCAATCCAGAGTCTTTCAAACGAGAAATTCCATCACCTGAAACTCTAGGATCTGGATCAACCATCCCAACAACAACTCTTTTCAAACCTGCTTTTATTAGTGCCTCTGTACAGGGAGGAGTTAAACCCTGGTGGCAACAAGGCTCTAAGGTAACAACGATTGTTCCATCCACGGACCTATCTCCAGCCTGAGCAAGTGCTTCTATTTCTGCATGAGCTTTGCCTGCCTCTGTATGAAACCCCTCTCCAACAAGTCTTCCACTAGAATCCAGAATAATTGCTCCCACAAGTGGATTAGGGCTTGTTCTACCTTCTGCCAACAAAGCTAATTGAATTGCACGTCTCATCCATGGCAGCCATGGTTTTTGATCCTGAGGCAAATTAATCATTTTTCTTCAGCTAATGATCTCCATTCGCTTACTAAGTATGGCGGGATTGGCAAATCATTTATAAACCCAGGCAAGCTAAATCTTAAAGGTCTGTTTTTATCCAATTCAGCTACCAGAGGTGTTAGATCAAATTCTGCGGCAGAATCATTCAAAGTTTTATAAAGAACTTTGTTTTTTGTAGTTATGTCATTTAGGTTCCACCTTTTTATCCCTGAATTAACTAGTAAATTAGTAGGGTGATCAATCCTTAAGTACCCCGGATAACCAACAATTCTTAAAATTAAATTATTTGAGACTTTCGAACTAGGGTAAACAATAAGTTGCCAAGTTTGGTCATCGAAGTCTCGCAAGCTTTCTAAACTTCTTTTAATCTCTTCCTCCTGGTAATGATCAGTTACTTTTGACTCTGCATATGTATTTCTTGTATTAATAAAAAAACAACAACAAATCAAAATAAAAGAAATTATCAGACGAAACAAGTCACGAAATCCTTCCATCACTAATATCGTATTGTTCTGATTCAAGTAGTGCATCTAATGCAATTGCTGAACGAACTAGAGATTGGTATTTCTTAATGATACGTTGATTACGTTCAATTATTTTGGAAGAATCATATTTTTCTGAATGATTAACCTGATTTTCAAAAAGTTGAACAGAATCATCCATTAATTCTAAATCTTTTTGTTGGTTTATAAGAGCTATCAAAATTTGATGCAGTCGGGATCTTCTACTTGAGTTTTCCTTGGTTTCAATTTTTTTAAGATTCACAAAATTTTCAACCTAACTATTGAAGTTTTAGTTGATTTTTATCAAAAAAAATAGTAAAGCTATAAAAAAGAAATTTTTCTAAGTCCATTTATTTAAACCATGCCTAATGAATTAAATCAGATACATGTAATTGGAATTGATACTTCAAGTGATGAAAGTTTTTTTGAAGCTAAAAAAAAACCAATCTTGAAAGCAGAAAGAATAGCTGGGCCACAAAGAATTTTAGATTCATTCAAAATTTGGTTAAAAGAAAACAATATAAAAAATCCAAAGTTTGAGTTCATTTCCACTGACAAATTAAATAACTTTATAGCTGTATTAAAAAAGGAAGATAAAAAAACAATTGTTTTTTCAGGTGGTGATCCTCTTTGGTTTGGAATTGGCAGATTATTAATTCAAAACTTTCCTTTATCAAAACTTTATTTCGAGCCAGCGGCGACCTCTTTTCAACTCGCTTTTTCTAGACTTGGTAAACCTTGGCAAAATACACAATGGATCAGTCTTCATGGAAGAGACCCACTTCCATTTGAGAAAGTAATTAAAAAGCTTCCGTCTTCGCTTGTGGTTTTAACAGACTCAAATAGGGGAGGGGCTCAAGAAGTTTATAAATTCATTCATTCATTAGGGTTTAAGGAGAATTATGAATTTTGGACTTTTGAAAGACTTGGATATCAAGATGAAAGAATTATAAAAATTCATTCAATTGAGGATTTTCCAATTGATTTTGATCCATTACATCTCGTTATTCTTTTTAAAAAATCAAATCCGCTAATAAAAGCAGAAGAATTGCCGTTATTTGGTATTAATGATTCAGTTTTCCTTCAAAATTCAGACTACCCTGGCTTAATGACAAAAAAAGAAGTTAGAGTTCAACTTCTTGCCGAACTTAATCTTCCAAAAAAAGGAGTTATTTGGGACATAGGTAGTGGAGTTGGAAGCATAGGATTGGAGGCATTAAGAATCTCTCCTGATCTAAAACTAGTATCAGTTGATAAAAAGATTGGTAGCAAAAGTATTATTGAGGAAAACGCAAGGCGACTTGGAGTCAAACCGTCTTTGATAATTGAAGATGAAGCATTGAATGTATTAAGAAAAAACAAACTAACAGATAGTCTTTCTCATCCAGATAGAGTTGTCATAGGAGGTGGAGGATCAAGTATAAATTTAATTACTGAAGAGGTATTGAGAAAAATAAACAGTTATTGTATTTTAATTATACCTCTAATATCTTTAAAATCCTTATCAAGATTAGAGTCTATTCTTAAACCTAAATTGCAAAATTTATCTATTAGCCAACATCAATCTTATAGAGGTATAAGTATTGGAGATGACATAAGATTATCGCCTTTAAATCCTGTTTTTATTTTGAAAGGTGTAATTCAATAATTCTTTTATCTTTTATCAGGCTTTGCAACATGAGGTAATCCCCAACCTAATTTATTTCTCAAAACTTGAAAAAACTCATGGTCTGAAAGTCTAATAAATTTAACTGGATGATCACTTTTTCGAATTAACACTCGATCTTCTGGCCAGACATAACAACCTGCGCTGCCATCAACAACCATCATCAATCTTTCAGGAGTAGCAGGAAAAACTGTTACAGGTTCTTCATTGCTAAATACAAGAGCTCTTGATGCAAGTGAATGAGGAGATATGGGGGTTAGCTGCAAAACAGGACAGTCAGGAGTAATGACTGGTCCTCCAGCACTTAGCGAATAAGCTGTTGAGCCAGTAGGAGTAGAGAGGATGACACCATCTGCAGAAATATCTACAGGAGCATGGCGACCAACAGAAATTTCAAAATGACACATGCTTGTCATTGGTTCTCTATGCAATGCCATCTCATTAAGACAAAGAGCTTCCCATCGGCATTGATCTCCTCTCATAACACTTACCACTAGACTAGTTCTCTCTTCTATTTCCCATTGTCTTGCAACTAAATGTTTGAAAATTTTTTCTATATCTGAAAGGTAGGCCTCAGCTAAAAAACCTAAGTGTCCTGTATTAATGGTCAGTATAGGGATACCCATGGGGGCAGTCTGTCTTGCTGCAGATAAAACAGTTCCATCCCCTCCTAATACGACTGCAAGCAAGATCGAAGAATCAAAGCCATCAGGTATGCAGGAGTTATACCCTTGTGAACTCATGTATTGATCAGGGTTGGTAAAACCTAATAAACCGCCTGCGCTACTAACTCTGATTACTTCGAACCCAGATTCTTCTAATTTTTTTTGAAAAGTCTTTGCTGTCTGCACAGCAAGCTCTTTCCCGTCATTAACGATCAGTCCTACTCGGGGCACCGATCATACTTCACAAACTATTTATCAATATTAGCAATTAAATGTAAATAATATTTGTTTAATACAATTAAAATTAATTCGAATAAATATTTAACTTTAAAATTGTTCTAAAAATCTGAGATCACTTGTATATAACTTTCGAATGTCATCTAAACCATGACGAACCATACAAAATCTTTCAACACCAAGTCCAGCGGCAAATCCACTATATTTTTCTGGATCAATCCCTAATTCTTCCAGAACAGCAGGATCTACCATTCCGCAACCCATAACCTCTAACCATTTACCTCTCCATTGAACATCAACTTCTGCTGATGGTTCAGTAAATGGAAAATAACTAGCTCTGAATCTAATCGGCAAGTCTCCAAAAAATGCCTTCAAGAAAGCCATTACTGTTCCTCTCAAATGGCTAAAATCAAGTCCTTCATCAATTGCTAATACCTCTATTTGGTGAAAAACCGGTGAATGAGTGGCATCAACTGCATCTCTTCTATAAACCCGTCCAGGAGATACAATCCTCACAGGTGGATTCTGGCTCTCAAGACAACGAATCTGAACAGGCGAAGTATGAGTTCTTAAAAGATATTCACCTCCTAAATAAAACGTATCCTGCATATCTCTAGCAGGATGATCGGGTGGAATATTTAGTGCTTCAAAATTGTAGTAATCATTTTCTATTTCAGGCCCTTCAGACACTGAATATCCTAATCCCAATAAAAGATCAATTATATGCTCTGTAGTCGTTATTAAAGGGTGCCGATGTCCTTGATGTACCCCTGTTGGAGGTGCTGTAACATCTATAGTTTCTTTTATAAGTATCTTATTTAAAGTTTGAGTTTTTAAAAATTCAAGCCTTTCTTTTATTAACTCTTGCAATTGAGTTTTTAAAACATTCGCCCTTTGTCCAATTAAAGGTCTCTCCTCATTAGAAAGATTTTTCATCTCACCTAACAAAAGTGAGAGTTTCCCTTTTTTTCCAAGGAAACCCAACCTTAATTTCTCTATTGATTCAGAATTTTCAGCAGCAGCAATCTCTTTTGCGGCATCGCTTTCTAAAATTTCAAGCTCATTAACAAGCTGTTTTAGGGTTAATGTTGAACTCAATGAATTCCTATCTCAATCAATAGTTTAATCGGCAATCAGTCCAAGTTCTAAAAACCAACAGCCAAACAATGAAACCATTGAGAATTTTAATTAGTAATGATGATGGAGTTTTTGCAGAAGGGATAAGAACACTTGCAGCCTCTGCTGCAAGCAGAGGTCATGAAGTTACTGTTGTTTGTCCTGACCAGGAAAGATCAGCAACCGGTCATGGATTAACTTTACATTCACCAATAAGAGCAGAAAGAGCAGACGAATTATTTGAGGAAGGTATAAAAGCATGGGGGTGTAGTGGTACACCTGCAGATTGCGTAAAACTAGCTCTTAATGAACTTCTTGATCAAAAGCCAGATTTAATTCTTTCTGGAATTAATCACGGGCCCAATCTTGGTACTGATATCTTTTGCTCAGGAACTGTAGCTGCTGCGCTTGAAGGGACTTTGGATGGAATCCCCTCTATTGCAATAAGTATTGCTAGTTTTCAATGGAAAAGTTTTAATTTTGCGGGGAAACTAGCTCTAGATCTTGCAGAGAAAGCAATTAAACAAAGTTGGCCGAAAAATTTATTACTAAATTTAAATATCCCCCCTTGTGAAGAAGATCAAATGGGTGCATTGGTTTGGACAAGACTTTCGATCAGACAATATGAGGAACAATTCATTCGTCGAGTTGATCCAAGAGGAAACATATATTTTTGGATGGCTGGAGAAGCTGTAAAAGATCTTCAATCAGCTGGAGAAGGTCCTAAGGGATGGCCAAGTGATGTATCTCAAATAGCTCTTCAATCTCCTTCTTTGACCCCTATTCAGCCAGATCTTTTTTGGAGAGGAGATTTGGAGGATTTGCCAAAACTAATGTAAAAAGTCAGTTTTTCCTATAAATCCTTTGTAAAAGCCATAAAGAAAAAATCAGACCAATTAAATGAGCAAATAAAACTTGTGTATTACTCAAAACAGAAAGCATTTCTAAAGATGTAATTGGATAATTTTCCATTGCTCTCATTCCTGCACCTATTGAAATCCCTGGAGCCTGCATTGAAGCTTGAACGAATAAAGCACCTGCCAATGATTGATATCCCACAGACGAAAAAACCAATCCCAGCAAATCGACAATCAAGCCTCTTTTAAGCAATCGACTTGTTTCTCCTCTACTTGGACGCGCCTCGCTATCAAGAGCTCTTCCAGTCTTTACTATTAGCCAGCCTTGCCAAAGGCTAAATAGCAATAGAATAAAAGCCAATGTAGTTAGAGACAAACCTGGTCCAAGGCCCAATGCTCTCTCTGAGTTTCTGGCTAAACTACTTCCAACATTGTTGAACAACAAAACACCCACTACTACTACACCCAAAATTGTTTGAATCCAAAACCGAATCCAACCAATTCTTCTCAATCCTAAAGAAAGCAATTGAAAGTCTCGTTGATCTGCCATCACGATGAATAAGGCGACAACCCAAACTTGCCATCAAAGCACAAAAATTGCACGTTTAAATTGATCCCTCTCTGTGCTCCTGAAAACGCAAAACTACCTACAGCACTCGCTTTAGGTAGTTTCGACGGCCTTCACTTAGGTCATAAAAAAGTAATAAAAGCTATCCTGAAAGATCCAATTGGCACCCCAACAGTTGTCAGTTTCTGGCCTCACCCTCGCGAGGTCCTATTCGGAGAATCCAGACTAAGATTAGATTTGCCTAGTGAAAAAACACAGCTGCTCGAGCCTCTTGGAATAGAGCAATTAGTTTTAGTTCCATTTAACAAAACACTTGCATCAAAAAGTGCTGAAATATTTGTAAATGAAATCTTGGTAAAAACTCTTCATGCCAAGCACATAGCGGTTGGAGAAAATTTTAGGTTTGGTCACAACAGAGAAGGAGATATTTCCACTTTGAAAAATATTGGAGCTTCATTAGGCATAAAAATTTCTATTATTCCTATCCTTGAAGACCATGATGGTCGGCTGAGTAGTAGCAGAATACGAAAGGCACTCAAGGATGGAGATTTAGACCATGCAAAATACCTGTTAAATCGTCCATACACCTTTAAAGGAACTGTTGAAAGAGGCAAAGGTCTAGGCAAAAAAATTGGATGGCCAACAGCAAATTTAAAAATAGATGGACGAAAATTCCTTCCATCATTGGGTGTATATGCATCCTGGGCTTCAATAGCAAATACAAAAGAACGTTTTTTTGCAGTTATGAATCTTGGCCCTCAGCCCACAATTGATCCAAACTCTTCTTCAGTAGCAGAAGTTCATCTTCTAGATAAAGAAATCGACCTATTGGGTAAAGAATTAACGATAGAACCAGTTAAAAGAATCAGACTTCAAAAAAAGTTTAAAAACCTTACAGCATTAAGCAATCAAATATATTCTGACGCCAAGTTAGCAAAAGAAATATTGAGCAAGAACCTTTAATTCAACTAATTGTGGGATAAGCATTAGATAATCCCCATACAACAAACAAACCTATGCCACCTAATAGAAACACTCCCCAAATAAGCACATTCATATTGTTTTCAGAATCATTTTCCACAATAAAGTTTAAACACATATCATCTAGTAAAGGATGACATGAAATCAATGCCTGTCACCCCTCCTTCTAATAATCGTATTGCTCAATTAATTGACGCGAACCTTGATCGAGCAAGAGAAGGGTTACGAGTTATGGAAGATTGGTGCAGGTTTGGTCTTAAGAGAAATGATTTTTCTATACAAATTAAAGATTGGAGACAACAATTAGGGGGATATCATCACAAAATATACAGAAAAGCAAGGCTCACTTCGGAAGACCCTGCCATGGGAGTTTCACATCATTTACAAAAGAATAGATCCACTCCAGAAGCTATTTTTATTGCAAACTCATCAAGAGTTCAAGAAGCCTTAAGAGTAATAGAAGAATTTACCAGAATAACTGATCCAAAGCTTTCTGAAGTCGCCACGAAAATTAGATACCAAACTTATGAGATAGAGGTCGAAGTTCTCAAAATTAAAGAGGGAATGGACAATAGACAACTCCTTCAAAATTGTTCAATATATCTAATAACTACATACAGGAAAAACCTAAAAGATATTGTTATGCAAGCATTAGAAGCTGGTGTAAAAATAGTTCAATATAGAGAGAAATTTTTAAATGATCATAAAAAAGTAAATCAAGCTAAAGACTTAGCCTCTCTTTGTAAAAAATATAATTCTCTTTTTATAGTCAATGATCGTATTGATATAGCCCTAGCTGTTGACGCTGATGGAATT
Source organism: Prochlorococcus sp. AG-402-B19 (assembly GCA_003279615.1). Taxonomy (GTDB): domain Bacteria; phylum Cyanobacteriota; class Cyanobacteriia; order PCC-6307; family Cyanobiaceae; genus Prochlorococcus_B. The sequence continues at coordinate 85,219 of QCHM01000005.1, forward strand.
CATTTGGGGCAAGAAGATATCCCAACTCACATTGCTAGAGAACTCATAGGGTCTGAAAAAATCATTGGAAGAAGCACACATTGCTTAGATGACATAAAGAATGCCGAGAAAGAAGGCTGTGATTATATTGGTATAGGACCTATTTTCCCTTCTAAAACAAAGAACAAACTAAGTCCAATCGGGATTGACTACCTTATGAAGGCATTAAATAGAACTCTCCTACCAGCGTTTGCTATTGGTGGAATCAATAGCTCAAACATCAACGAACTAAACAAGATTAACAATCTACGTATAGCCGTTTCAGACGCAATCATCAATTCAAATGCCCCTTTTACAGAAACTGAAGAGCTTTTCAAACTCTTAACATGAAATTAAAAATCAACGGAGAAATTAAAAGCATTGATCATACTGATGAAGCTTATTTCTTGGAGGATTTAATTAAGCACTTAGGTTATCAACCTCAATTGGTAGTGGTTGAGCTAAACGGAATCATCATTAATCCACAACATTGGTATGAGAAAAAAATAAAAGATGGAGATTGCCTAGAGGTTGTGACAATTGTTGGGGGAGGTTCCTACAGTTGATTAATCCCCAATAAAAAAATTGTTCAAATTTACTCGCTTTAACAGGATCAAAAGAAAAAAGATTTTTTCTTTTCTAGTCGCTTCAGTAATATTCTTGTGTTTTGTATTCATCAATCCCCGCTTAGCAAACGCTGCGAGTGGAGGACGCATAGGTGGAGGAAGTTTTCAGGCCCCCTCTGCGCCAAGAAGCCAAAATTATGGAGGCTATGGAACTGGCTACAGAGGAGCGGGTATCGGTTTCCCTTTCTTATTACCAATTTTCGGTTTTGGTGGTGGTGGAATTTTTGGATTCTTAATACTGATGTCAATTGTTGGTGTCATTGTTAATTCATTTAAAAACTCTTCAACTTTTTCTAGCTCAACCAATAACACGCTTGTTTCTCAGACATCTAACCCAGCCAAGGTTTCTTTAATACAATTTCAGATTGGCTTACTGGCCAGTGCCAAAGAAATCCAAGTGAAGCTAAGAGAGCTTGCTTCTTCCTCAAACACCTCAACGTCATCCGGCCTCCAAAGAGTTCTTCAAGACACAACACTCTCATTGCTAAGGAAACCAGAGCTATGGGTCTATTCAAATATAGAAACAGGCACCGTTCCATTTGCCTCAGCAGAATCAACATTTAATCGAATATCAATAACTGAGAGAAGCAAATTACAAGCAGAAGTTACATCAAACTATTCCGGTCAAATATCTACATCAACAAATATTGAATCCAATCCTGGTGATTCTGATCCAACAAATGAATACATCGCTATAACGATTCTTGTCGCTACCAAAAAGGACTTAAAACTAAACAACTCTGCAAATAATGAGCTTATAACAGAGGCATTGAGACTCATAGGATCAATATCATCAAACGACTTAATAGCACTAGAAGTTATCTGGCAACCAGAAGGGGAAGGAGAGACCTTGAGAGAAGAAGAGCTAATAACTCAATACCCAAACCTTAAGCATTTATAAAGGAGGGCCTGCCAATCCAACCCCCAAATATTAAAGTTTTATAAAACCAGTGACTATAGCAACCAAAATCTTGATTTCTTTATATTTTCTTCACCTAATTTAGGTAAACAATGCATAAAAAAGATACAAATAAGAGTTAGCATTCGCTCACAGTTTTTTATTCTTTATAGAAGTGTCCGCTTCTTCACAACCAGAACCACGGTCAATGAAATGGGAAAGTTCGGGTGAGCTAGCTCAGCGTGATCTATCAGAGTTGGTTAATCGTCTTCTAGATGTTGAATCGAGCAATAACAGTGACGAGTTAACAAGACTCAGTAGCAAATATGACGAAGAGTTTTAACTCTTTATTTTTTACCTTGCGCGACTTTGATTAATAGACCAACTTAGGTGAAAGTCAAAAAGTTGATGAGAAGTAAACAAATTCAATGGATAAATACGCCTGTTATTACTGAAGCAATATTTCGTTATGAGAAAGGGCTTCTTCCGAACTCAATGAGATTATGGTTAGAACAAGTTTTAGAAATAGATTCCAAAAAATCTATTTAATAAATCAAGATAAAATCCAATAACAATCAGGACGCCAAAATCCTTAAAGCAGCCATAGCAGCTCCATAGCCATTATCAATATTCACTACTAATAATCCTGGTGCACAGCTAGCAAGCATTCCTTCTAAAGCAGTTTTACCACCACCACTAATACCATATCCAACTGACACAGGAAGTCCAATTATTGGCTGAGGAATTAATCCAGCGAGTACAGTAGGCAGCGCTCCTTCCATTCCTGCACATGCAATAACTACTTTTGCTGATTTGATTTCTTCTAACCTCTCTAGAAGCCTATGAATCCCTGCGACACCAACATCAATCAACAATTTCGTTTTTATTCCATGTAAATTCAATGCGATTTCTGCTTCTGATGCAACGCCTAAATCACTTGTTCCTCCAGTCAATATTATTACTTCTTCATTAGAAGAAATACATTTCTCAAAAGATCCCATAGTTAAACAACCAGATATTTCATGAAATTTTGCACAAGGAAAGTCAATTAAAAGTTTTTTTGCCTTTTCTTTTGTAAGTCTTGTCACCAAAGCCGTTTCAGAGGCAAGTTGAAATTTTCTTAATATTTCAGAAATTTGTTTAATTGATTTGTGCTCCCCCCAAATAGCTTCAATTACGCCCAGTCGTTTTCTTCTCTGAAAGTCAATAATTGATTCATCCATTTGTCACTCTGGATTTAATTCCCCTTCAAAGATCAATGGGAAAGGATTTCCACTTGATTCACCTGTTTCCTTTCTTGCAATCTTTTCAAAGTCCTGCTGGACAAGATTTATTTCTGTCTGAGAGATGTTTTTCCAAAGATCTCTTGACTTCCAACCAATTAATAAGGTTGCTTCCTCTACTTTAGGATCCCAAAAAAGTTGGCGTCCTAAAAAACCATCTTGTTTTAACAACCATGGTTCCCAACTTCCTTCTTCGGCTTTTAACCAAGCATGTTTAAATCTTTTCGGGACATCAAGCTTAAGGTGCTCGACAATAGATTCCTTTGGAAAACTAACTTTCAATAAAGACTCAGCTTGAAGATTTTTCACGTTTCCAAAAATAGTAGAAAGAAAAATCAAACTTACAAAAAGGAAACCAAATATTTTTTCGAAAAAATTTTTTGTTTTACTTGTTTTCATTCTTTTTCATCAAAACCACTGCATGACAACATATACCTTCCTCTCTTCCCTCAGCACCTAATTTCTCATTTGTAGTTGCTTTAACTCCTACATCATCAATGAGAACTCCAATTTTCTTAGATATTTTTTCCTTCATCAAGTCAATATAAGGTTTTAATTTTGGCCTTTCAGCAACAATAACTGAATCAATATTTTGAATTTGCCAACCTTTTTTCTCAATTAATTCCATTACCTGTTCAAGAAGAATCAAACTATCTGCATTTTTCCATTTAGGGTCATCTGGAGGGAAATACTTTCCAATATCACCCAAAGATAATGCCCCTAAGATGGCATCCATAATTGCATGAGTAAGAACATCTGCATCACTATGCCCATCAAGACCTAAACCTTCAGGATGGTTTAACTTGACCCCGCCAAGTATTAGAGGTCGACCAGGAACCAATCGGTGCATGTCATATCCATTGCCTATTCTTAAGCTCACTTCAGTTTTCAATAATGAACTTCTCTTATCAAATGATAATTGTTCGAGCTTCCAAAGTTCGAACAAATCGGGTCTTCGTAACTGCGTCCTAATTTCTCTTTGCTTCTGCCTCCATTCTTTAATTAATTTATGGTTACCACTAAGAAGTACATCAGGAACTTTCATACCTTTGAATTCTGAGGGCCGGGTGTATTGCGGATGTTCTAAAAGAAACTCATTATGACTTTCCTCCTCTAATGATTCGACACTGCCTAAGGTTCCAGGCAATAAACGTACTACTCCATTAATAACAGTTATTGCAGGAATTTCTCCACCTGTAAGAACAAAGTCTCCAATTGAAATTTCTTCATCAGCTAGAGACCGAATCCTCTCATCAAATCCCTCATAGTTACCACATATCAAAATAAGTTGGTCTACTTTGGACCATCTAGAAAAATCAGCTTGAGATATTTTCCTTCCTTGTGGAGTCATCAAAAGTATCCTTTTTTTATTGAGCTTTGGAAGTTGGTTAAACACCGAAAAATAAGGTTCGGGCTTTAAGACCATTCCAGCGCCTCCGCCATATGGTTCATCATCAACTTTTCGATAATTATCTATTGCATGGTCACGAGGATTGTGTATATGAATTGATGCGATCTTCTCTTCAAATGCCTTTTTTATAAGTCCATGATTAAAAAAAATTTCAAATGCTTCTGGGAAAAGGCTTACTACATCGAACCTCAATTTACTCATATGAATTAACTCCCTTCATAACCAAACTCATTAAGCCGAGAAGATTTGCTTCTCCAATCAGGAACAACTTTAACAAACAATTCTAAATAGACATTTCCATTAATTAAAGTTTGAATTTGCAGTCTTGATTCCTTCCCAATTTTCTTCAACATCGATCCGCCTTTACCAATTAAAATTCCTTTCTGACTTTTTTTCTCAACACAAATAGTTGCTAGAATCCCTGTTCTTGAATTCTGTTTAGATTTTTTTTTCGAGGGAATGTCTTCAATTTTATCAATAGAGACTGCAACACTATGAGGTACCTCTTCGCGAGTATTTATTAAAACTTGTTCTCTTATAAATTCAGCCATCAAGAACTTCTCAGGATGGTCACAAGTCATATGACTTGGATACAACTGAAGTCCAAAAGGTAGTTTTTCTTCTATTTCATTAATCAATTCATTACATCCCTGGCCTTTAAGAGCGCTACAACAAAAAACTGGCCAATTTGTACCCTCAAAAAAGTCTAAATATTCTTTCTTTCTTTCTTTCAATTGACTTAACTGAACAAGATCCCATTTATTCAATGCAACAATCACTGGGATTTGTAAATTTCTAATCAAATTTAAAATAAATGCATCACCCCTACCTGGAGAATGATTAGCTTCAAAAATAACTAAAACTGCATCAACCTCTCCAATAGATCTCTTGGCACTCTGGACAAGTCTTTCACCTAACAAATGATGGGGCTTATGAATACCAGGTGTATCTACAAAAATAATTTGAGACTTTTTATTCGTAAGTATTACTTTTAATCGATTTCTAGTGGTTTGAGCAATTGGTGATGTAATTGCTATTTTCTCACCAATAAATTGGTTTATGAAAGTTGATTTCCCAACATTAGGTCTACCTATTAATGCAATAAATCCTGACTTAAAATCTTCTTGATTTAAATCTCCTAAAGACATTTTCTTACTCTACGATCATCTATAGCCTTACTCTAAAAGAGCAATAAAACCATGAATGAACAGAAACCAACTTTTAAAGAGGCTATGCAAGCATCATTGATTTGGTGTAAAAGTTGGGAAAATGATGAAATAAGTGACGAAGTTATTTCTGATCGAATTGGTGAGCTTGTTAAAACTGTGGAGGGGGCAAGAGGATTTTTTGTAGTAAGTCTTTCCTTAGATTGCCCTTTAATGGATAGATTTCCTGATGCATTAATTTTTCAATTAAGAAATGCTGGAGAAATTGTTGTTGACTTAATCGTAAAGAATCTTGCGATGAGTTCAGCGATGATAATCTCACATCGAATGAATAAAGATCCTCAGGAAATCCAATCAGAGCGAATAAAAATTCGATGTATTGAATTACTTAAACTATTAGATTCAACTCAGGTAAAAAAACGCTTAGATGTTTTACTTGAAGCAACAAAAGGTAATGGCACGGACTTGAAGTTTCTTAATAAATGGGGTTATAACGAAGAACAAATTAATGCGATATCAGAAAGTATTTATAAAGTTGCAACATAAAAAAAGAGCCTTAAGGCTCTTTTTTTATGAATTTAGTTATATATATTTAATCTCTTCTACCTCCACCTTGAAGAGCAATAATCAAACGAAGAACGAAGACAAATAAGTTTATATAAGTTAGGTACATTCCTAAGGCTCCTGCTAAATACTGTTCATCGTTGTATCTTCTTGGCATTGTGTAGAAATCTACAAAAGACATAGCTACAAAAAGTACTGTTCCAAAACCAGCAATCATTAATTCAAATCCACTTCCCCCAAACATTCCTGGAGCAAAAAAACCACCAATAAACTGGAAAACCATTGCGATAATCAAACCAAGCAATCCAAGGCCAACTGCACCTTGCAAAGCTTGACCAACATTATCACTCATTTTTCTACCTACTGAAGATGCAATCACGAAAGTAATTCCTGTAGCAAATACAGCAGTTCCTATTGCTCCCATTCCAGCTACTTGAATTGCTAATCCAACAATCCCACTAAGGGTAAAGCCAGTTAATAAACTAAATCCGGTTAAAAGTGGAAGCGCTTTAGAATTGTTTGCGTTATTGGCAGCACTACTTGCCATGAAAAACAAAACTATCTCGGCTATAAAAGCAACGATGAAGAGAGGGCCGAATAAAGGATTATTGGTTGCCTGCAAAGAAAGTCCACCTAAAACGCCTAAACCAGTTAATGCCATCCCCCCCCCAACATAAGGCAAGGCTTTGTTTACTACATTTGGGCCAATAAGGGCACTTGATTGTGCTTCACGAATAGCTTGTTGAAAATTGCTGTTTGCTGGCATAGCGCACCAGATAATTATTAATACTCATTTTGGCACAAAAAAAATAAGTCTTCATGAATGTGAATGCGGATGACCCTATCGTCTTTTTTTATCTAATTCTGCATAAGCATCAACAACGCGTTGAACTAGTGGGTGTCTTACTACATCTGCTGAGGTAAGCCTACAAACTGAAATTCCATCAACTTTTTCTAATAAATCAGATGCCTCAATCAGGCCACTCATCTGTCCGAATGGTAAGTCTACTTGGGTTACATCTCCAGTTACAACCATCCTTGACCTCTCACCTAGCCTAGTAAGGACCATTCGCATTTGTGCTTGGGTCGTGTTTTGAGCTTCATCAAGTATCACAAAAGATTCTTCCAAAGTCCTTCCTCTCATATAAGCCAAAGGAGCGACTTCAATTATGTTTTTTTCTATAAGCAAATTAGTTTTTTCTTGCCCAAGTAAAGAGTGAAGAGAATCATATAAAGGCCTTAAATAAGGATCCACTTTTTGCTGTAGGTCTCCCGGCAAAAAACCCAATCTTTCTCCAGCTTCAACTGCAGGTCTTGTCAAAATAATTTTCTCAATTTTTCTCTCTGTAAGCATTCTCACAGCAAATACAGTTGCTAAAAATGTCTTACCTGTTCCTGCTGGACCTAGAGCAAAGGTAAGGTCACTTTTCTCCATTGCTTCTACATAATTTTTTTGTCTAATAGTTCTGGGTCTTAAAAGATTTCCTCTTTGACTTCTAGCTAGAACTTTATTTGTTGATTCCGCATGATCATTCTTTTTTCCATTATCCAAAGCGCAAGCTGCGGCATGTAGGTCAACCGCTGAAACAATTTGTCCTTCTTGCCAGATTGGTCTAACTAATTCAACTATTGCTGCAGCTCTCTCTAATTGATACGAATTTCCTTTTATTTCAAGTTGTAATCCTCTTAAAGCAAAAGAAGCTCCAGTGATGCTTTCTAATCTATGAAGTGTTGACTGACCAGTGCCTGACAAAGCTGTAGCGGCATCGGAATCAGGCAGATCTAAACAAAAGCGACCTTCAGTGGTTGCTTCAGACATAAATTTTCTTGAAATTATTGATATACATCAAAACTTCTTATTCAGAAGTTCCCGATGCATCTGCATCTTTTTTCTTTGCTGATCTTTCTTTTTCTTGTTTTTGCTTACCTACAACTTCAGCTGGTCGAATCTTCTTTTCAAGAAGTCCTCCTTTTTCTAATAACGTTCTTACTGCATCTGTAGGCTGTGCACCTTGCCCTAATCGAACTCTTAAAGCCTCAGTATCTAATCTGGTCTCTTTGGTTCTTGGATTGTAAAAGCCTAATTCCTGTAGAGGGCGACCATCTCGCCTTGATGTGCTATTACAGGCAACTAGACGAAAACTGGCTTCACGCTTTTTACCAAACCGCTTTAGGCGGAGCTTGATCATCTTCGATTTATTTGTAAGTGGATTGAACTCAAAGGTTCTCATTTTAATAATACTCCACAGTTGTTTAATTTCGCCTTTTGTTATCTCTAAAGATCACCAAAACCTTTCTTTTTCTTAACTGGTCGCTGCCTTCGTGAAGCAGAACCGGGGCCTCCTCTTCCTTTCCTTGATTGATATGTAGTAGCACCTGATGAAGGCATGCCAGGGAGTCCTCCTTCCATACCAGGAAGACCTCCTCCAGTAGACATTTGCTTCATTAGCCCTCGCATCCGCTGAAAATCAGCAAGCACCTTATCAACGTCCTTAGTCTGATGACCACTTCCACTTGCAACTCTTTTTCGTCTAGATGGTTGTGCGGCTAACAACTCAGGTTTAATCCTTTCTTCCGCAGTCATTGAGCCAATCATTGCCTCAATTTTCTTAAGCTGATCTTCGCCACTTTTAATCATTCCATCATCAATTTTATTCATACCAGGAATCATTTTCAACAACCCACCCAAAGAGCCCATTCGCTTTATCATCCTCATCTGCTTCACAAAATCTGAGAAATCAAAAGTTGCCTCTTGAAGCTTCTTTTGCATGATTTCTGCATCAGCGATTTCAACCTCTTTCTGTGCTTTTTCAACAAGGGTTAAAACATCTCCCATACCCAAGATTCTGCTTGCCATTCTCTCGGGATAGAAAGGTTGCAATGCTTCAACCTTTTCTCCAGTGCCAATAAATTTGATTGGTTTTCCACTGATTTTCCTAATAGAAAGAGCCGCACCACCTCTCGAGTCTCCATCTAGCTTTGTCAGAACAGCACCTGTTATTCCTACTTTTTCATGAAAACTTCTAGTAATATCAGCGGCCTCTTGGCCAATCATGGAATCAACGACTAACAAAACCTCATCAGGTTGAACGGCTTCTTTGATGCGAACCATTTCGCCCATCATTTCTGTATCTATTTGAAGTCGACCAGCAGTATCGACAAGAACAGTGTCAAAGCCCTCTTCTTTAGCTTTTTCCAAGCCTTTCCTTGCAATTTCCTCTGGCTTAGAATTGGAACTTAAATTAAAAACCTCTACATCAATTTGCTTCCCCAAAGTTACTAATTGATCAATAGCTGCAGGTCTATATGTATCAGCAGCAACTAGTAATGGCTTTTGACTTTTTTCCTTAAGAAGCAATCCAAGTTTTGCTGTAGCTGTAGTTTTTCCAGCACCCTGAAGTCCAGCCATCAAAATAACGGTTGGTTTTTGTTCTGAATTTGCCAAGGGATCATTCTCTCCTCCCATGACATTCACAAGTTGCTCATGAACTACTTGAATAAATTTCTGCCCCGGGTTTATACCTCTGACAACTTCTGTACCAATTGCCTTGACTCTTACATCTGCAATAAATTCTTTAACAACAGACAAACTAACATCAGCTTCTAATAGCGCTCGCCGAACTTGTTTAAGTGCTTCATCAACATTCTCCTCTGAAATTTTAGCTTCACCTTTAAATGCCTTTACAGCATCTTCAAATTGATTAGTTAGTTCCTCAAACATTGCCTTAAAGGTACAGAATTAATTTTAAAAATTATTTTTTAATTACCACTAATATAATCAACTACTTGCCAAATATTTTTATTCTTACCAATAATATATTTTACTCTCAAAGAAGGAATGACAGTTTCTGATATAATTTCACCCGAAGAACTAAACCTTTTATCTTTATAGTTTAATACAACATCTGCTGCGATCCTATTTAGTGATCTTTGAACAATGTTAATTGACGTTATATTTGCATCAATGATCTGTATTTGACCTAGTAAATTATCTTTCTTTCTTTGATCTAGAACCCTATTAAATAGAGAAGGTCTTGCTACGGAAATAAGATTTTCACTTTCTTGTCCATTCAAGATATCTGCTTTTCCCTTCAACCAAGCTTCGATAAGAAACTGAATTTCTTCAACCTTAGGCTCAATAGTAGTAAGTGGTAATGTTTGATTTAAATCTACTTTTTCTTTCTTGTTTGCATTTTCATCTAATAGATTAGCACTAGTTTTTACATTGTCAGGTTTAACCAAGTCCGCACTCTCAGTATTATCTACCTTTTTCACTTCAAATGGTTTTCTTTGTGTAATTGTTCCTAAACTTATTCCAATAATAAATAAACCAATAAATGCTATTGAGCTCGTAAAAATAGGTCGTTTTGATACATAAGATTTAAAATCTGAGTTTTTTATAGTTTCAAATACTGAATAATATTTTGAAATTATCTTTTTGATTAAATCAGAACTTAAAAAAGTATCTTTTTTTGTTGATGCTGAATTGAAAGACTTTTCTTTCAAAATCTCATCTATAGCCCCACCTGGCATTGGCAAATCAGCTTCTGTATCTAGAGTATTGAATGAATTATTCTCAGTTTGTTGATCAGGTCCTAAAGACGATAGGAATGAAAAGCCAGCCTTTGCAATACCTAAAGCTCCCTTTGTTTCCAATTGCTCTACATATTCTTGTACTTCTTTAGTGGCAAACCAATCATCAAGATTTACAGTTTGATTTTCAACATCCCTATAACCAACTAATACATCTTTTTTTAACCAAGTTCGACAATAGTCACAAAGAGCCCCAAGAGTCTCCCCGGGATAATTATCTAACCAGTCTCTTAATTTCTCATCTGAACTACTTCTAAAGCGAGACTCTGCTTGCTTTACATCCCCTAGCAACAGATCTAAACATCCAATTAATGGCATAGCATCAAAACCATTAATATTTATATTTCGAAGATATTTACGAGCCTCTTGTAAAAGTTCTGGATTCCTAAAAGAGAAACCAGAGGCGATTAAGGCGAAGGCAGCAAGAAATCCTGCGTCTTCAGAACCCCTTCTATACCAATTTACATAAAGTTTTGATTGTTCTTTAGCAGTTAAAAATTTTCTGATTTGAAGGAAAAATAGCTCAAAATCATTTTGATTTAATCCTGCTATTTTCTCTGAATTTCTTTTCCCCTCCAGTCCGCCCCTTTTATTAACAAAATCTTCCAAGAATCTGATGCCTTCCTGATGTGATTTCTCCTCGTCCTTCTCTCTACTTAACAAATCAAGAATTCTGTAAGGAAGTAAAGTTTCTAAATCTGATTCAAGAGTTTTTCTTTCTTCAACAAGCTTCCCCATCCGTTGTAATAACTGTATTCCCTCCTGAAGCAACTCTGCACCAGATGCATATCTTCTACAGGCCTGTTCATCAATAGAAGCGTCTCTGCAAGACAATGCTGCTATTAATGTCAAATCAGATTCTCTACCACTACCCAAAGCAGGGGCCTGGGGAGGTTGCAATGCTTTTTTGGCAAGTTTAAATGCTTGTAGAGAAGCATTTGATTCCCACAGGAGAAGCAACCCAGCGACTTCTCGATTTGAAGACAAATCAAGTCCTGATGAACCTTCAACAAGAGCCAGTTCGTAAGATTGTCGCTCGGAGGGGTTAGACAGCAGATCAGCAGAAAGTCTTAGCAGCTCAGATCTCTGAGCTAAAACTTCATATGTAAATCCTTGCTTGGGAGGACGATCTAGTCTTAACTGAAAAGCCCTAAGGACTTCTTCAGCATTTGCAGAAGGGCTAACCCCCAATAAGCGAAAATGATCAATAGGTAATTCCAATCGCTACTAGGTAATCAGAAAAAAGCTCTAGGCATCGTAAGGGGTTTTAACCATTTTGCATCCATTGACGCTTAAAGTCTAAAAAGGATTGATACGTGAATATGAACAAAATCATGTCTCCCAACCCAAACCAAACCAGCCAAGACCCTATTCAGCACAGGGAACATGCTGATAGATTAAGCAATCTTGGCAATTCAAAACCAGCTGAAATTAACAAAGAAATTGGTTTAAATCTTTTCAAAGATATGACTTTGGGAAGAAGATTTGAAGATAAATGCGCTGAAATGTATTACAGAGGAAAGATGTTTGGATTTGTTCATCTTTACAACGGGCAAGAAGCAATAAGTTCAGGTGTTATTGGAGCGATGCAACGGAAGCATGACTGGTTTTGCAGCACTTATAGAGATCATGTTCATGCTTTGAGTGCAGGAGTCCCTGCGAAAGAGGTAATGAGCGAGCTATTTGGTAAAGAGACAGGCTGCAGTAAGGGAAGAGGAGGGTCTATGCATCTATTTTCAAAAGAACATCATCTCCTTGGAGGTTATGCATTTATTGGTGAAGGTATTCCAGTTGCCTTGGGAGCAGCTTTTACCAGTAAATACAAAAAAGAGGCTCTTAATGAAAAGAGCGATTCAGTAACAGCAGCCTTTTTTGGAGACGGAACTTGCAACATTGGTCAATTTTATGAATGTTTAAATATGGCCCAGTTGTGGAAATTACCAATAATTTTCGTAGTAGAAAATAATAAATGGGCAATTGGAATGGCTCATGACAGAGCAACTAGTGAGACGGAAATATGGAGAAAAGCTGCTGCATTTGGGATGCCAGGAGAAGAAATTGATGGGATGGATGTGCTAGCCGTAAGAGGGGCTGCTCAAAGGGCTGTAAAGCGAGCAAGAGCCGGAGAAGGTCCTACTTTAATAGAATGTCTCACTTACAGATTCAGAGGGCATTCATTAGCCGATCCTGATGAACTTAGATCAGAAAAAGAGAAAGAATTCTGGGCCCAAAAAGATCCATTAAAAAAACTAAAAAATGATCTAACTATTTCGGGATTAGCGTCTGAGGAAGAATTAAAAAATATTGAAACACAAATTGATCAAGAAGTTAATGAATCCGTTGAATTTGCTCTAAATGCACCAGAGCCCAACCCTAGTGAACTAACGAAATACATCTGGGCAGAAAACTAATACTAATTAATTTTTAAATTCCACTTGGTAGTTTTCTTGTGAGGTTTCTCAATTTCCTCAAAGCTTTGAGCTCTACTTGCCTGACCCTCTCGCGCGAAACCTGTAGAAGTCTTCCTATCTCAGCAAGAGTATGTCTTTCATTACCCTCTAATCCAAATCTAAGCCTAATAACATGCTGTTCTTGTTCACTTAGATGACTTAGCCACCTCCCAAGTTGCTCTTGATGAATTTTTTGCTCAACTTTATCAAGTGGTTCTTCTCCTGAACCATCTGCTATTAAATCCCCGAGGAAGCTACGGCCCTCATCGCCATTAACTGGGGCATCAAGACTGCTTGTAGTTAGGGCTTGTCTTAAAATCGAATCAAGTTCTTCTACCTCAATTTCCATTGCCTCAGCTATTTCAATTCGACTAGGCATTGCCCCAAGCTTATGAGCTAAGTCCAAGCTAACTTTTCTTATAGTTGCCAATCTCTCGCTTAGATGAACTGGCAATCGAATAGTTCTTGACTGGCAGGCAATGGCCCTAGTCATACTTTGTCTAATCCACCAGAAAGCATAGGTAGAAAACTTGTAACCACGAGTGGGGTCAAATTTTTCTACCGCTCTCTCTAAACCAAGAGAACCCTCTTGAACCAAATCAAGTAATTCAAGGCCTTTCCCTTGATATTTCTTAGCAACACTTACTACTAAGCGAAGATTAGCTTTCATCATTCTTTCCTTTGCTCTTCTTCCAATTCGAATCAATCTTCGTTGATGAGAATTAAATTCTTTACTTTGCTCTTTTATTTGGCCATCCTCGGTGAGAGTCATCATAGTTTGAACCTGATTACCAAGTTCAATTTCCTCTGCAGGCGTTAAGAGAGGAACCCTTCCTATAGAAGAGAGGTACCAACTAATTGGATCACTGCTGCGTCGTTTTTGAGATTCAGCAGGCTTGGGTGCAGATGAAACCATTGTTTCTTGACCCCATACTTCAAAGTGATAAGACTTTCCTACATAAATCGCAAAATACGCCCGGGTTTCAAGAAGGCTTCAGATTCTGTTGATGATTAGTTAACAAATGACACTAAATAGCCGATTAAAAGCCCTGTAAATGTTTGTTTCAAAACATTTCAAGAACTTTCCTTTTTTATTATTTCACTAAGAAAAGTGCAAATAGCACTTGCATTGCTCCCTCTTAAGCAAGATGCACCAGCATATGCATGCATCAATGCAGAGGCAGCAAGCAAATTCGTATCCAATTGTTTAGTACTTGCCAGGCCAATAGCTCCCATCCCTGAAACAAAACCAGCCAAAACATCTCCAAGGCCAGTTCTTGCAATACTTGAATTCACTTGTCCTATTTGCCAGGTTTTTCCTTGTGGATCAGAAATAACACTATGTGCACATTTCAATAAGACCGAACAACTGCAAGTTTTTGCAGCTTCAATTCCAGCCCTCAAAGGATTCGAGCTATCAATTAAAGGGAAAAGCCTTTTAAATTCATCAAGATGAGGAGTAAGCCAGGTAGGACCTTGTCTATCGTTTAGCCATTCCCAACCTTTCGAAGTTATCGACAGACGATTTATTGCATCAGCATCAAGAACAAGTAAGCCTTTGAAATCCTGTAAAGCATTGCAAAAGATGACTTTCTCTTTAGGAATTCCTAATCCAGGGCCAAGCAAAATCGAGTCAAACCTATTTAAATCAACTTCATTTAAAACTTTAGAAAAGTCAGAAGATCCATCAGGCAAGACATCTAAATCTCCACTTAATAAAACCTCAGGATGAGTACTCCAGAGAGCAGATGAAACTGAATTAGGCAAAATAGCGCTAACACTTCCTGCTCCACTTGCCAACGCTCCATTCAAGGCAAGGGATGCTGCTCCTTTATACTTCTCACTTCCTGCAATCACCAGAACTCTTCCTCTTTGGTATTTACTTTTACTTTTACTTGGCTTCGGCCAAGTAAAAGTAGACAAGTCTGCAAAAGAAATCCTTAAAGGCTGCGTTTCAGGTAATTCAGCCAAAATCTTCTGTGGAATCCCAATATCTAGCCTCTCTATGCGGCCTACAAAATCTATAGCTGAATCTTGAATTAAACCAGATTTAAATAAACCTAAAGATAATGTTGAACTAGCTTTAAATGATGTATTTGATATTGTATTTCCATTATCTGAATCTAATCCAGCGGGAACATCAATACTAATTAATTTATCAGGACTAGATTTCTTCTTCGTATTCAATAAGTGAACTATTTCATCAGAAATAATCCTTGATTGACCTAATCCAAATAATGCCTCAATCCATAATGAATCAGAATTCGAATCAGGTTTATGCTCCAAGTTTTCAATACCTATTCGAATTGCATAGTCGAAATGTTTTTGTGTTAATTCTTTTTTCAATGGGAATGGACACCAAATAGAGATCTCAACACCTGCCATATAAAGTTCTCTTGCAACAACAAGCCCATCGCCTCCGTTGTGCCCTGGTCCTACTAAAACGATTGCACCATTTTCAATCAATCCTTGTCTGTCTAATATCCATGTAGAGATACCAATCCCTACTTTTTCCATCAGAGCTTCAACAGGCATACCCATAGAAAACATTTGTTTTTCTATGGTTTGCATCTGCTCTGAAGAAACCATCAAATGTTGAGAATCATATTGAGGCCAATTCAAAATCAAAAAGCAAGCAAACCCACTATGAATAGTAGTTACTATCAATGCCCATGAATGTGGAAACAAGTGAAACAAAAAAAGTTTTAAATCATTTGACTTCAGAAGAAGCAGTCACGAAAACATTAAAAAGACTGCAAGCATTTTCTGGAAATCATTCGGTTGTAGTAGGGCTTTCCGGAGGCGTAGATAGCTCCTTAACGGCGGCTCTCCTCTGTGAAGCTGGTTGGGATGTAGTGGGATTAACTTTGTGGCTAATGAAAGGGAAAGGGTCTTGCTGCTCAGATGGATTAATTGATGCAGCAGGGATATGTGATCAACTTGGAATTAAGCATCACATAGTCGATTCAAAAGAAATTTTCCAAAAAGAAATAATCAATAATGTTGTAAAAGGATATGAGGAAGGAATTACTCCTTTACCCTGCTCTCGCTGCAATAAATCAGTCAAATTCTCAGAAATGCTGAAATGGGTTAAAGAAAATAAAAATGTCGAAAAGATCGCTACAGGGCATTACGCAAGGATTAGATATTCAAATGAATCTTTCGATAGGAATGATCTTCCGAGTGATGGAATTAAAAGACATAAGCTTTTAAGAGGTAAAGATCTCAACAAAGATCAAAGCTATTTTTTATATGATCTCCCACAAGAAATCTTAGGAAAAACAATTTTTCCTCTTGGCGAATTAACTAAAGAGATAACACGAGTCGAAGCTTTTAAACATTCATTAAAAACTGCCGAAAAGCCAGAAAGTCAAGACCTTTGTCTCGCTGAACATTACGGATCAATGAATGCTTTTATTGATAAGTATCTACCCCAGAAGGAAGGAGAAATTGTTCTTAAAAACGGGAAAGTTATAGGTTCCCATAATGGAATTCAGCATTTCACGATAGGACAACGAAAGGGATTAGGTATTGCATGGGAAGTTCCTCTACATGTTGTTGAAATTGATGCTTCTCTAAACAGAGTAATTGTTGCTCCAAGAGAAGATTCTGGTAAGTCAGAGTGTATTGTCAAAGATATAAATTGGGTATCAATTGAAGCACCTCAAAAACCAATAGAAGTTGAGGTCCAAATCAGATACAGAAGCAGAGCAGTAAAAGCAAAGTTAATACCAATTATTGATAGTAATAAAGAAAATTATTGTTATAAATGTCATATTCATTTTGAAGAAAATCAATTTTCAATTACTCCTGGACAAGCAGCAGTATTTTATAAGGGTGATTATGTATTGGGAGGAGGAATTATTTCGAAAGAGTATTAATTTAAATCATGCTTACGTAATCGCGAAACGCCTATTAAACTTATAAAAATAACTGAAATCAAAGGCAAATCAGAAATGAGTGTATATAGTGTTTTCTTTGCATTTAGTTCAAGATCAACAAGTTGAACAAGTTCTTTATTTGGTTTAAGGAGGGTATCAATTCTTCCATTACTTTTAATCAAAGATGTTGGTCCGGTATTGGAGACAGATATTAAATTTTTTGATGTTTCTATACTCCTTAATTGAGCAATCGATAAAAATTGTCTTTGCAAAGAAATAGGATAGGGATCTAAATTTGCAATAACTAAAATCCATTTAGCCCCTTGATTTACTGCTTTAGCTATAGCTTTCCCATTACTCAATTCATAACAAATAGCACCTGCAAGAGATGGGCCATCCCAATCAAGGAGTCTTGATGGATTCCCACTTTCAATTCCACCTACTGCAGAAAGACCATTTTTCAAAAAATTTGGCAATTCAGGAATCCATTCTCCTAGAGGAACTAATCTAGATTTATCCAATACATCCGAAAAAGACTCTTCACCAGGTTTAAAAGCTAATAGTGAACTTCGTAGAGAACCATTTATTTTCCTGAAGCCTCCAGATAGAAATTTAATAGGAAAATCTCGAATCTTTGATCTA
This sequence comes from Prochlorococcus sp. AG-402-B19, assembly GCA_003279615.1. Lineage (GTDB taxonomy): Bacteria > Cyanobacteriota > Cyanobacteriia > PCC-6307 > Cyanobiaceae > Prochlorococcus_B. The sequence goes on from QCHM01000005.1 coordinate 102,751, forward strand.
TCGACAGGCAACGTTCCCTCTGGAGCAATTAAAAAAGATGCATTCATTTCAACAGCATCAGTTAATGCTCTATTTACTTTTGAAGGCAAAGCATTTATTTCTTCCTGACTAAATTTTTGTCTTATTGGAATATTTGTTTGCCACATCGCCACCTGTTCTGCCGAATCAGTTGGAGAATCCAACAACAAGATAAATCCAATTAAATGAGCTAACGAAAAACAAGCAAATCCAACAAAAATCAATTTCTTGAGTTTTTTTCTGACTTGAAAAGCAATTGAAAGTTGCCAAATCCACCATCCAGCTAAAAGATGGATTGAGGCCAAGCCGCCCGAACCTATCCATCTTGCTAATCCAGCCAAATATCTATCTTGTGGCAATAAACTTGGCCCTACACCCATCCAAAACAAAGGGCCTCTAGATAGGATTTCTTCAGTTAGGCCCCATATTGTTGATAATAAGACGGCATAAATAAACTTATTTTCTAATTTAGAAAACTTCAGTCTTCCAGAAGCTAAAAAAATTCTCAAAGCTGACCAACTAAAAACCAGCGCCCCTCCAAAGGCTCCACAAAAAAGCCATATAAAAATGGTAATAGGCAAGCTTAAATTTGAGTTTATTCCTACCCAACTGAGTGGATGTAAAGATAGCAACCACTTATGACTCCATAAAATAGCCATCCCACCCCAACAAAACCCTCCCCATGGATTCTTGCTAGCAGGCCAAAGTAAAGATATTCCCAAAAGCATGAATACATAATTACCTTCACTAAGGGAGATTCCTGCTAGAGCACCGCCAGCAAAAGCTTTTATAAAAAGGGAATAGATATTCATAAATCTAATTTAATAAAATATACACCGACAAAATTCATACTCTCTGGTTAGTTATCTTTTAAATAGATGAAATTTGGGTATTAATCTGCAAGAATATTTCCGACTGCTTAATATTGCTGTGAGAGAAATCTTAATTAGCTTTTCTGTTTGCCTTAGCTGCTTGATGATTGCAGTGATCAGCCAAATCATCTCACCAACTCCAACGAATGCCTTACAAATTGACCAACCAATCCAAGCGGATGTAAGGCAATCCACAAAAACCAGCGAGTCTGCAACTAATCCATTTGAATTAGACCCAGAAGACCCAAATCCATCACTTTTTACTATGGCTTCAGATAAAACAAGTACAAGCAATGCTCCTCTCGGAGGAGCTGAGATAGGAGCATCTCAAGTAACTTCAAGTGGGCTAAAAATTACTGAATTAGTTATAGGTGATGGTCAAGAAGCCACCCCAGGAACAAGTGTCTCAGTAAATTACAAGGGTACTCTTGATGATGGGAAAGAATTTGACAGCAGTTATGGAAGAGGTCCTTTTGAATTTTCTTTAGGTGCAGGAATGGTGATAAAGGGTTGGGATGAGGGAGTCGCAGGAATGAAAGTTGGAGGAAAAAGAAAATTAGTCATCCCACCAGAATTGGGATATGGCAGCAGAGGGATAGGTCCAATCCCCCCTAATTCAGTTTTAACTTTTGAAGTGGAATTATTGGGTGTTAAGTGAATTTCTTAAATTATTCAGAAGGCTCTAGAAAAAGTTATGGCGTTTGTTGACAAACGCCATTAATGTAAAAAAAAAATGTTCACAAATTATTTTCAGATGTTGAGCGAAACACTTACATCAATCTTTAACAAGCTTCCAGCAAAATCTGTTCATGCGCACTGTGACGGACCTTGCGGTGTATATGACCCTTCTTCTGCAAGAGTTGCCGCAGAGGCGGTTTTGTCTATGACAAAAAAACTTATTGCTCTAGCTCCAGCTGGCAACGATCAAGCTTCCATTTCAGCTTATAACAACACTTTTTCTCGCTTCGTTGCGATTAAAGAAGAAGAATCACAAAAGGCCAAAAAAGAACTTCTAATTCTCTGGACTGATTATTTCAAGCCTGAACACTTAGCTACATACCCAGATCTTCATGACACTTTTTGGAAAGCAGCAAAGCTTTGTAGTGCCTGCAAGGTAAATATTGATCAAACCAAGGCAGAAGAGTTATTAGCAGCTGTACAAAAGATTCACTCTATGTTTTGGTCTTCAAAAGGTAGAAGTGATAGCTGGGTTACGGCAAGCTGATAAGAGCCTTTTCCACAAGCCCGACTTATTTACTTTATTTACTTTAATAATTGGGTACCGACAACATTTACGTGTTGTCGGTACTTCTATGGAAAGAACTCTTAAAGAGGGTGACTTAGTAACATATAAAAAGTTAAACCCAAAAAATATTGACTTAGAGATTGGCGATATCGTCGTTGCCTCTCATCCAAGAGTAACTAATAAGTTAATAATTAAAAGAATTCATAGAATTTATCAAAACAAATATGATTTAAGGGGAGACAACTCCTTTGCAAGCACTGATAGTAGAGAATTGGGTTTAATTGAATTAGATTTAATCATTGGAAAAGTAGACAAAATTTTCTCTAAATAGATTTAGAGATTGGCATAGATCTTTTCCTTAATTTATAACTTACCAATTAACTTTTTAACACCACCTAATATATCTTCCTGTGACATAAGCGATTCACCAACCAAAACAGCATCAGCCCCATAACTCTTTACTAAATCCAAATCCTCTCGAGTAAATAAACCTGACTCGCTTACCAAAGTAATAGAATTTTCCTTGATTTGGTTAGCATAATTCTTAGCCAACTTCTTTGTAACTTCAAGATCAGTTTTAAAACTCTTTAAATTTCTATTATTAATACCTATTAAATTAAATACATTAATATTTAGTACTCTTTCAAGTTCTTCTGAGTCATGAACCTCTACTAATATTGTCAATCCTAAATGTTCAGCAACCTTAGATAAGTACTTTAAATCAGAATCAGTCAGGATTGCGGCTATCAAAAGTGCAGCATCAGCGCCAGCTGCTCTTGCTTGGTAAAGCTGATAGGGATAAAGAATAAAATCCTTACATAGGATTGGGATTTTAATTTCCTTTCTAACTTCAACTAATACATCAAAACCACCTTGAAAAAATTTTTTATCTGTTAAGACTGATATACAGTTAGCACCTCCATCCTGATACATTTTACCTATCATTTTCGCATCAAAGTCCTCTCTAATTATCCCTCTACTTGGACTAGCTTTTTTGATTTCTGAGATTAGTGCTGGTTTCGAATTACTATTTCTTAATGCATCTATAAAATTTTTTGTTTTGGGTAAATCCTTGATCTTTTTCTTTAAATCTTCAAGCGAAACTTTTTTTCTTGCAATCTCAACTTCTAGATGTTTTTCCCAAACAATTTCCTCCAAAATATTTTTAGGTTTTGAATCTGGGTGAGGGATTGCATACTCTAAATTAGCTACTTTTATACTTGGGTTAGGAGGTCTTCTTCTGATTTCCATAATTTAAATAATTAATGATCTATAAAATAAAATTTGATTTACTACTTCTTTATTTGTAAAGATGCCTGTTTATAGGCAACCTCTACAACTTCACTTAATGTTGGATGCGTATGAACTTCTTTTGCTAAATCATTGACTCGTTGTCTTCTAGAAATTGCATTAGAAACCTCTTGTATAAGATCAGCCGCATGTAATCCATAGATATGAGCCCCAAGGACCTCTCCCGTCTCTTTATTAAAAATCAACTTCATAATTCCATCACTTTCTAATTCAGCCAAGGCCTTAGAGTTCGCTTTAAAATAACTTCTAACAATTCCAAGTTCAAAGCCATCATTTTTCGCTAGATCTTTTGCTTCTTCTTCCGAAAGTCCAACGGAACTTATCTCAGGGTGAGTGAAAGTCGCGGCAGGAATACTTCTGTAGTCAATTTCTATTGCTTTTCCTAAAATATTTTCTACAGCAATAGTCCCTTGCGCTGCAGCAGTATGGGCCAACATCAACTTCCCCGTAACATCTCCTACCGCCCATAGATTAGAAACTGGTTTTTCATTTACTATTACTCTCATCTGATCATCAATTGGAATAAAACCTCTCGAAGTTTCAACTCCAACAGATTGTAGATTTAGATTTTTAGTCGACGGTACTCGGCCTGTTGCAACCAGAACAGCGTCAACCTGAAGCTCCTCAATAACTTCTCGACTCTTTGCATCTGTAAGCTCAACCTCAACAGGGCAACCTGGCTTAATTTTAGTAGCGAACACTCCAGCTCGAGTTTCAATATCTCTTTTATCAATTAGGTTTCTTGAAGCAATTTTCGTTATATCAGGATCAAAAGTAGGCATCACTTTATCAAGAGCTTCAATCATAGTTACCTCACAACCTAACGCTGTATAAATATCAGCGAATTCCAAACCTATATAGCCACTACCAATTATTGCAATCCATCTTGGCAACCATTCTAAATTAATAGCCTCATCACTTGTAAAAACAGTTCGTCCATCAATTTCAATTCCAGGCGGCACAAAAGGGTCTGAACCTGTAGCTAAGATAATATCTCTAGCGGAAAAAATCCTATCAACTCCATTAGTTTCTCTTAAACCGACTTTTTGATTGCCTTCTAAACGTCCTTCTCCTCTAAGTATCTCAACTCCTGATCTTTCTAATGTTTTAGTTAGATTTTTTCGAATTGTCTCAACTAAGTTTTTTGCATGTTCGGCAATTTTTTTTCGTTCAAATCTAACTGGAGCGGAATGTATCCCAAATTCAGCAAGATGAGGAACATTTGCAAGCTCACGAACTTTACCACTGGCTGCTAGCAATGCTTTAGAGGGGACACAGCCTCTGTTGACACAGGTTCCACCCATATCTCTTGATTCGACAATCGCTACTTTCAAGCCAGCCTCTGCCGCATGCTTAGCAGCATCAAAACCTCCATATCCAGCTCCGACAACAATTAAGTCAAAGTCAAAAGAAATTTCACTCACGGTTTTTTGTTGATACCCTTAACCATTTTTACTCTTTGTCGCTCCAACAAGAGAGGAACTGCAGCAGATGCCACATTTAATGAATCAACTAATAAGCTATGAGGCAACGTCACAAAGTTTGTACAACAGGCTTCAATTGAAGTATGAACACCTGAACCTTCATTACCAAGAACCAATACAGTAGGGAGATCCCAGTCTAATTCCCAATAAGGTTTCACTTTCTTATCAGTAATTTTATTCGGTGAAATTGTTCCTACTACTTGGTAATTAGCATCAATTGCAATATTGAGTTTTGAAACAAGTATTTCAATACTTGAGGAAGATGAATCTCCAATCCGCTCAAAAGGTAAATGCAGAACTGAACCAGCTGAGGATCTTAAAACCTTTTGATTTAAGGGATCTGCTCCAGAAGCCAACCATATAACATCATATTCACCTGCAAGGGCTGATCGGAACAAATTACCCAAATTGCCAGGATCTTGAATCCTGTCTAAGGCCAAAATATGTTTTGGGGCTTTCCCAGGTTTTGGCAATCCTTGCATTGGGAATATCGCTGCTACACCATCAGGTGTCACTGTGGACAAAGATGCTTCTAAAACATTTGTAGTTACTAAGGTTAATAAAGATCTTGAAGCTATTTTTCTTAAAATTTCCTGATGATCATCACACCAATCAGGAGTTGCAATAACTTCTGTTGGCAAAAAATTTGTTTTCAAAGCCTCTTCTAACAAATGAGACCCCTCAAGCAAAAGAGAAGAATGCTCTTCACGTCCAGTTTTTTTTAAAAGACCCCTTAATTTCTTAACCAAAGGGTTTCTTTTACTTGTAATCAATGGCGAATATGAATTATTAATTTTCCAACCTCAAATTATTTAATTTTTGAAAAGCAGAATAGTTTCTTGCATTGAATTAAAAACTGAATTTTTCTAATTAAATTAAATAGAATCTATATTAAAAATTTTATTTAAACTTTCAATATTATCAATATTTAATTTGAACCCATCAATTTTCAATAAGGTGGGCTGGACTATTTGAAATCCACTTGGCATTATGGCTGGGTAAGCAGTGCGATCCAATATGAGTAGTGTGGCAACAATTAAAAGAAGTAATATTCCGCCACATCTGGAGGTAAAAGGAGGGCGTCCGCTTAGTGGGGGGTTAAGAGTTAGTGGAGCAAAAAATTCTTCCCTAGTTTTAATGGCTGCGGCTCTTCTTACGAAAGAAAAGCTCCTAATTAAAAATGTCCCACAGCTTACGGACATTGAAGTCATGTCAGAGATTCTCCGTAATTTGGGTGCAAAGTTAACTAAAACAAATAATTCTATAGAGATTAATTCAGAATCCATTTATAACGCTGAATTACCCTATCAACTAGTTCATAGCTTGAGAGCAAGTTTTTTCTGTGTTGGGCCCTTACTTACAAGACTTGGAGAAGCAAAAATTCCTTTACCAGGTGGTTGCAATATTGGAGCAAGACCTGTTGATGAACATATAAATGGTCTAAAAGCTTTAGGCGCGGAAGTTGAAATTAAAAATGATGTTGTAAAAGCTCAAGTTTCAGCCAAAAACAAAAGATTAATTGGAGCAAATATTACTCTTAAATATCCCAGCGTTGGAGCGACGGAAACTATCTTGATGGCTTCTTGCTTAGCTTTAGGCAAAACAACAATATCTAATCCCGCTAGAGAACCAGAGATACAGGATCTCGCGAAAATGCTTAATTCAATGGGAGCAAAGGTTTTTGGAGCCGGAACGAAAAGAATAACAATCATTGGAGTGGAATCCTTAAGCGGAACTTCTCATTGTGTTATTCCCGACAGGATAGAAGCAGGAACTTTTCTTATTGCTGCAGCAATAACACGATCTCCTCTCATTATTGGTCCATTAATCCCACATCATTTGAGCGCTGTTATTTCAAAATTACAAGAGTGTGGCTGTTCAATATCTCAGCATGGAAATCATCATTTAAAAATCATTCCAAGAGAAATTTCAGGAGTTGACATAACCACAAGTCCATTCCCTGGTTTTCCAACTGATCTTCAAGCTCCATTTATGTCATTGATGGCTACAGCTAAAGGTTCAAGCAAAATCAAAGAAAGAGTTTTTGAGAATAGAATGCAACATGTTGTGGAGCTAAATAGAATGGGAGCTTGTATTTATCAAGAAAACA
>QCHM01000006.1 GCA_003279615.1 Prochlorococcus sp. AG-402-B19
TCGCACAATACAAATGATTCATCTAGATTTTGATCATGACAAAATGATCCTACCAAGCAGGCAATTAGAACATTTTCTCGGTTAAGCTCTTTCCTTAATTCAAATGCTAAGTTAACATCATTTATTATATGTTTACTATTGGAGCTTAAAACAACTATTTCACACTTGATTATTAAATCTTCAAGCGTGTTATATCTACTTGGTTTATTATCATTTGAAATTGCCATAGATTTAATTTTATTTTTAATATCACTATCCATCTCAGAAAGATCACTTTTAGAAAAGGCTCCAAAAAGTTCTCTCCCTTCTCTAGGGGCTAAAAGAATATTTAAGCCTTGATCTTGCATCGCACAGTTATATGCAAGAGATGCAGGATACAATCCGACACTATAAAATCCTACTTTTCCATTTAAAACGTCTTTAATTCTTTGAGCTATATGCTTGCTAGAATAATTCTTATTAAAAAAGCTATTAGTAGAATTCTTTTCAAGCACAGCTTATTCGCAGTCAAGATTATTATATACAATAATATGAAATTTTTTCAAAGAAAATTATAATAAATGAATATATATATATATACTTATTTGAGAATAAGTACTATTATAAAGAATGTAAATTCATTTGATCTAGAGTAAACTTATATTAAATGCTTCTTCAATGAAAATGTATACGAGAAAAGAAGAAGTTATTAGAACTATAATAAATAATAAAAATGTTCTAATAGTTCAGGATCTTGATGGTGTGTGTATTCCATTAGTTCAAGACCCACTTAAAAGAGAAATTAGCCAAGAATACGTAAAGGACGTTTCTAAGTTAGGTGAGAATTTCTCAGTATTAACCTGTGGAGAGCATGAAGGTAGCAGAGGTGTTAATCGATTAGTAGAGAAGGCGCTTAATTCCAAAACAAAAGCAAAAGAATATGGACTTTACCTACCTGGCCTTGCTGCTTGCGGAGTTGAGTTTCAAGATAGATTCGGCAATTCAACCCATCCAGGACTTAAAGAAAATGAGATTAAATTCCTAGCAGAGGTGCCAAAAATGATGAAGTCAATATTGACTAATGAATTAAAAAAAATCTTCCCAAATCTAACAAATAAATCAAGGAATAGATTGATTGATGTAGCCATATGTGATACCCGGTTCACCCCAACTTTAAACTTTAATGAAATATTTAGCTGTGTAAAAGATGACTTCAAAAAAATAGAAGCTCTACAATTGACTATGGAAAAGATAATGAATAGTTTACTAGAAGAATCAAAAAAAGTTGGTTTAGGAAATTCCTATCATCTACATATGATGCCAAACTTAGGACTAAGAAAAGGCAAAGAGATAATGAAATATGCAACTAAAGATGAACTCGGCACAACAGATATTCAGTTTATTATTAATGGAGCTATAAAAGAAGCAGGACTTTTATTACTTTTAAATAAATACATTTCAAGCAAAACAGGAACATATCCTTTTGGGGAAAACTTCAATGTCAGGAATGCACCAAAGTCACTTAATGAATTAGTAAAGTTATGCAGAGATAAAATTTCTAATGATCAAATGCCACTTCTAATAGGAGTGGGCGATACAGTAACTTCTTCAAAAGGGAATGAAAACGATTCTTGGCTAAGAGGTGGAAGTGATAGAGGTTTCTTAACGTTAATTCAAAAACTAGGAATATCATACAAAAAATCAAATCAAATTATATTCGTTAATAGCAGTAATGAAGAAGTTTCAAGGCCAAAAGTAAATGGCTCTGACATGACTGGAATTAGTGATCCTAATGATGATTTGAAATTCAATATGATTATCAATGATGGGCCAGAAGAATATATAGAGTGGTTTAAAGAATTAGCTAGTAACTTTTAGATTGTTAATGAAAAGTTAATAAAATACTAGCTTTTAAATAATTAATTTTAGTATAATAGATTTATAATAATAGTATATATTATTATTCATGAAAATAACTGAAACAAATTTCCCAAAAATCAAAAGAGACTTTCTTCAGACTTTACAAATAAATATAGGTTATAAATGCAATCAAGCATGCAGCCATTGTCATGTTGATGCTAGTCCCAATAGAACAGAGATGATGAGTAATGATATTATAAAAATAATCCCAAAAGTTATCAAAGTTAACGATATTAAATTGTTAGATATTACTGGGGGAGCGCCTGAAATTCATCCTAAATTCAAGCAATTAGTTAAAGAAGTACGTAGTCTAAATGTTGAAGTAATGGATAGATGTAATCTAACGATACTTACAGAGCCAGGTTTTGAAAACTTAGCAAATTTTTTAGCATCAAATAAAGTACAAATTACAGCGTCTCTTCCTTGTTATCTCGAAGACAATGTAGACAAACAAAGAGGTAAAGGTGTTTTCCAAAAAAGCATATTAGCTCTGAAAAAACTTAACTCTTATGGTTACGGTATTATAGATACAGGCCTAATATTAAATCTTGTTTATAATCCCAATAAGCCACAACTTCCTCCATCCCAAAAAGAATTAGAAGATGATTATAGACGCGAGCTAAAAGAAAGGTATGGTATTTACTTCTCAAACTTATTTGTTCTAGCTAATATGCCCATCAATAGATATGAAAAACATCTAAATGTAATTGGGAAACTAAATGAATATAATAAATTACTTAAAGATAATCATAATTCTAGAAACCTCGATTCAGTAATGTGTAAGACAACTCTAAGTGTTGACTGGAAAGGATATTTATATGATTGTGATTTCAACCAGCAACTTGGGATGAGGAGAAATGGTGAAATAAAGCATTTGCATGATCTTTTAACTCCACTTGTCTCATTAAAAAATAATCCTATTTCGATAGGAAATCATTGTTTTGGCTGTACTGCTGGTGCTGGTTCTAGTTGTGGTGGAGAATTAAGTTAAAACAAAAGTTTTATTTATTTATACATATCGGACACAATGCTCTTACATTTAAAGATGATTCCAATAATTTAAATCCAAAATTTTTAGCCGCTACTTCACCAGCATTAATAACTTCATTATTTTCAAATTCTTCTGTTCTTCCGCAACGTATACAAATCAAATGATGATGATCTGGATGGTCATGACTAAGTAACTCAAATCTATTCCCTCCCTCGCTTAAATCAAGTTCATTAAGAAAAGTCATCTTAACTAAAAGTCTTAAAGTTCTGTAAATAGTCGCAAGAGAAACTTTGTCCCCAGTACTTGTCAATTTCGAATGAACTTCTTCCGCACTTAAATGAATTCCAGAACCAATCTCTTCAAACAATGAAAGGACCTTTTTCCTTTGAGGAGTCATCCGTTTACCATCTAGGTGAAGGCCTGATTCCAAAGGAGAAGGGTGAGTACGAAAAGAAGCTTGTGAAATCAATATCAGCTTTGCTTTCTCAATAGAATAGCGTATTGAGAACTGCTTGCAACTTGTAAGTATTTTTCAAAACTGATTTAGCAATAAATAATGTCCATATTTATTAAATGATTTATATTTAATAAATATAAAAAGATATTCTCAAATGAATCAATTTTTAAGAAACATATCGTCAAAAAAAGAATTAGATGATAATAGACAAGGAGTACTCGAAGATCAAACATTACTGCTTGTAATAGATATGCAAGAAAAACTAATAAGAAATATAAAAGGAAATAAACTAATAATCTTTAATATTAAAAAGCTTATTGATACATGCAACCTGCTTAATGTTAGAATTTCTATTACAGAACAAAACCCATTAAAGCTTGGTAAATCATTAGAATCAATATTAGAAAATAGAAAATATCCTAAGTTTGAGAAAATGGAATTCAGTTGTTGCAAAAATAAGAAATTTATTGATTATCTGAATGAATATAATTTTAAAAATATAATAGTTTGTGGAATTGAGAGTCATATATGTGTCCTTCAGACATCAATTGAACTATTAGCAGAAGGTTTTAATATCCTAATTCCAAGAGATGCTATTGGAAGTAGAAATGAAGTTGACAATGATACTGCATTTCTTAGGCTTATATTATCTGGAGCAGTTGCATCAACAACTGAAAGTATAATATGTGAATTATGTAAGACGTCCAATAGAAAAGAGTTTAGAGAGATTAGTAAAATACTAAAAAATTCATTTTCAAATTAAATTATAAAATAATAACTAGACAAATCTTTTTTTTCAGGCAGTCTGTAGAAAAGTAATCTCACATCATGGATGATTTTTATAAAAATCTATTAATTTCATTATTTACTTTCAGTATCGGTTGCATTATTTCTCTGGTAAGTCCAAAAGTCCTAAAAAAGGTTCTAAGGAAAATAACTTCTGCCACACAAAGCCAAACAGATGACTACATAGCCTCACTTTTAATTGATACCATAAAACCCCTAGGCTTCATTTTAAGTTTTATTGTTGGATGGAAGGTTTTACTAATTGGTGGAATAGTAGATAAAGCATTAATTGGAATTAGTAAATTTATATGCCTTATTTATATAGTTCGCTTTGTAAATAGAGTCTTTTTGAAGATAATACAAAGATGGGCGAGCAAAATTAATGATAAATCAATCAGTGAAATGATTCGTTCGCTAAGTCCAATGGTTGGGGCATCAGTTTGGAGTATCGGAGTTATTTTTTATCTTCAAAATATGGGTGTTCAAATGGCGGCTGTTTGGGCTCTATTAAGCGCAGGAGGCATTGGTGCTGGGCTAGCCTTAAAAGAACCTGTTCAAGAGTTCTTCGAATACATAACGATTCTTCTTGACAAACCATTTCAAAGCGGTCAGTTTATCCATATAGATGGGATTTGGGCAAAAGTTGAGAGAGTGGGTGTTAGATCCACACGCCTAAGAAGTATTAACGGAGAGGCAATAGTAATGAGTAATAGCAGGCTAACTAATGGTGTTATATCAAATTATGCAGAGATGAAAAAAAGAAGACTAGTTCATAAATTAGGAGTGGTCTATGAAACCACATATGACCAGACAAAAAGGATACCAGACATGATTAAAAGTATCGTTGACAAGACTGAAAACGCTATTTTCGATAGATGCCATTTTATCGAATTTGCAAATAGTAGTCTCAATTTTGAACTTGTTTATTACATACCAACAAGTGATTATATTCAAGCGATGTCAGCTCAACAAGAAATCAACCTAGAAATAATGAAGAAGTTCCAAAATGAAAATATTAGTTTTGCCTACCCTACCCAAACAATTTATATGAATAAATAAAAGAAAAATACTTATCTAGATTTTATTAGAAATTAGAGATTTAGACAACTCCCATAATTTGTTAGATAAACCTTCTTTCTGCGCTTCTTCACTAATATTCGTTTTTTCAAAAACAAATTTACCTAAAGATATGATTTTATTACTATAATAATTAAAATTGTTTTCATTATATTTGGAAGAATAAACTAGCTCACTTAAAAGCATTCCAGCCTTTTCATTTGATGTGGCTATTCTTAAGAGGTCTCTAGCTAGAAAAGCGAATAATATTTGTCCTAATGGATTATATTTCCTACTGTATCTAAAAAATCCTTGACTATTTCTAGAAATCACTAAACCAGGTGCCCAAGCTATAACTGGGATTCTTAAACTATTTTTTTTTAAACGTTTACTCAACTCCTTTGCAAAAAGGATATTACACAATTTACTATCCTTATATGCCTTATCTGCATTAAATTGGCTTCCATCAATCATCTCAAATCCTGATCCAGATGCTAATCCAGATAAGTTTCCTAGACTAGCTTTAGCTCCTACTTTTCCTCCGGAGCTCATGGGGTTATGAACTTCTGAAGAAGTAATAATAATTTTTGAATATTTATTATTACTTATAAAAGGCAAGAGATTTTGTGTTAAATAAAAATGTGATAAATGATTCACCGCAAAAGTTAGTTCAATCCCCTGAGCTGATCTCTTAGGGATTTTGGAACCTGTATATTGAAGGCCAGCATTCAATATTAAAATATCAATATTTAATCGCCTTTTTCTAACATCAGCACAAAGTGAATCAATGCTATTTAAATCAGAAAGATCCATTATTGGAGTATAGATATTTCCTTTTTTTGATAAATTAAATGGCAATTGATTAAATATATTAGTTAATGTCTCATTCGCCCGTAGAATATTTTTACATGGTAAAATTACATTGTGACCAAACGAAATTAATTTTAAAGTAGCTTGAAAACCTATACCAGATGAAGCACCTGTTATAAAAATATTTAAAGGTCTATCTATCATTGTATTATTTAGTTTTTTGGGCATAATCTTATACTTTTAAATTAAATTATTATGAATTTAATTTAATTTTTTATTAATTGATTTTTCAATCAAAAGTCTTAATAGATACTTAAACATAGATTGAAATAAATCAGTTGATAAAAAACATTAATACAATCCTTTGTAAATACCATCACGAGGTATTGTTGATTCTATATCCCGAGGTGATTAAAGTGGTAATTATGGGAGGCAATCAAATAACTGAATATCTTACCAAGAATTTAACTCCTAATTTCAGGCTTACGTCTAACGGCAATAATTCTCAAGAGCAGTTATGAATACTAGTGCATTAAAAGATGCTCTAGTACTAGGTTCAGGCCCAGGTGCATTGTCAATAGCAGCAGCCTTAGCAAATGAAAATTTAAACGTTGAAATCTTATCAGAACAATCCCCAGATGAAACCTGGCCTTTTACTTACGGTATTTGGGGTGAAGAGGTTGACGAACTTGGACTAAGTAATTTGCTTGAATATAGGTGGATTAATACAGTTAGTTATTTTGGTGAGGGAGACAAAGACCCCAATTCTAAAAAGAATGAAGTTACTAAGCACAACAGGGATTATGGACTCTTTGATAAAAATAAATTACAAGCTTATTGGTTAGAGCAATGCAAGAAAGCTTCAATTGAATGGCACAAAGGTTCTGCAATCAACTTAAAAACGAATCAATTAATTAGCACGGTCAAGACCTCTAGTGGTAAAGAAATAAATGCTCGATTAGTTATTGACGCTACTGGTTACAAGCCTGTTTTTATTAAGGCACCTAATCAAGGACCAGTAGCCGTTCAAACTTGCTATGGGATAGTAGGCGAATTCAATGCACCTCCTGTTGAAAAAGACCAATTTGTTCTCATGGATTATCGCTGTGACCATTTAGATCCAGAAGAGAGAAAAGAAGCTCCAACTTTTTTGTACGCTATGGACATGGGAGATGGAAAGTTTTTCTTAGAGGAAACTTCTCTAGGTCTATTTCCTCCAGTCTCTCTTGATGAATTAAAAAGAAGACTAGAAAAAAGATTGGAAAATCGAGGTTTAGAAATAAAAAGTCTTGAGCACGAAGAACATGGTTCATATCTACCAATGAACATGCCTATTCCCGACTTGACACAACCGGTCCTTGGCTTTGGAGGTTCAGCTGGAATGGTTCACCCCGCATCTGGATATATGGTTGGCAGTCTTTTAAGAAGAGCCCCAAAAGTTGCTAAAGCACTGTCAATAGCTATGAAAGACAAAAAAGCATCATCAGCTTCTCTTGCAAAGAAAGGCTGGCAAGTCTTATGGCCAACTGAACTTAGAAGGAAACAAGCTATCTATAAATTTGGATTAGAAAAATTAATGAGATTCGAAGAGAAGTTGCTAAGAGGATTTTTTATAGAATTCTTTAGTTTACCTAATAAACAATGGTATGGATTCCTTACAAATACACTTAGCCTTAGAGAATTGATATCTGCTATGTGGAAAATGTTTAGAAAATCACCCTGGACTATCAAACAAGGTTTAATGAACATGCATGGTAGAGAATTAAATTTGTTGATTAGGGCATTAACAATAAAAAACAAATGAGAAAAATTCTTATAAGTGGAGCAAGTAGAGGTATAGGTAAAGCGATAGCTTTGAAATTACTTAAAGAAGGACATTCACTAAGCTTGGGAGTCAGAAAGAAGGAGAAACTAATCAATACGCCTTTAGATCCAAAGTTAAACAATCCAGAAAAACTTTTTATACATACCTATGACGCAACTGATAAATATTCATCAAAAAAGTGGGTGGAAAATACAGTCAAAGCTTTTAAAAATATTGATACTCTTATTCATTGCGCTGCCCTATTTAAAAGAACAAATCTAATATTTGATGATAATGAAATGCTAGATATAGAAAATCTATGGAAAGTTAATGTAATGGGACCTTGGATATTAACAAAAGATAGCTGGAAATATTTATCAATGAATAATTCAGCAAGAATTATTGTATTAGTCTCAATGAGTGGAAAACGATCGAAAGGAAATCTAGCTGGCTATTCAATGAGTAAATTCGCTTTAATGAGCCTATGCCAAACAATGAGGAATGAAGGATGGGAAAAAGGAATAAGAGTTACAGCAATATGCCCAGGCTGGGTAAATACAGATATGGCAAGAGATATTAATTATTTCCCCAAACTGGATATGACTCAACCAAAAGACATTGCAAATATTTGTTCAAATTTACTACAGTTACCAAACAGTTCAGTTCCTTTTGAAATTGCAATTAACTGTCAACTTGAAACAACAAATTAAAAGAAAAAATATATTGTTCTGTTTATATTGCATTAGTTGGCTTATTAAATGTAGTTAGCACACCTATTATTGCCTTTCTTAGATACTTATGAAAGTAATTTCTATAAAAACTGCCTATAGCCTTACCTACTGAATATGTTCTTTGTATTAAGCCAACTATAAAATTAAAAAGCCATAAACAAATCAATACAGTAAGTGCCAGAGAGGCAATAGAATATACCTTATTAAGCTGTTCCTGAACCGGCTCTAAAAACTGAAGATAGTCAGAGATGTTCATATTAGCAGAAGTAATTAGCGTATCAATAGCTTTATAGCTAAAAATACAAAATCAAGCAATAACTGATTTTTATGGAAAAAATCTAATCATTTTCACAATATTAAACGATGATTTAAAAGTGCGCAAAAGTATATAGAACAAATGCAAAAGAAGACATCGAAATAGCAATCAAAAATCCTTTTAGTCTATTAGAAGCCGTTGAGAAAAGTGTGAGATCATCGATATCATAGCCTCCAAAACTTCCAAGAATAGCAATTGACCACATAGGGAAAGAAGCAAATACAGACGAGATAAAAAGACTAAATATAAACATCTTATTAATAAGGAATGAAATCAAAAAAGTAATACTTGCAAATAACAAAGATCCATTCAATCCTATTCTTAACTCTTCACTTAGGCTTTTAGGTAAATTGCTTTTTCCTTCTAAATGTTTTTTACAGTTTTCAACTTCTGCTTCAGACAAACGAAAATAATTTGTATCAGGAATTCTTCTTTTCTTATAGATTCTTAACAATCTGGCTTCAAAAGATTTATGGTCTTTTGTTTTGAAAGAGGATATTATTTCACCCGGCTTCAATTTGCTAGCTTCACTTTCCAAATTACTTGTACATCCAAGTTTATATAAATCACCATTTTTCATTAGATAAACAAATTCTGACATGATTGAATTTTGCTAAGAAATGAAGTCTGAAGAAAATATAATCAATATATTATATTTTCATAGTAAAATGTAATTTTAGAAGGATGTGGTAAAGGATATAATTTTAGCCATGCCCTTTAGCACTCACAGGACTGAATAATCATATCTAGCAATAGGTCACGATAATGATCTTAACAGGAAAGTTATGAACCACAATATTTTATATAGCTTTAGACGATGCCCCTATGCTATCCGAGCTAGATGGGCTTTATTAAATACAAACCAGGTAGTTGAGTTAAGAGAGGTCGAACTAAAGAACAAGCCTGTTGAATTAATTGAAATTTCTAAGAAGGCAACAGTACCTGTTTTAAAGACCAATTTAAATAAAGTAATTGATGAAAGTATAGACATTATGCTCTGGAGTATTAAAAGGTCAAACATGCATTCATTATTTAATACAGATAAATCGCAAGAAATTTTTAGTCTTATAGAAACAAATGATAAAACATTTAAATATCATTTAGATCGATATAAATATGCATCTAGATTCATTCTTCAAGATTCAGAAGTTCATAGAGAAGCTTGTATGGAAATACTTTTATATTTAAACAACAGATTGAAAAAATTCTCAACCAAAGGCAAACCACTATTTCTTGTAGATGCCAAGGAAACACTTGCTGATTGGGCTATATGGCCATTTGTTAGGCAATTTAGGATAGCAGACATGATAAAATTTGATCAAAATAAAGAATTACAGTTTTTGCAAAGTTGGTTAAATTACTTTTTTAGTCACAATAAATATCCATTAGTGATGAAAAAGAATAAACCATGGACAAAACAAAGTGAGCCAATATTTTTTGGACAATAAGTTAGAAACTGCAGAAAATTATTCTGAAGCCCTTCTTTTATCAATAATTCTTGACAACTCTAAAAAATAACCAGCTGTACAATATTTACCTAGATTTCTATCTCTATTACCTACATCACTTCTAAACTCAGCAGTTTCTGCCATAACTAAATCCAACTGATCCTGAGGTAACTCATAGAGTTCTCTTAATTCAACCTCTTTCCCTAAAAGATGACTTTTAAACCATTTTTCTTTTAATTCTTGAGGAGGAATATCTTTGTAGATTTGTCGATCCATATAAATCAAGTCAATAGTTTATTAAAAATTTGTTTTATATCAATTATAACTTTTCTTAAGTGTATTAAATGTCATGCTGAAGCTTTTGTATATTTTGTCTGTAAAGATATTGCAACCGCAAATAATGCTAACGAAATTAATCCGCAAAATTCTGTCCATCCTTTAAGACCAAAATTACTAATAAATAAAGGAGCTATTACAGTAATCAATCCTCCTGAAAGAAGTGGTTGAAGAAATAATTGCTTAATGGAAAACACAGGTAAGGTTTGAGTAGAATTTCTAGGATCAGCCAATCTCAAAAGTAATAATCCACTAGCTGCAACCCCTGTTGAATTTCCAAACTCCGCAATTGCTCGTTCGAACCATTCTTCTCTGAAAAATAATCTAGAAAAGATCAACATCCCTGCCAGATTCCAAATCAATCCACCCAAGGCCAAGACACTTATAGGTACCCAATAGTTACCTAATAACGGCAAATTCAATCCAGCCATAGCTGTAATTATAAGTAAATCAGTTGAGAGGATCCCAATCTCACGTTGAAAAAGTGATGACACTAATTTTGTATTTCCAGTTTTTTCTAATGTAAATCTTACAAGAAATGAACCCATTAAAGCTAAAGGAAAAACTGGGAAAGCTAATATAACTTGTTTACTTATATCACCCATATATGTAGAGACGAATCTTAAACAATAGAGTAAGAAGATACCAATCAAAACAGCTATCCCTGCAAGAGCGAAGTTATACAAAAGCAATCTAAATTGTTGAATTGGTTTGAATTCAATCTCATAATTTAAATCATCTTTTATCTCTTTTTCAGCAGGGACAAGCCATCCAAAAAATCTACCTAAAACAACCAAAAGACTCCCTAACAAAGTAGAAGCAAGCAACCCCACTGTTGCCATAGCGAAACCAAGATCTAATCCTTCAGGAAAACCTAATTTCCTAAAACTATCCCCCATGATTGCCGCAGCCCCATGACCACCCTCAAAACCAACTTCAATAATGCAACCCATCAATGGATCAACTCCTAAATTAGGAAGCAAAAATGACAACACGATTATCCCCCCAACAACATATTGTCCAAAACCAAGTAATAGCCCTAACAAAGCCTGAGAAGCTACTGGTTTCCAAAGACCACTAAGTCTTGGTATGGGTCTTCCAAGCATTAGAGTCGCAAAGACCAAGGTGAGTAAAGGAGTTGGTAATTGCATCCAAGTTTTAAGAACCCTTTCCGGCAACAATGCAAAAGTTCCATAAGGACCAATTAAAAAACCTATTGCTCCAATTAAAAGAGCTATGGGGATACCAAATCTCTCTAACTTCATCGCAGAATCCAACCTTCTTCCAAGCGTTAGAAGAATGCCTATTAGTCCAAGCAAACCCAAAGATAAAACTAATGTGGGTATTGCATTGATTTTATATAGGCCTTCAAAACCCAAAAACAATTGAATCATCTATTCATTGTCCAAAGGAAATAAATAAAAACTTTAATAAGTAATATCCCATATTAAAATTTGATATGGAAAGCAAATTTGATTCTTATTATATCTCAATTAATTCGTTTACTTAGCTCTATTAGTTAGTAAAGATGATATTAAATCTAAAAAACCTATGGATTAAATGAAAGTTCTAAAGATTGAAAAAAAATCATTAGAGGACTGAACTAATCAAATTAATAAATTTATTAAATATTAATTCAGCTAAAAAAACTCACACTCTCAAATCAGATTTATTTGCATTCTGAGGAATAATTAATTGATCAATGAATATATCCTTATAAACTCAAAGAAAAATAACGGATTTTTCTCTCTAGCATTACTCTTAATAATAAAACCAGTAAAAAAAAAATCATCAATAAAAAAAGCCCCACTTTTTGTGAGGCTTTTTTTATTGAGTTAAACTTATTTATTTAACTATTTTAACGATACTGAAGCTGTATCTAAATTACTTAAGGCATTAGTTACTCGTTTAAAGTCGAATCCCATTGCCCTTAAAGCATGCCATAGATGACCTTGGATAAAGAAGAATCCAAAATAATAATGAACATTAGATAACCAAGCCCGAGAAGTATGAGCTCCATTAGGAAGATCAACAGTATCAACCCAATAAGGTGAAATACCAAACTTCAAAGCTAGTGGCTCACCAAACCATTCAACAGGGTAAACAGTAGTATTTTGTGCGCACCAGAATGCTGCGACTACTGCCATCCAGCCAATACCAGCTAGAGACCATGAAAGAATGGCCTCTGCAGAAAGAAGCCCGGATCCTTTGAACTTCGTATATTCTCCAACTTGCTTAGTAGCTATGTGGAAAGCTCCACCAGTAATCTCCAAGAAAGCCAAGAAAGCATGGCCTCCCATAACATCTTCCAAGCTATCAATAGTTAGGAAGTCAAACTGATGATCCCAAATGTGACTCAAGTTAAGGTCATATTCAACCTGACGAATAGCACCAACAGCAGGATCATAAATTCCATGGATTCTGGCCCATTCAACAAACCAAATACAAGCGACACCAAAGAAAATCAAATGATGTCCTAGGATGAAAGTCTGATTGTCTGGGTTATCCCATTCAAGTTTAAACTTCCTGGCCTGAGGTACGGAAGATTCCTGCATATCGCCTGAAAAAAGCAATGAATGCATTAATCCACCAGCGCCATAAACCATAGACAGAACTAAGTGAACTACTGCAATTGAAACGACAGCAGTACCACCAACAAATGCACCAGTCTCATCAAAGCCTAAACCTAAAGCTGCTAAATGAGGAAGCGCAATTAAAGGCTGATGACCCATTGGTACAGAAGGGTCAAAACGAGCCAATTCAAATAACGTGAAGGCACCAGCCCAGAAAGCAATCAAACCGGTATGAGCGGCATGAGCAGCAATAAATTTGCCTGAGCGGTTGGTGACCCCTGAGTTACCAGCCCACCACCCGTAAGTGACGCCTGGATTTCCATAGGTCTGCATTAGAAGTGCTATTTTTCAAAACCGAACTGAGGTTACTGCAAATTCGCCAAATACTCATGTAAGAGAAAGAATCTGTAAATTTTTTTTATTATTTAAATCCAATACAAGAAAAAAAGAATTACTAAAAGAAAGTTTTTTAAAATAGGAAAACCAGAAAACAAAGGATTAATAACAAGCAAAATTTCAAACTAGAATTTATATGTAAAGAATTAATTGATACATAAAAAAATTATATATCAGGCATTCGAAACCAATAAAGTCTCAAAATCCATATAAATTCACCCAAATATGTAATTAATATAAAAGATTAATTTGGACTCTTTATTTACAACTATTACATAATTAAGCACATTTGGATAACCATCATGGACTTCCAACGAATTAATAGTCTAGAAATGGAAACAGCAGACCACTACAGAAAAAAAGCAAATTTCTATAGAACATCTCCTGAATATGGAAAAATGATTTCTCTTTATCCAATTCTGGAGACATCCATCAAAGAATGTAAAGGTGAAAATCTAGTAGCATAAAAAATTTATTCTTGAATTATTAAATATTCTTAGTTTCTTACCTAAGCTGCTTTTTTTTCAGAGGAAGCATCATTATTCTGAATATATTCAATAACTTCTTTACAGGCATTTATACGGTAGAAAACTTTTGGCTTCCATGGCAATTGCTTAGCATCAGTTGAACTTCTCCAATGATATCCAGGCTTTAAATAGCCACTTTCTCTCAATTCCTCTAAAGTTTGCGTTTCAACTCTTAAGGTCTCAATAGCTTCTCTCTCGGATAACCACCTAGAAGATTCTTCCATGGTTGAATAAATTCAGTATCCTATTTTTAACGTAAAATGCTGAGGAAAGAAAATAAAAAATCTATTATCAACTAAAAAGCAAGCAAAAGATCAAATGATTGTAGATAAATTAAAATCTAATTTACTTTGAATTTTTAACGTTATTAAACCAAGGTCTAATAATATTTTTAGTTATAGGTATAGTTAAACCTGAATCAACGGATGCATGAGTAAAATTTGTATTTAGAATTTTATATTTAGTATTAACTACTTTGGTAGAGCTCGGAAGGGTTTTATCCTCCCATCCACATTCCCAATTAGATGGGTCAACTAATTGAGACCAAGAAACTTTTATCACCAAACTAGAATCAATTACAGACATCAATATCACCCATCTCTTTTGGAGTTTACCACCATAATTTATTGCAATAAAATGTAATTGGCCATTTATATAGCTTTTACTAGTCCACGCTTTTAATGGAGGCCACATCATAGAACTCTAGGAATTGAAATAAAAGCTTTAATAAATCTTTCTTGATTTACTTTATTAAAATCCCAATAAATCAAGCTTGATTATTTTTTATTTTAATATATTCTTCTCGAATCGATTTTAATAATTCCTTTTTTTTTCTCATTGATTCATCCTTATCCCTAAAATCAATTTCAAGTCTTTCTTCCTTGCTTAAGTCCATCCAATTATTTATATCAGTTTTATGCTTAAACTTTTCCTGAGGTTTTTTTTTCTTTCTTCTGAAAATAAATTTAAAGAACATTATTATATGGTAAAGAATAAATTAGTAGAAATTATAAATAAGATTTCACTTATCCAAGAATCATTCATAACCATATCATTTTTAAGACGAAATTTTAACTTCTCTCACCCAGCTTCCACAAATTAAGACCTGTATTTTCAATTTCTTGCCGATTAACAACTGATCTTGTATCAAAAATCCAGGCCGGTACTCTCATCAAAGAAGCTAAGTAATTCCAATCCAGTCCAAAGAATTCCTCCCAATCGGTAAGAATTAAAACTGCATCAACTTCTTTCAACGCATCTGGAATTGAATTAGCCATTTTCCATATGCCTTGATTATCAAATGAAAATTCTTCAAAATCTTCCTGTACTCTCTCAAATGAAACCTTAGGATCATAAATCGAAAGCAAAGCACCTTCTTCAAGTAAGTCACTAGCAATTCTTATAGCTGGAGATTCACGGGTATCGTTTGTGTTTGCCTTAAAAGCAAAGCCAAGTATTGCTATATTTTTTCCATTAACAGTACCAAAAAGTTTTTCAAGCACAATTTTATAAATTCTATCCTGTTGCCAAGTATTTAGTAAAACAACTTGATTCCAGTAATTTGCTACCTCTGGCAAACCAAAATATCCACTTAAATAAACTAAATTCAAAATATCCTTTTTAAAGCAACTCCCACCAAAACCAGGACCTGCACAAAGAAATTGATTACCTATCCTTTTATCTGTTCCAATTGCTTTTGCGACTTCTTGAATATCAGCACCCGTAGCTTCGCAAAATGCGGAAATAGAGTTTATGGAACTAATTCGTTGAGCCAAGAATGCATTAGCAGCTAATTTTGAAAGCTCGCTACTCCATAAATTGGTACAAATTATCTTTTCTCTAGAAACCCAATTCAAATAAATATTTACTAATGCGTTTATAGCTATAGGATCTTCCCCACCAATTAAAACCCTATCAGGATTTTCTAAGTCACTTATTGCTGTACCTTCCGCTAAGAACTCAGGATTAGATAAAACAGAGAAAGTTTTTGAAATTTCATTTTTTTGATTCTCTCGATTAGTTGTATTAAGTATTTCTTTGATTGCCTGCGCAGTTCTAACTGGAAGAGTACTTTTTTCTATAACTATGGTGTGTCCTTTTGCGAATTTAGCTACTTGTCTTGCACTAGCCTCTACCCAGCTAAGATCGCTTGCTTGTCCGGCCCCGAGACCTTTTGTTTTTGTTGGAGTGTTAACCGATATAAAGATCATATCCGAATCAGATATTGCCTTTTCCATTTCTGAACTAAAGAACAGATTTCGTCCTCTAGTTCTGGAAATTATCTGATCCAACCCAGGTTCAAATATTGGTAATTTATTAAGATCGGTATCATTCCAAGCAGTAATTCTTTCTTTATTTATATCAACGACCTTAACTTCTATTTCAGGACACTTATCTGCAATAACAGACATAGTTGGACCACCAACATAACCGGCACCAATGCAACAAATTTTTCGGACTTTAATAGAGCTCATTGTAAAAAATCAATCATTTTATTAATCAATCAATTTTTTAATTAATTGATCTAAATCTTCTTTAAAAAAAATATATTCCTCACTATTATCTCCTTTTTCCTTGCCTATTAATTTCTTAATCAGTAATTGACCTTTTGATACCTCATCCTCACCTATAACCATTGCCCATTTAGCTCTACTTTTATCTGCTCGTTTGAATTGTTTAGAAAAAGTTGAGCCAGAATAGTCTAATTCAATAGAGAGGTTAGCTGATCTCAACTTACAAGTAATATTCAAAGCAAATTTTTCTGCTTTTTCACCTCTATGAATAACATAAACATCTGGAGTTTTTGATTGTAAAATTGCATCTCCAGCAAGAATTATTAGTCTTTCCATTCCAATGGCCCATCCAATTGAAGGAGCTTTAGGTCCTCCTAATTCACTTATCAATCCATCGTAACGCCCTCCTCCACAAACTGTTGCTTGAGAGCCAAGATGATCACTTGTTATTTCAAAAGCTGTATGACAATAATAATCAAGTCCGCGAACTAAATTATTATTTATCTTATATGGAATGTTTAAATCATCCAGTAACTCTTGTAAATAATAAAATCTAGTTTTACTCTCGTTAGATAAAAAGTCACTTAAAGAAGGAGCGTCAACTAAAAGTTCTTTTGTAGAGCTATTTTTACTATCTAAAATTCTCAAAGGATTAACATTAATTCTTTTCTGTGAATCTTCATCCAACAAATCAAATCTCTGATTTAGCCAATTTCTCAACTCTTCTTTGAAAATATTTCTATCTTCATTACTTCCAAGACTATTAATTTCCAAAGTCAAATCATTCAGACCAATATCCTTTAAAAAGTTCCAAGCAACTGAAATAACCTCGGCGTCACTCATAACAGAAGCTAAGCCAACAAATTCAACCCCAATCTGATGAAACTGTCTTTGTCTTCCTGCTTGAGGACGTTCGTAACGAAACATAGGTCCCCTATACCAGAGCCTTTGAGGTCCATTATTTAATAGACCATGTTGAACAATTGACCTTGCTACAGAAGCTGTACCTTCAGGCCTCAAGGTACAAGAACGACCCCCTCTATCATCAAAGCTATACATTTCCTTGCCCACCACATCAGTATTTTCTCCAATTCCTCTTAAAAACAATTCAGTTTGTTCAATAATCGGCGTCCTGATTTCTTGAAGCCCAGCCCGACTAAAATGCTCTAGAGCAATTGATTCGACCTTTTGCCAACTATGACTCTGAGCAGGCAAAAGATCTACCATGCCTCTTAGATTTTTGAAATTGGTCAAAGCAACTTAAGCAAAATTATTTGTTATTTGTTCAATAGTAATTGTTTACGTAAACTGGAAAATAAAAATTTAATCTGTGAGTCATGAGAAAATAAATAATTAAAGCTCCAGCTAGAAAGATATTTAAGTTTAATCTTCTAATCTAGTAGCACCTGAAAATCTGACTAACCAAACGTTCACTCTTCTTCTAACATTAAAGGGCATTTCATTTTGAAGTTGAATTAATTCAATAGCTCCAAGTCTTTTTAGTTCTTTCGATTCAAGACTCCACATTTTTTCAGCTTCACAAATCAAACGAGCCCAACTCCTTGAGTGCTGCCATTGCCTGAGACGCTTCTTCAATTCATTACCATCAGTCTTACTTTTTAAAGGAGAAAACTGATCCACTATATTTTTATTTGTAAAAATTTTTCTCATAAATCAATCATTGACAAAGCATTAGAAAACTTATTACTTAATACAATAAATATATAGCCAAGATTTGAAATGAGTACTTTATGAAAAATCCACCTCAATCATGAGGGTCAACCTCATGTACAGGAAATTCTAATTTTTCCATATCTCGACGACTCATTTTTCTAGACCAAGCACCCTTTATTGCATCATTCCACCTAAAGCCAGCGTTTTTAGCTAAATACCTTTGATCGTATGAGATCTCTGCACGAATTAACACTTTTGGTTCAAGCGATCTAATTAAAAGCTTTTCTAGTTCACAACATCGTTTGAAAACTTCTGCCAAATAGATACAATCTGTCAAGGCTCTATGTGCATTCCAGACTGGAACACCATAAGCCAGTGCAAGATCTCTTACTGAAGGGCGAGTCTTCAATTGTCTATCAGCTGGCCATGTTATGTCGTCCATAGAACAAATCCATTGCTTTTCGATTTGAGGCAATTTTTTTAGACCAAACCATTTCATATCAAATTCAGCATTGTGAGCAACTATGGCATCTGATGCTTGAACCAAAGATTCAAAATATTTAATCGCTTCAAAAAGTGGTTGAGGTAAACGAGTTATTTCAGCAGGAATATTGTTGATTTTTTCTGCGTTATTACTTTCAACAGGTAAAAGAAAGGATTGCTGAGCTAATACCGATCTACTTTTAACATTAAAAAGTATCGCGCCTACTTCAAGACAATCATCATTTTCATTGTCAAGACCTGTAGTTTCAGTATCCAAAATCAAAACATTCAAAAGTGAAAACTGGTTATTTGAGATCCCAACCGGTGCTTTGTTTGATTTAGAAGAACTTTTCTCTCCATGATCTTTCATTTGTTTATTAGAAATTTCTTTAATTGTTTCATTTAGAAAGTTAAGCTGCTCACTCTCTTTCTGATGATTTTGCTCTTCTGTCACATCAAAATTAATTAGTCATATATCCATTATCATAAAAAAGTCAGATTTGAATTGAACTTCATCGAGCATTAGAAACAAAAGACAATTATATTTAAAATCATTTTCTAATTCTCTTTTAGAGTGATTTTCATCAATGAGCACTATTAGACGTATAAGTGATGTTTTTTGCCAATGGCCATTTAGGCCAATTGGTCTTATAGAAATAATTGGTGGTAGCTATATTTCAATAAAACCAGAAGTTGCATACAAAAGACTTATTTCTAGACTTTTGCAGAGAAATTTTGCAGTGCATTCATGGAGCTATATTCCTAACTTTGATCATCAAATACAAGCTAATGATGCGTGGAAACAATTCCGTTTATCTCGTAAAATTCTTGAAAAGAGAGTGGGCTTAATACCAAAATCAATCAGATTAGGTCATAGTCTTGGATGTAAATTACATTTATTAGCACCTGATGGAGGTAGAAACTGCAATGGTTTGGTAGCTATAAGCTTTAATAATTTCAAAGCAGATAGATCTATACCTATGATTAAAAAGATATCTAAAAGATTAGAATTTCAAACTGAATTTAGTCCTAGTCCTCGCGAGACATTAAATCTTATAAGAGAACACTATGAGCAAATAAATAATCTATTAATAAGATTTAAAAATGATAAACTTGATCAAAATAATTTGTTATTTAAATCATTAAAGGAAAGAGATTCAGATAAATCAGAAATCAAACAGCTCGATGGTAATCATCTAACCCCTATTAGTCTAGGACTAATAGAAAATCTTTTAAAAACTGATTTCCAAAGCTCTTTAAAGTACAAAAAAATTGATTCAATAGTCGATTTAATAACTCAATGGGAGATTTAAAAATTAACTTTTTAATTTATCCAAAACTGATCTATCTTCAAGAGTACTTGTATCCCCACTAATTTCATTACCCGAAGCCAATGCCCTCAAAATTCTGCGCATTATTTTTCCACTTCTTGTTTTAGGAAGAGCATCGGTCAAAGTAATTACATCTGGTTTCGCAATAGGTCCTATTTCATTCACAACATGTTTTTTTAATTGTGCTTCAATATTTTCATTTTCTTCTGCTCCGGTTTTCAATGTAACAAAAGCGACTATTGATTCTCCTTTTAAAGTATCAGGTCTACCCACAACTGCAGCCTCTGAAACCAATTCATGGCTAACTAAAGCTGATTCTATTTCCATTGTGCCAAGCCTATGTCCAGAGACATTTATAACATCATCAACTCGACCCATAACCCAAAAATAACCTTCTTCATCTCTTCGAGCCCCATCCCCTGCAAAATAAATATAGTTATTATCTGAAGGCCTTAAATACTCCCAATAACTCTCTCTAAATCTTTTTTCATCTCCATAAACATTTCTCATCATTCCAGGCCATGGTCTTTTAATCACCAAGTACCCACCTTCATTATTCCCTACAGAATCACCATCTGAATTGACCACGTCAGCTTCAATTCCAGGCAAGGGGAAAGTTGCTGATCCTGGTTTAGTTGGTGTGGCTCCGGGAAGAGGACTAATCATTACACCCCCAGTTTCTGTTTGCCACCAAGTATCTACTATTGGGCATTTTCCGCCTCCAATAATATCTCTGTACCAAATCCAAGCCTCTGGATTAATTGGCTCTCCAACAGTTCCTAAAAGTCTCAAACTAGATAAATCATATTGATCAGGAATATTTTTTCCGGCTTTCATAAAAGCTCTTATAGCTGTTGGTGCAGTGTAAAAAATCGAAATTTTATGCTTCTGAATCACATCCCAAAAGGCTCCAGGATTTGATGGTCTAGGAACTCCTTCATACATAACAGTTGTGGCTCCGTTAGATAGTGGGCCGTAGACGATATAACTATGCCCAGTTATCCAACCCACATCAGCTGTACACCAATAAACATCAGTTTCACGAATATCAAAAATCCATTTAAAAGTTAAATGAGACCAAAGGTTATAACCAGCAGTTGTATGAACTACACCTTTTGGCTTACCTGTAGAACCAGAGGTATATAAAACAAATAAGCAATCCTCGCTATCCATTTGTTCTGCCAAACATTCTTCTGATTGACTATCCACAATTTCATGCCACCAATAATCTCTGCCATCATTCATGGCAATGGCTTTTTTAGTGCGTTGAACAACTAAAACTGATTCAACCTTTGGACAAGCTCCTCCTTCCAATGCTGAATCAACAGCGTCTTTGAGAGGAATTATTTTGTCTTTTCTAAAACCACCATCAGCTGTAATTATTGCTTTTGCTTCTCCATTAATCAATCGATCTCTGAGAGCCTCAGAGGAAAAACCTCCAAAAACGACTGAATGGGGTGCTCCAATCCTTGCACATGCAAGCATTGCAATTGCTGCCTCTGGAACCATCGGCATATATAAAGCGACAAGATCTCCTTTCCTAATACCTATAGATTTGAGTGCATTAGCAGCTTTGCAAACTTCTTGATGTAGTTGTTTGTAAGTATATTTTT
Organism: Prochlorococcus sp. AG-402-B19; assembly: GCA_003279615.1. Classification (GTDB taxonomy): domain Bacteria; phylum Cyanobacteriota; class Cyanobacteriia; order PCC-6307; family Cyanobiaceae; genus Prochlorococcus_B. The sequence continues at coordinate 21,745 of QCHM01000006.1, forward strand.
TCTGATCACCCGGCTCTCCTTCCCAAATTAATGCAATTTTTTCAGCCGTTGAACTATTTAAGTGACGATCTAAACAGTTAAATGAAATATTCGTTTTCCCTCCATCAAACCATTTCGCGAATGGAGGTTTTGACCAATCAAGTACCTTATCAAAAGATTTGAACCAATGTAATTCTTCTCTCGCAGCATCACCCCAAAACTTGTTTGGATCTAATTTAGCCATCTCTGACATTTCCAAATATCTAGAAAAAGAAGAAATTCTACTTTTTCTAGCAAAATCATCAGAAGGATAAAAAACTCTTTGTTCCTGAAGAACTGACTCAATAGAGTTAGAATTGTCTGAATTCATGAAAGATAAAAACAACTTTTCATTTATTGCATTCAAGCTATTTCTGAGCAAAAGGCTTGAATAGTGAAACTCTTATTTAAAACAACTTAATAATGAACAAAAACTGGGATTTTCCTAAAGCATTTTTATTCGATCTCGATGGAGTTCTAATTGATTCAGAACCCTTACATGGACAAGCCTGGAAAGAAACCGCCGCACTTTTTGATCTAAATCTAACTTATAGCCAACTAAAACTCTTAAGAGGTAGGAGAAGAATTGATTGTGCAAATGAACTTGTTAAATTAATTTCCAAAACAGTTAAGATAGAAGACGTACTAGAGATACATAAGCCCATATCAAGAAGACTCATTCTATCTGCACAGGCAATGTCAGGTAGTGAGAGTTTGATCAAAAGATGTCATAAACAAAATATACCAATGGCGTTAGTAACAAGTAGCAGCTCTGAATCTCTAAAATTAAAAACCGCAAATCACGAATGGATGAATTTGTTTTCTACAAGGGTTCTAGGCGACGACAATTTGCTAAACAAAGGGAAGCCTGCTCCAGATCCATATCTTTTAGCTGCTGAAAAATTAAATATTGCTCCTGAAAACTGCTGGGCTGTTGAAGATTCTATTTCAGGAGTAACTTCTGCTCTAAAGGCAGGGTGTTTTGTTTTATTTTTAAAAGAAAAGAGTAATGAAATATCGAAAAAAGAATTCTTTGAAAAAGAAAATAATTTAAAAGTAATCAACCATTTAAAAGAAATTGAACAATTGTTAAATGAAAATCAAATCAATAAAGCCTGCTAATAACGAATTCAGGCAATTCAAGCAAAGCTTTTTTTGATGGTGAATCTGGCAACCATGAAACTGAATCTTTTGACTCGGATGCAAATTTTTCAGCTAACTCTCTTGATTTTTGAATAGCATTTGAATCTCTTACAAGTGATAAGGCCTTATTAAGATCATCTTTTTTTGAGAATTTACCATTAATAAGATCCCCAAGAGTTGGATTCTCCTCCAATGCATAGAAAACAGGTGCAGTAAGATATCCGCTCTGTAGGTCGCTAGCTGCTGGCTTTCCTAATTGTTCATCATTACCAGTAAAATCAAGGATATCATCAACGACTTGAAAAGCTAATCCTAGTTGCCTACCAAAAAAATAAAGCGAATTTAAGCTATCTTGATCTACATCAGATAAAACACCAATAGCTTTCGAGCTATTAGCAATAAGGGAGGCCGTTTTACAGTAACTTTTTTCTAAATAACTCTCAAAAGATTGACTTGAATCAAATCTATTTAAACCTTGCTTTATCTCACCTTCAGCCAAGTCCATAATTACTCTACTTAACAATTTAACAACATCTAAATTCTCAAGATTTGCCAAATGCCAACTGGCTTGAGCAAACAGAAAGTCTCCTGCTAGTACAGCTATCCTGGGATCAAAGCGACTGTGAACCGTTTCAACACCTCTTCTAGTATCAGCTTCATCAACAACATCATCATGAACAAGAGATGCTGTATGAATCATCTCAGTGATTTGGGCTAATTTCCTATGTTTTAAAGGAAGATCCTCTTCAGAGGTTAAAGCTCTTGAAATTAATAGAACAATTCCAGGTCTTAAGCGTTTACCCCCTGCACTAAAAAGGTGTTCTGCCGCTGCCTGCAAGATTGGATGTCCCGCACCAATAAGGCTGCGAAGATCTGAAAGCAAAGCTTCTAGATCAAGTTCTATAGGTTGAAGAATTTCAGTGGCTGTGATCATAAAATCGCTCTACTTTTTGATATTAAGAGACGCAACCCTTCTTCTGCAGTGAAACCAGATTAACTTCAGGAAGCACGTTTAACCAATTCTTGACTCTAATAGAAAAGTTTTTAGGATCAGAGGTAACATAAAACTTTAAATCAAGCAAAGAATTTTTGTTTGCATAATTAATTGTTTTTGAATCCATAAATAACTTTAACTTCAAAGAAAGAGCTTCAGCTGGATCAATCAATTTGACACTAGAGGGTAATAGCTCAGTAAGTAAAGGAGTTATCAAAGGATAGTGACTGCAGCCAAGAATTAAAGACTCGATTTTTTGATTTAAAAGAGGTTTTATATATCCAATTGCAATATCATTAATCTGATTTGAATTAATATTATTCATTTCAATCATTGGAACAAATTCAGGACATGATTGTTCAATAACAATAGTTCTTGGACTTAAATTCAAAATCGCTTTTGTATATGCTTTGGTTTTAACTGTAGAAGGAGTAGCTAGAACACCCACCCTAGATTCTTTGATAGTTGTGGAAGCAGACTCAATCAAGTCAAAGATAGGTACATCAAATTTATTTTTAATTACATCCAATGCAATTGCATTTGTGGTGTTACAAGCAACCAAAAAAATATCAATATTCTGAAGACTAAACCAAGATGAAACCTCTTCAGCAATTTTAATAATCTCATTAGATGTCTTTACTCCATAAGGAACTCTTGCAGTATCCGCTAAATAAATAAATGAAGAATTGGGAAGTAATTCAACAACCTTTTTCAAAACAGTTAAGCCTCCAACACCACTATCGAATAACCCAATGCGCATAATTAATTGGATAATTTAAGATAATTCAGTATTCCCTTAGCAATAGCAAAAGACATTTTATCTCTATAAGCTTTTTGACGTAATAAAGCTGCGTCATACATACCAGTAACAAATCCAATCTCTACTAAAGCTGCAGGCATAGAAGTTTTTCTAATTACATAAAAGCGAGATCTACGAACACCACGATCAGGGCTTTGAGATGAAGTAATTAAAATTTGTTTATGAATATTTTTTGCTAAGGAATATCCCTTAGAGCCAGAATAATAATAAGTCTCTAAACCATTGACATCCTTTCGTTTTCCTCTTGTTGCATTTGCATGAATACTCACAAAAGCATCTGCTTTTGCATTATTTGCTTTTGATACTCTAGGTTGTAAGTCTAATGTCCTTTCATAAGTCCTAGTAAGTATTGTTTTAACCCCTTTGTTTTTTAAAAATCCTGAAACAGTCTTTGATACCTCTAATACAATATCAGTTTCTTTTAATCCATTAATTCCAACTGCTCCGGGATCTGAACCTCCATGACCTGGATCTATAACAACTTTATATTTTCCATACGGAACATTTGGTAGTGAAGAAACATCTAAATCTTCAATTTTTATTTTTTCAAAAGTTCTTTTTATAGAATTTCTTAAAATATTTCCCTCCCCTATAGAACTAAAAGAATTACTTTTTAATCCAATAAATCTCAGTTCCCACGAGTTTGGAGAAACACCAATTAATTTTAATTTTGAAGGTTCTAATTTAACTGAGGGTGAGAACTCAATAACAAGCCTTGTCTTTCCATTAGTAGGTTTACCGAGTCTGATTTCCTTTATTGATCCATTCCCTTTTAAAGTTCTTGGTCTGCTTAATTCTCCAGGGAAATCAACCCATACTCTTTCTCCTTTATCTTTATTTGACGACTGAAAAAAAGCTTTTAATTTTGCCCCGGAAGAAGTTCTTAACTTAAGGCTCCCTTGACTAGTCAAGGTCCATGCGGCAAGCGCACTAGCAGACCTTAGAGGTAAAGAAAGAAAGAAATTTGAACAAAAAATTAATCCAGCAAATAATGCTAATTTTGACTTTAAAGATTGATCTTTAAACATCAAATAAAAAGCTCTGTTTTTCGATGTTTAAGACTAGGCATTTGTCCTCTAATTCTCTTTACTCTGTCTTTATCAGCAGGGGCTATTGCTGCTCCTCTAACTACTCCTGCATCTGCTAAAACCGTCCCCCATGGATCAATAACCATTGCATGTCCATGACTTTGTCGTCGTCCGTAGTGACGGCCAGTTTGAGCTGGTGCAACCACATAAGCGGTATTCTCAATAGCTCTTGCTTGAAGTAAAACTTGCCAATGGTCTTTTCCCGTAAAAGCAGTAAAAGCAGCAGGAATCATTAATAGATCTGCACCTTTATTAACCAAATCTCGATAAAGTTCTGGGAAGCGAACGTCATAACAAATGGATAATCCTATTTTGCAAAGACCTGGTACATCAACCACAGGTGGAGATTCGCTCCCAGAAACAATCGTTTCAGATTCTCTATAAGTATTACCTTCAGGAAGATCAACATCAAAAAGATGAATCTTGTCATATTGAGCTAGAGATTGACCGTCCTTACCAAATAACTCTGCTCTATTAAAAGTTCTTACTCCATCTCCAGCGGGGACAGGAAATCCACCTCCAAGCAGAACGACTTGATATCTCCTTGCCATTGTTACTAAAAAACTATTGCATTTTTCGTAGATTGAGGATGCGATTTTTAGTTTTTTCTGATCTTCGCCCAAAAAAGCAAAATTTTCAGGAAGTCCAACAAGATCTGCCCCTCTCCTAGATGCTAACTCAATTTGTTCTTCTGCAGCATTGAGATTTGCATCTATATCTGAGGTACTAGTTAGTTGTAAGGCCGCAGCCAAAAAATCTGACACTGAATTAAAAAGAAAAAACAATTTAAAAGTTAGACCGAGCGAAGTACGCCCATCTCAAGCTGTTTTGGAATAACAGAAAGGTTATCCACAGAAGCGCAACAAGCAAAATCATCATCATGATTACCTATTCCGGCAAGTCTTTGGCCATGACTTGCAATACGTAAACATCCTTCAACATCATTCTCCCAAGTTTTCCATAGTGCTACAGAGGCCATCAATTCATCATTTAATATTTGAACTGACTCTAATTGATCGATTAGAAAAGAGGCCAAAGCTCCTGCTGCTAAAGAATCTTCTAAAGAATAAGAGCCTTCCCAGCCACTACCAATTATCCAAACTTCACTAGGGTTATCACTTATTAATCTTTCAGCAATAGCTCTTCTGTTTGGAAGTGCCATTGTGTACAAACTTTTGGATTCCCTAACACGATGAAGTGACCTAGTCCCATTAGTAGTACTCATAAAAACTCTTTTACCTTTTACCTTTTCAGCAGAGACTCCTAAAGGGGAATTTCCCAAGTCAAATCCATCTAATCTTTTTCCTCCTCTTTCACCTACAAGAATTTTTTCTTTGTCAAGGAAAGACTCTGATTGATTTTTAAGTTCATCAACATCTGCAAACACCTGGACTGAATCAGCACCATTCTTTAGAGCCCAAGCGATTGTTGTTGTGGCTCTGAGAACATCAATTACTACTGATGATTCAGGAATAATTCCACTGGGGACATCTGCCGCCACATAAAAATAAGAAAGTTTCATTTCCACAAAGGCTGATAACTTGCGTCACAGTAACTAGATAAATAGGTTAATCGCGCAGCCCTTCATGAAATTATTTCGTCAAGAACCTCTTACACGTGACATAAGGGATTTTCTCTCTCTTCTAGAAAAGAAAGGCCAATTAAAGCGGATAAGCTGCCAAGTTGATAGTGATTTGGAAATCGCTGCAATAAGTGATCGAGTCCTTGGGATGGGAGGCCCTGCCCTTCTTTTTGAAAATGTAAAAGATTCATCAATTCCTGTTGCTGTAAATCTGCTTGGGACGATGGAGCGTGTTGTTTGGAGTATGGGCTTGGAAAGGCAAGAAGAATTGGAAGATTTAGGAAAAAAATTAGCTCTTCTCCAACAACCGCGACCTCCAAAAGGATTCAAAGAGACTAAAGCTTTTGCCTCAGTTGCATGGGATCTACTTAAAGCACGTCCTGATATTGATCTTTTACCACCTTGCCATCAAAAGGTAATAGGAGAAAAAGACTTGGATCTAAATCAATTGCCACTTTTACGTCCATGGCCAGAGGATGCAGGAGGTGCCATCACATTAGGACTAGTAATAACAAAAGATCCTGAAACAGGCGTACCAAATGTTGGTGTTTACAGGCTTCAAAGACAATCTAATAAGAACATGACAGTCCATTGGTTAAGCGTTAGAGGAGGGGCAAGGCATCTTCGAAAAGCAGCTGCCATGAACAAAAAACTAGAAGTTGCTGTGGCTATTGGAGTTCATCCACTTCTTGTTATGGCTGCAGCAACTCCTATCCCAGTACAGCTAAGCGAATGGCTTTTTGCAGGTTTATATGCAGGGGAGGGTGTCCGATTAACCAAGTGCAAAACAATTGATCTAAAAGTTCCTAGTCACAGCGAAATAGTTTTGGAGGGATCCATATCTCCTGGGGAAGAAATGATGGATGGTCCTTTTGGAGACCATATGGGGTTCTATGGAGGTGCTGAGTCTTCTCCTTTGATAAGGTTTCACTGCATGACTCAAAGAAAAAATCCAATATTTCTAACAACTTTCAGTGGTAGGCCACCAAAAGAGGAGGCAATGCTGGCAATAGCATTGAATAGAATTTACACACCAATACTTAAACAACAAATTCCTGAAATTGTTGATTTTTTCCTTCCAATGGAAGCCTTAAGTTACAAGCTAGCAGTTATCTCAATAGATAAAGCATATCCAGGTCAAGCGAAAAGAGCTGCAATGGCTTTTTGGAGTGCTTTGCCACAATTCACCTATACAAAATTTGTCATTGTAGTCGACTCGACCATTAACGTAAGGGATCCTAGACAAGTAGTTTGGGTCTTATCCAGTCAAGTTGATCCTCAAAGAGATTTACTTGTGCTCGAAAATACTCCTTTTGATACTCTTGACTTCGCAAGTGAAAATATAGGTTTAGGGGGAAGATTAGCTATTGATGCAACAACAAAAATTGGTCCAGAAAAAAAACATGCTTGGGGCAAACCATTAACAAGATCCAAGGAACTTGAAGACAAAGTGGATAAAAGATGGGACGAACTAGGATTATCCGAACTAGAGAACAAGGAACCCAGTCCCGAACTATTTGGTTATGTTATTGATGAGCTAATGCGTCAAAAACAAATAAACAATTCATAAATTAGGAATAAAGCTTATCAATAAATAAAATAAAATAAATCATAGTTTTTTAATTGAAAGTTCCCATAAAAGATCAGTTTTTAAGAAACCTTCAAGCAGGAGGGGAACTCTGTGGAACAGTAAAAGTACCAGGAGATAAATCTATATCACACCGAGCACTGCTATTTGGTGCCATTGCCAAAGGAAAGACAATCATAGAGGGGCTTTTACCTGCCGAAGATCCATTAAGTACTGCTGAATGCCTAAGGTCAATGGGCGTAAATATTAGTCCAATCAAGAAAGATGCAATTGTTGAAGTTGATGGTGTTGGATTAAATGGTCTAAAAGAGCCTGAAGATATTTTGAATTGCGGAAATTCAGGAACAACTATGAGATTGATAATAGGGTTATTAGCTGGTCAAGAAGATCATCATTTCATACTTACAGGGGATCAATCACTACGAAACAGGCCCATGAAAAGAGTAGGGCAACCATTGAAAATCATGGGGGCTAGCGTTTCAGGAAGATGTGGTGGAGAATTTGCTCCTCTAGCCATTACCGGGAAAAAATTAAGAGGTGCCGTCATTGGTACTCCAGTAGCAAGTGCTCAAATAAAATCTGCCATCCTTCTTGCAGCTCTTAACGCAGAAGGTTCGACAACTGTTATTGAACCAGCCAGATCAAGAGACCATAGTGAGAGAATGTTAAAAGCATTTGGAGCTAATCTAGAAGTTGGGGGTGAAATGGGTAGACATATAACTATTTCACCTGGAAAAGATCTACAAGGTCAATCAATTATTGTTCCTGGTGATATTAGTTCAGCAGCATTTTGGCTAGTTGCAGGCAGCATCATTCCAGGTTCAGAACTGATCATTGAAAATGTTGGCCTAAATCCAACAAGAACTGGAATAATTGATGTATTAGAAAAAATGGAAGCAAACATCAAATTATTTAACAGGAGAGATGTCGCCGGTGAACCGGTAGGAGATATTAAAATTCTGCACAAAAAACACTTAAAACCATTCAACTTGGATGGAGACATAATGCCTCGACTAGTAGACGAGATACCTATTTTATCTGTAGCTGCATGTTTTTGTAATGGAATCAGTCAAATAACAGGAGCAAGTGAATTGAGAGTCAAAGAAACAGATCGCTTGGCAGTAATGGCAAGACAACTGAAAAAAATGGGTGCCAAAGTCGATGAGCATCAAGATGGTCTAACTATCTATGGTGGAAATGAATTAAAAGGATGCGAGCTTGATAGCGAAGATGATCACCGAGTAGCCATGAGCCTAGCAATAGCCTCTATAATGGCTAATTCTAATTCAATGTTAAGACGTAGTGAAGCTGCAGCAATCTCTTATCCAGATTTTTGGAGTGATCTCGAAAGACTTCAAGAAAAGAATTAGCTTCTTTTTATAGAATTGGATGACTTAAAAAAGCATATAACAAAAGACGGGAGTATCAGTCTTTATAGCTTCAACTATAAAGAAGGCTTTCATGATGCAGATGGAGCACTTAAAGAATCAATTAATAAATATCTTTTACCCGCTCAATTAGATCAATTTTCTAACAAAGAAAAAATAGGTATATTAGATGTATGCATGGGATTGGGATATAACAGTGGATGTATCCTTGAAGAGTTACTTAAAAATAAACACAAAATTGAATGGCATGGTCTTGAAATTGATCATAGACCTCTGGATATTGGTCTTAATGAAAAAAAATTTCATCAAATATGGACCCCAAAAGTATTAGATTTTTTTAAATGCTTAAAAAAAGCAGGGAAATGGTCAGAAGGTTTTAATGAAGGAACAATTCACTGGGGTGATGCAAGAGAAAAAATATATGAAATAAGTGATTCACTTAGTTTTGATGTAATACTTCTTGATCCATTTTCTCCACAAAAATGTCCAGAGCTATGGAGCGAGCAATTCATATCTTTGCTATCCAAAAAGCTTTCTGAAAGAGGCCGTTTGATTACATATTCAAGTGCGGCTTCAATTAGAGCGAGTTTAATAAGAGCTGGTTTAAAAATTTATTCAATAACTCCCTTATTGAATAACCAAAACAAATGGAGTGCGGGAACAGTAGCTACGAAAAAAAGAATAGATGAAAAGTTAATTTCCAAAAATTGTCAACTTAAGAGCTTAGGTACAAGAGAATTGGAACATCTTAAAACACGTTCATCAATCCCTTACAGAGATCCAACTGGCAAGAGAGATTCTAAAGACATTATTTCAAATAGAGAGATAGAACAATCTAAAAGTCACTTAATAAAAACTTCTTCTTGGAGAAAACGATGGAATACTGCGAAAAAGCAATAAAGCAATTAGATTTCTTAAAAAAGGACTCAAATGCTTGCCATCGCAATTTTAGCGGCTGGGAAAGGTACGCGAATGAAAAGTGCCCTGCCAAAAGTTCTTCAGCCTTTAGCAGGCAAACCACTCATTGATAGAGTTTTATCTTCGACACAGAGGCTAAACCCAAACCATCGATTAATAATTGTTGGACATCAATCTAAAGTAGTAGAAGAATCTCTACAGAACTATCAAGACTTAGAATTTGTTCTTCAACAACCTCAAAATGGAACTGGACACGCAATTCAACAGTTAATCCCAAAGCTAAAGGAATTTAAAGGAGAACTTTTGGTATTAAATGGTGATGTACCTCTGCTTAAGGAAACCACACTAAGTTCTCTTTTGAAATTTCACAAAGAATCTAATGCAAGTGTAACTTTTTTATCCGCTAATTTAGATTCTCCTACTGGATACGGAAGAGTTTTCGCCAATAAATCAGGACTGGTTAAAGAAATCATTGAAGAGAAAGATTGCAATTATGAACAACAACAAAATAAATTAATAAATGCAGGCATATATTGTTTTGACTGGCAACAATTATCAGATGTATTAAATTTATTGTCTAACCAAAATAGTCAAAAAGAAATCTACCTAACGGATACGATAAGTTTACTCAGAAAGTCCTTACATTTCGAAGTTGATGATCCATATGAAATCAAGGGCATCAATGATAGATATCAACTATATGAATGTGAAAAACATATTCAAGAAAAGCTTAAATACTTTTGGATGGGAAAGGGTGTATCATTTATTGATCCAATTAGCTGTACACTAAGTGAGGATTCATTTTTTGGTACGGACGTCATAATAGAGCCACAAACTCATCTTCGTGGTAAATGTATTATTGGTAACGGCTGTCATTTGGGACCAGGAAGTTTAATTACAAATTCAACACTTGCGGATAATGTTTCAGCTATTCATTCAATCATCAATGAAGCAATGATCGGCGAGAATGTGTCAATTGGTCCATTTGCTCAAATAAGACCTGAGTCAAATATATGCAAGAATTCGAAGATAGGTAACTTCGTAGAAATTAAAAAAAGTTTTATTAGTGAAGGAACAAAAGTCAATCATTTAAGTTATGTAGGTGATTCAACTCTTGGGAAGAATATCAATATTGGTGCTGGAACTATTACAGCTAACTTTGACGGTAAAAATAAACATCGAACAATAATTGGCGATTATTCAAAAACTGGAGCAAATTCAGTTTTGATTGCCCCCATAAAGATCGGATCAAATGTAACCATTGGTGCAGGATCAACAATAAGTAAAGATATTCCAGAAAAAAGTTTAGCGGTTGAAAGATCAAAAACAATTATTAGAACTAAGCGTGATTAACAGTATTAAAAAAAACATCAGCGTAAGTAGGGTAAAACCTTTTCCAATTCCAACTTACGACTACCCTTAATTAAAATATTATCTCCGGGTGATAGCCATGACAATAAAGTTTTAGCTGCATCTTTTGGTGTTTTTACTACATCATAATTAGGTAATTGTCTTATTATTTCTTTTACACTATTACATTCCTCTCCGCAAGTGACAAAAACGATCCCCGTCAGTCCTAATTCAACAGCTCTTTGAAGAACTTTCTGATGAAGAGAAGTACTCTCAAAGCCTAACTCAAGCATTGTACCTAAAACAGCAAAATGTCGACCAGGTTTGCTTACTAATAATTCTAAAGATGCAATAACTGAATCTGGAGACGAATTATACGTCTCATCTAAAACTAAAAATTGTCCATAATCAATCAATCTATTTCTTCCCATTGGCAGATTTATATTTAATTTATCTAGATTCTTTAAAGATACTCCTAACTCAGTTGCGACAGCCAATGCCATCAAAAAATTCATAGCATTATGTCTTCCTTCCAGAGGCAATTTCAATTTAACTCCCTGAAAAGAGATGAGATTATTTTGCATATCTATTTGAGAAATATAATCTGGTGCAATACTTTTTTCAACGACATAATCATCACCACATCCTAGCCAATCTAATGAATAATTCTCTATCGCTACTCGAATAATGCGTCCTGACCATTTTTGTCTTAAAGCTTTCTCTAAAAGGTTATCCCCAAATGGAATAATCACGACGCCATTAGATTTTAAATTAGAGGTGATTTCCGACTTGGCTTTTGCAATATTTTCTCTACTACCCAGAAGCCCTATATGAGCCTGCCCAATATTTGTAATTACCGCTATATCAGGTTCAGAAACTCCAGAGAGGCGTTCGATTTGACCTAAGCCACGCATACCCATCTCAAGGACAAACGCAGCATCTCTTCGCGTCCCCCTTAGCAGAGTTTTTGGAACACCCACATCATTATTTTCATTCTCCCTACTAGAAACAATTTCACCAAGAGAAGATAATATCACCCGGATCAATTCTCTAGTAGTTGTTTTTCCTACAGATCCAGTAACAGCAACAACAGGAAGCTTTAAACTTCTCCTATGAAGCAATGCCACCTTTTGATAGGCATACAGAGTATCTGAGACAACCCAATATGGTAAGCCAATTGGAACCGAGCCATTAAAATTTTCAGAAACTATTGCTGCTTGTACACCAAGATCAAAAGCCATATCTAAAAAATCATGACCATCGAATTTATTACCTACTAAAGGAACAAAGAAGTTTCCCTTTTTAATTGTCCTCGTATCAGTGGAGACAAAGCCAATAGGGGAATTAGGGTCAATTTTCTCCTGATTAACTGGCTTTCCCCAAAGTTTTATTAAATCCTTAAATAAAATATCCATACACAATTTAAATATAAGAAAAGTAATCTAAATCCTTGAATATCCTATAATTTGATTTTTTGTCCCTTCCTTGAAGGATCTGCTTCTTGTCCATAAGAAAATTTTTCTATCTCTGCAATATCTGGAGAAGGCTCCTTGATTCCACAAACATCTTGATACATCAACTCATACTGCTTAGCTGATCTATCCCAGCTAAATTTATTTGACATTGCTCTTAATTGTAATTCGCTCCAACTTTTTTGATGCCTATATGCTTCCCAAGAGCGAACCAATGCTGTATAAAAATCAATTGCTTCATACCTATCGAAACAGAATCCACAACCAGTTCCATTAATGGGATCATAAGGCTCCACTGTATCAACCAACCCCCCTACTTTTCTAACGATAGGAATAGAGCCATATCGCATAGCTAACAACTGACTGATTCCACATGGTTCAAAGCGACTAGGCATTAGGAATGCATCAGCACCTCCATAAATGAGCCTAGATAATGCGTCGTCATAAGTGAGGAAGACAGAAAAACGACCGGGATACTCAATTGCAAGTTGCCATAAAGATGACTCTAGATAACGATCACCTGTACCAAGGACAACGATTTGAGAATCAGTATAAGAAAGAAGTCTATTAGCTACTTGTAGTAAAAGATCAATACCTTTTTGGTCAACAAGTCTACCAACCATACCCATTAAATACTTATCTGGATTCACCTCAAGTCCCATTCTTTCTTGAAGAACTCTTTTATTGATAGCTCTACCAGAAATATTATCAGCACTGAAATTAGCTGGTAATGAATTATCTGTTGCTGGATTCCACTCGTCTAGATCAACTCCATTCAAGATTCCACGTAATTTGCCTGAAATATAATTCAAAAGTCCTTCTAATTTTTCACCATATTCAGAGGTGCAAATTTCCCTTGAATAGGTTGGAGATACGGCATTCACTCTATCTGCGTACAACATTGCTGATGCCATGGTGTGATCACCATGCATATACCATGGACACCAAGTGATTTGATCAAGCTTCCATCTCCATGGGCCTTGATACTTAAGGTTGTGAATAGTGAAAACTGTACTAATTTCAGGATCTTGATGCATCCATACTGGAATCATCCCAGTATGCCAATCATGACAATGGAGGACTTGTGGCTTCCATAAATTCCATGCAAATTCGGAAACTGCACTAGCAAAAAAAGTAAATCTCCAATCTTCATCTTCTCCTCCATAAATACGCTCAGAATCAAAACAAGGATGACCAACTAGGTACATTGGCAACCCATTTGAGGGATGCTTTGTTTCGAAAACAGCGAAATCAACTCCCATTGTATTGGCCCTAAAGATAGGCTCAGGCGCAATTTCCATCAAGGTCCATAGTTTTCCATACCCAGGGATTATTAATCGAACATCATGTCCAAGTTTTTCAAGAGCGGGAGGCAATGAACCAACAACATCACCCATGCCCCCAACTTTTATCATTGGGGCACATTCAGCAGCAGCAAAAAGTATTCGCATTTAATTCATAAAAAAGTAAGGTTCATCTTCTGGATAAACCAATTAAAATCATGGAAGCCATTTTGATTCAGAAAAATCAGGATCCCTTTTCTCCATGAAAGCACTTCTTCCCTCCTTTGACTCATCAGTCGTATAAAAAAGATGCGTTGCCTGGCCAGCAAGCTCTTGAATACCTGCTAATCCATCAGTATCAGCATTAAATGAAAATTTCAAACATTTTATTGCTGTTGGACTGTTTTGAAGTATTTCCCTCGCCCATTTCACTCCATCTGACTCGAGCAAATTAAGTGGTGAAATAGAATTTACCAGCCCCATTTCTAATGCTTCCTTCGCTCCGTATTTCCTACACAAGAACCAAATCTCTCTAGCCTTTTTTTGCCCGACGACCCTTGCTAAATAATTTGAACCAAACCCAGCATCAAAGCTGCCGACCCTAGGACCTGTTTGACCAAATACGGCGTTGTCCGCAGCCAAGCTCAAATCACAGACCAAATGTAAAACTTGTCCCCCACCAATGGCGAAACCTGGAACAAGAGCGATAACTACTTTAGGAAGACTTCTAATTATTCTTTGCAAATCAAGGACATTTAAACGCGGGATTCCATCATCACCGAGATATCCTCCACTTCCACGAATAGTCTGATCTCCTCCAGAGCAAAAAGCGAATTTGCCATCTTTGGAAGGGCCAACGCCTGTAAACAAAACCACTCCTATATCTGGATCTTCTCTGATCCTGATGAATGCATCACAGAGTTCTGAAATTGTTTGAGGTCGAAAAGCATTTCTTTTTTCAGGACGATTTATCGCTACTCGAGCAATCCCCTCAGGGCTAACATCAAGAACAATATCTTTGTATTCACCAACAGCGACCCATGAGGTGATGATTTCTCCTGGCAAAACTCTTCTCGAGTTATTTTTTGGATTAATAGGATTTAAAGCCATTGTTTAAATTTCATTAGTCGAAACTTGATAGATTTTCAGATAAAGTTCTTTTTAGATCATCACGCAAACTTACTCTCAATCTATGATCTTCAATGGAGTTAGTACAAACTCTTATTAATACATTAGTTGATAAGGAAAAGCTCCATTCAATTGCTTGTTCCAAATCATCTAAGCATGCAACTTGCTTGTATTTCACTCCATAAGCTTTAGCAAGAGTAAGAGGACAAACTCGCTGAGGCATAAGAAAAATTTCTTCAAAATCTCCTTCTTGAATTTTGTCTATATTTAACTGATTAAAAATCCCCCCGCCACCATTATCTATCATAATTACAATTAGACTAATATTACTATCCTTGGAAAATAACCAACCATTTGTATCATGAAGGAGTGCTAAATCACCAGTAACTAAAATCATTCTTCCCATAATTATTGATAAACCCATCCCCATTGAAAGGGTCCCATCTATTCCTGAAGCCCCTCTAAAACCAAAGCATCTTCTTAAAAAAGCTCCATGACCAGAATAAGTTAACCAATCCCTTATTGGACTACTTGAGGCAAGCATTACAGGGATAGAAGCCGGAAGCAGACGAGGAAGTCTTCTAGCTAAAGCTGGCTCTGTAATTAACCCATTTCTAAATAACCTTTTATCAAGCCATTCATTAATAAATAAATCATATTTTATTAGCTTTAAAGTGAAATTTTCACTAATATTTTTTTCTAAAATTATTGGTTGTTTTGACATCTGTTCAAAGAATTTCTTCACCCAATAAGAAAATCCTTCACTAAATTGAATCGAGCCACCGATAGGGTCAAGATTTCGACAATCTCCCTCAGTAATTAATAATTGAATCTTTCCAGGTTTCTCTAACCAAAGATGTAATTTTCTACTTGGAGGTAGGGGACCCAATCGTAAAACTTGGATTTCTTTGATTTTTTCAAATAAATCAGTTGAGAAAAGAAGCTCCCAGTGATTTATTAAACCTTCTTGCTTATTTTCAACTCCTGAAAGCGGATCAGCAAGAATTGGCCATCCAGTTAGATTTTGCCATTTATTTAACGCCATCCTAAAAGATACTAATTGTTCTACTTTTCCCCTCCATGGGCCAACAATTATTATCCCTAATGAAAATGGATCTAATTTTGGCAATTTTAAAGGTGGAAAATTATTAATAACCTCATCCTTTTTTGAAGTGAATTTATCCATTAAAAATCTATCAATTTGCCATCCATTAAGAACTTTTTTCTGATCAAGCTGGCAAGGATGAAGAGGCTCTTCATAAGCAAGGTTTATATGAACTGGGCCAGGAGTTTTAATAGCCATTTCAAATGATTTTTCAACTAAAGAAACAAGTCCCTCTTTAGTAATCAAATGTATTCCTCCTCTTGGAGATTCATCAAAGTGTCTACAAACAGACTTCAAAAAATCCTGCTGATTAACTGCTTGATTAGCTCCACATTCTTTGAGGCGAGCAGGTCGATCTGCAGTTAAGAACAAAAGAGGATGGCATGATCGATCTGCTTCAACAGCGGCAGGCAAAAGATTTGCGACAGCACTTCCAGAAGTTGTAATAACACCAGTTACATTTCCACTTGCTGCGCTTATTCCTAACGCAAGAAATGCAGCCGATCTTTCATCAATTGATGTTATTAGAGTTAATTCTTTTTTCCTAGAGAGACTTGATGCTGCCAATGCAAGAGGGCCAGATCTACTGCCAGGGCAAAGAACAATACATTTCATTCCCTTTGCTACTAGAGTTTTAAGGAGCTCTAAGCTGATAAAAAAGTTGTAACGAGCTAATGAAATTGCCAAAAGAAAAAACTACTTCAATTTTTACAAAAAACTTTCTAATGAGAAACTACTACAAAAAAAATTCATGACACCTTCTGGATCAAAAAAAAATCAAACCCAAACTAGCTGGAAAGGATTATTTATTTGGATATTAATTGCGCTTTTATTAAGATGGCAAGTGGTTGAGCCTAGATGGATACCTTCTGGATCAATGATCCCAACTTTGCAAATTCAAGACCGAATATTAATAGAAAAAATAACCCCAAGAATTAATAAGAAACTGAATAAGAATTTAAATTTAAATACAATTGTAATTTTCAAACCTCCAAAAATTCTTACAGAGGCAGGTTACAGTGATGGTTCAGCGCTAATTAAAAGAGTTGTTGGATTACCTGGCGACAAAATAGAGATTTTAAATGGAAAACTATATAGAAATGAAAAAGAAATAAATGAGCCTTGGATTAAAGAACCCATTAAATACGAATTGGAATCAATAATCGTACCTCAATCATCGCTTTGGGTTTTAGGAGACAATAGAAACAACAGCTTAGATTCTCATATTTGGGGAGCTCTCCCAGAGAAGAATTTAATAGGAACGGCTCTTGCAAGATACTGGCCATTAAAAAAAATAGGACCTATTCGGTTCCCATAACCTAAATTAAATGTTTTTGGCGTACGTTTTGCGATATTGTGTTATTACATAGAAAAAAACTGGATGTTTAATCCTGAATTTTTAGCTACAGACAATAATGAAGGTCATGAGTCAAATGCTCTAATACAATATTTACAAGATCAACCTGCAGATGTTCTACAAAGGGTTGCTAAATCTGCCAGCCCAGAAATACAAGAAATAATTAGACACAATGTTCAAGGTCTACTTGGAATGCTTCCTGGAGAGCAGTTCGAAGTAAAAGTAACCTCAACCAAAGATAATTTGGCAAGTTTATTAGCCTCTGCAATGATGACTGGTTATTTTTTAAGGCAAATGGAGCAGAGAAAACAATTAGAGGAAACACTTATATCAGATGAAGAGATGTCAGTCGATCCAGATAATATTTAATCACTAAATTTTTCTAGAGGATCTCTGGGGACTACACCAATTTTCAATAATCTTTGATCTAACCAGCTTAAAAACCCAAAGTCTCCTTGATTACTAGCCCAATTAGATTTATTAATTTTATTTTTTAAAGTGTTTATTTCATTTTTTGAGAATCTAACTTTCCCACTGTAATGAGCAGAAATTAGCCAAGACATCCCTTGTAAGGATTCAACTTTCTTCAACCAAGTTAGAAAAGCTTTTTGAGCTCTAGGAAAAACCAGCCTTTCTATTACAGGAGCAATTTGTATTAGAGGAGTGTTTTTTCCAACAAGTTTTTTAGCAGATAACTCCCAATCTTTCTTCCAAGAAAAAGGGTATATTCCAAAATGTGCTCTTTTGTTTCTTAACTTTGGCTTGAAAGAATTTCCAAAAATTTCTTTTATTTTGGGTATCTCCAGTTTTTCAGGTCTTAGGTAAGAAGCAAAAAGAACCAAACGAAGCCATCCTTTTCTTCTTGCAATTGGTGTATCAATAAGTTCTTCAGAACCCTTCTCTCTTGAATGAAACAATAAAGGAGTAGGGTCTAAATCAAAGAGTTCTGGAGGAGTCTCTTCAATTCCCACAACTGCATCAGTAACCAGCAAAGATTTTGATGGTTTGTGGAAACAAGATATTTCTTGGAAGCGTCCTAGACCAATATCAATTGGTCCCAATGAAATCCAGTCACAATAATCAATATGAGGGAATCCATCAGCCAATAAAATATTTGTTCTTTTAGAGGGAATTCCCAACCAATCAAAAGGCAATTGAAATGGGAAACTCCATTGTCCTGGGCAAACCCATATTTTTGAATCAGGAAAGGCTCTAGCCAAAGCAGGAAGAGCAATTTTATGTTCCAGACCAGAGGCCGTTGGTAAAACAATAGTTTTTACAGGACCAATTTTTTTTACAAGTACGTTGATGTCACTCAGCAATTCTTCCGTCGGGGGGAGAGGGTTAATTATCATCAATCCATTCTTTACTCTTACAACTAATAACCTCACAGGGACAGCAACATAATAAATTCCCTGAAGTTGTTCAAAACTCCAAATCTGATTTGGAACTAATTCTCTGAATATTGTTCTTTTTCTACCATAAGGATAGAGCGGTAAAAGTGGCCACCAACTCCATTTCTGTTCAGAAGCTAGGTTACTCATAGTTGTAAAAAATTAATCATTTTTTATTAGAGATTGGTTTTTAAATATTCCATATCTTGGAGCGAATAAAAATGCTATTAGAAATATTAATGTTTGAACTAAAACGATAGATCCACCTGTTTCAATATCAGACCAATAACTTATATAGACACCTAGAAAA
Organism: Prochlorococcus sp. AG-402-B19; assembly: GCA_003279615.1. Taxonomy (GTDB): domain Bacteria; phylum Cyanobacteriota; class Cyanobacteriia; order PCC-6307; family Cyanobiaceae; genus Prochlorococcus_B. Next base: position 40,683 of record QCHM01000006.1, read on the forward strand.
CTTGAGAATGAGCTGCTAATAACTGCTAATAAAGTCATTTGATCAAAACGATCAGTTAACAAGTATGCTGTAGCACCAGGCGTAATAAGCATTGCTACTACGAGGATAATTCCAACAGTTTGCAAACCAACTACTGCTGATAGAGATAATAAAGTTAATAATAAATAATGAAGTATACCTGTATTAATTCCTATAGATCTAGCATGCTTAGCATCAAAACAATAAAGCATTAAATCTTTTCTAAATATTAGCAAAATAGATATAACAATAAACGAAATTATTAAAGTCTGGTTAACATCTGAACGCGAGATCCCCAGAGGACTTCCAAAAAGTATTTGCATTAGATCAATATTACTTTTTATTTTTGAAACCAATACAAGACCTAATGCAAAAAAGCCAGTAAAAACAAGTCCTATTACTGTATCTTCTTTAATTCTAGATTTCTGCTTAACAAATCCAATCAAAGCAACTGAACCAACTCCAAAAACAAAAGCACCTAAGGAAAAAGGGAGCCCTAATGCATAAGCAACAACCACCCCTGGCATAACCGCATGGGAAACTGCGTCACCCATTAATGCCCAACCTTTTAAGGTCATATAACAAGATAAAAGTCCACAAACACCTCCCACTAATGCGCTAACCATTAAAGCTCTTCTCATGAAGTCATGAGTTAATGGATCCAATAGCCAATCAATTGGCGTAATGGAAATTAGAAATTCACTCATTTACAAAATCTTTACTTGAAGTCGGCCCCGATAAAGGATTTGGTGGAATTCCTCCAAATGTTTTATTTAGATTTTCCGAAGTAAAAACTTCCGAGGTTTCACCATAAGCAAGAACAGTCTTATTGATAAGAACAACAAAATCACAAAAATCTCTCACATGATTCAAATCATGAGTAGATATCAAAATAGTGTGTCCTTCTTGTCGAAACTGAAGAAATAGCTCAGCCATAAGCTTTTCAGTAGGTACATCAACTCCCGAAAAAGGCTCGTCTAAAAGAAGTACTGATGCCCGCTGAGCAATTGCTCTTGCAAGAAAAGCTCTTTTGCGTTGTCCTCCTGATAAAGATCCTATTGGTCTCTCTCTGAGATCCAAAAGATCAACTCTTTCAAGGGCATGAACAACGGCTCTTCTATCAGATTCTCTTGGTATTCGGAAAATATTCATAGCGCCATATCTGCCCATCATCACAACATCCCAAACGCTCACGGGGAATGAATAATCTATCCCTTCGTTTTGTGGAACATATGCAACCGATTGCTCCTTCTGGGCTTGATTAACCTTTATACCATTGATCCTGATTTTCCCCCTTGAAGGTCTAACAAAACCCATCAAAGCCTTGAAAAAAGTTGATTTTCCTGCACCATTCATCCCCACAAGACCACATATAGATCCAGCCTTTAAATTTAAACTTGCGTCATAGAGAGCAACTGTACCGTTGTAGTCAACACAAACTTGGTCTGCCTCAATACGCATAAAATCTTTCTCATGGCTTTTAAAAATTGGGTTCATTATTTTTTCACTTCTGTAATGGATAGGCCCTTAGTAATTAATCGAACATTGTGCCTTAGTAAATCTATATAGGTAGGAGCAGGACCATTTAGATCTGAGAGTGAATCAACGTAGAAAGTTCCACCAAAAACAGCTCCACTTGATTTCGCCACTTCCATTTGTGCTTCTGCACTCACAGTACTTTCGCAAAAAATTGTTGGGACTTTATTTTCTTTGATTTTTTTTATTAGATTCACCATTCTCCTTGGGGTTACTTGACTTTCAGCATTAACTGGCCACAAATATGCCTCTTTCATTCCGTAATCACGGGCCAGATAAGTAAAGGCTCCTTCACATGTCACCAAAAATCTTCTTCTCTTCGGAATAGAGGATAAAGAATCCCTTAGCTCTTTATCAAGTGATTCAAGTTTAGCTTTATAGGTTGAAGCGTTAGATGAATATTCAATAGCTCCATCAGGATCAATTTCGATAAAAGCATCGACTATTTTATCTACATAATTCATAGCTCTTTTGGGTGACATCCAGGCATGAGGATTTGGCCTGCCTGCATAAGCATCACCTTCTATAAATAATGGCTTTATCCCCTCAGTTAATTTCACCTTGGGAATATCACCCGCACTACTCATAAATTTCGAAAACCAAGCTTCAAGACCTAAACCATTTTCAATAATCAGTTTTGCTCCTTTAGTTTTTACAATATCACTAGGTGTAAATTGATAACTATGGATTTCTGCTCCTGGTTTCGTTATTGATTCAACTAGAAGTCTATCCCCAGCAACATTTCTAGCAAGATCGGCCAAAATTGTAAACGTAGTTAAAACGAAAGGTCTTTCATAGCTTGGTCTATAAGTCTTTTTATTTACACATCCTGTCAAGAATAAAATGTTTAAAGCAAGTAAAAGAGATAAACTAAGTATCTTATTTTTCTTATAAATATACTCAGAAAAGATCTTTTTATTAAACATATATTTGAAATTAGAAAATATTAATGTCTTATCTAAATATAAGTCAAAGATATACCAGAATAACAGTTATAAACTTAAACTGATTTTACTTTGTAATTAATAGATTGAGACTGAATCCATTCTTTTGATTGCTTTAAAAAAGCCACCCAATCAACTCTTTCAAGTTCAGCAGCTTTTGATACTAGTTGAGGAGCTTGTTGCTTAATAAGTTTTAAATCAGGTTGAGTTACTCCATTATTGAGAGCCATCCAATCAGCCATCGATCTTCCAACCACTCTGGTTAAATAAGCAGCACTCAAGGCCTGAATTGTTCCAGCAGCCACCCAAGAGGAGCCATCAAGCTTTGCCAAACTCAACAAAGACTGTCCACTCCATTCGACAACTCCTTGAGCGATTGCAGCCATTGCTAGTTGTCTTGAGACTGCCTCAAGTAATTCTGGCTTCATTTTGGAAGACCATATTTTCGACATTTCTTTGATCATCAAGCCATTAACAACTGCAACTGCAAGCAAATCAGTTGAGGCGACAGGGGAGGCGAAAACGATACCAGCAACTATCCATTGAGATCTTGTTTGAATAACCTTGAATTTTTCTCTTCTTAATTTTTCTAAATCTTTTTGCCAAGAAGTATGCAATCGAGACAAAAGTCTTTGCTTGGTAATGTCTGTATTCTTCTTTGGATTTTCAAGAAGTTTCTTAATTGGAGAAAGAACCGTTGCCATTTCTGTTTGAGATCCATCCCATTTCAATACTCTGTTAGTCCATCTATCAGGTAATTGAGCCTCCAATGCATTTCGCTCATCAGACCAATCAGTAGATTCTTTACTTGCAACCATTAGCCAGGCTGGTTGATCTGTAGGGATATTTTTAATCCACAAAAGATCAGCTGCGCTCATTGGAAGTGCCAAAGAATAAACAATAAAATCTTGTTCTTGGATTAAATCTGGCAAAACCCAATTTCGATCTCTTACCGGAAGAGCTGGTGGGAAAGAAACTTTTATTTGATTTTTTATTCCTAAAACTTTTTCCAGTTGCTCTTTATCAGGCAATTTTACGCCTTTTGTTTTCAAGAAACCAATGCTTTGATCTTCGCTTCTATCAATAATTTTTTGCAAGGAATTTATTCTTTCTTTTTTTCTTTCACTTTGCTCTCCATCCTCAAGTAAGTACTCAAAATTCTCTAAAACGTCATGACATCTTCTTACCCATCCTTGAACAGTTGAGGGAGCATCAAATGAAACCTTCCCTGGTTTTAAAAAATAAAAAATACAACCAAGTCCTAATAGCAATCCAAGTCCACCCCCAGGAATATGGGCCACATCACTCAAAACCCATTGACCTGTGATAGTTAGCCCAATAAAAAGACTAATTTTCGGAATCGAAAAAGAAGGCAAGGTGAGAGGAGATTTTGTTAATGAATGATTTTCCACGATTTCAATAAATACAGTTTCTTCTTAGCTAACTTTCATTTTAAAGCAAATTTTCCCTTAATAACCGCAAAGAAAGAAGGTTTTACGTTTTTAAGAAGAAAAATTTATGCCTAAATAAATCAAATCATCCCCCGGAATCAATATCCTTAGATGTGAAAGTGCTAATCAAGATATTCAAATATGTCGCAAAAGTACCGGCTATGCGTCACACTTGCCCCTATTGGCAAATATGTTCATGGGTGACTCTTACACCAATAATCAGTCAGGTGGTGGCGATTTCCAAAACCAAAGACAAAATGGTCGTAATAACTTTAGAGGTGGCCGAGGTCCTAACAATAGAGAGGGAGGCTTTCGTATTCGCTTAAGTGATAATGAAATGCGAGCAGCCAGATCATTACAAGAAGCCTTTAATCTTCGATCTACTGTCGCTGTTCTAGGTTTCGCAGTAAGAACTCTTGCGCAAATGCTTGAAGACGGAAGTCTTGAAAATTTAGTCAACGAATATAGATCTCAAGCGCCTGCCAATGACCAAAGAAGAGGCAGGGGTAACAGCGGAAAATATAACGGTGAAAATAACAACTCAGTGAACACAAAGCCCAACCCTTTTGCAAGGCCAGAAAAACCAGTTAAAGGGCAAGAGGTCGCTGATACTGATCAGGGAAAAAATGTTACTCAAGATCCTGAAGAAAAAGATAATGATCAAGCAACAGCAGCAAGTTCAAATGAAGTTGATTCCACAGATACAAGCGAGCAAGGATAAGTGAATCAGAAGCGAGTCTTATCTGGTGTTCAACCCACAGGAGATGTTCATATTGGTAACTGGCTTGGAGCAATAAGAAATTGGGTTGAATTACAAGAAAATTACGAAACTTTTGTTTGCGTTGTTGATCTTCATGCGATAACCACTCCGCATGACCCAAAATCTCTTCATCAAAATTCTTTATCTACAGCGGCTTTGTACATCGCTTGTGGGATGAATCCTGATAAATGCTCAATATTCATTCAAAGTCAGATAAGCGCACATAGCGAGCTTTGCTGGATATTAAATTGCTTAACTCCTTTAAACTGGATGGAGAGAATGATTCAGTTCAAGGAAAAGTCAATTAAACAAGGCGACAATGTATCTATTGGATTATTAGATTATCCAGTCCTTATGGCTGCGGATATTCTTCTCTATGACGCTGATTTGGTTCCTGTTGGAGAAGATCAAAAGCAGCATCTAGAGCTTGCGAGAGATATTGCTTCTCAACGAGTTAATTCAAAATTCGGAACGAAAGAGAATCCAATACTTAAAGTTCCAAATCCCTTAATTTTGAAAGAGTGTTCCAAAGTCATGAGCCTGACAGACGGAACAAAGAAAATGAGTAAAAGCGACCCAAATGAAAATAGTAGGATTACTTTATTAGACAGTCCAGATGTAATTACTAAAAAAATAAAACGTGCAAAGACCGACTCAGAATTAGGATTAGAATTTGGAAATCCCTCAAGACCTGAAGCTGATAATCTTTTAACAATTTATTCAATAATTTCTGGCCTAGGGAGAGAAAAAGCAGCAGAATATTGTGCAGAAATGGGCTGGGGTAAATTCAAACCAGAATTTACAGAGGCAATGATTAACGTTCTCAAACCTATTCAAGAAAAATATAAAGAACTAATGAATGATCCAGAAGAGTTAAAAAGGATACTAAATAAAGGCAAACTTACTGCCGAGGAGGTTTCTAAGTTAACATTAAATAGAGTCAAAGAAGCTCTAGGATTTTATTCAAATTTGTAGAAAATTATGCCAATAATTACATTACCTGATGGAACTGAAAAAAAATATGATTCCGCTGTCACAATTGACCAAATAGCATCAGAAATTGGTCCTGGTTTAGCAAAAGCAGCGCTAGCGGGGAGAGTGAATGGGGAATTAATTGATACTTGTATTCCTATAACTCAAAATTCTCATATACAGATTATTACAGCCAAAGATGATGAAGGACTAGAAATTATTAGACATTCATTCGCGCATCTTCTTGGACATGCTGTAAAGCAATTATACCCCGAAGCGAAAATGGCAATAGGGCCGGTAATTGAAGATGGTTTTTATTATGATATTTCTTATAAAGATACCTTTACTCCTAATGATCTTCTCAAAATTGAGAAAAGGATGAAAGAGTTAGTTAACAGAGATTATAATGTAGGTGTTGAAATAGTTAGTCCAGAGAAAGCAACGGAAGTTTTTACTGATAGAGGTGAAATTTTCAAGCTAGATATAGTTAAAAATATCCCTGAAAATGAAATCATAAAGTTATATAAACATCAAGAATATATTGATATGTGCAGAGGTCCTCATGTGCCAAATACAAGGCATCTAAGAGTATTTAAGCTAATGAAAGTATCCGGGGCTTATTGGCGCGGAGACTCTAACAATGAAATGCTACAAAGAATATATGGAACAGCTTGGAAAAGCTCTAAAGAATTAAAAGAATATATCTCTAGAATTGAAGAAGCTGAGAAAAGAGATCATAGGAAATTAGGGAAAAAGTATTCACTTTTTCACTCACAAGAAGAAGCACCCGGTATGGTTTTTTGGCACCCTAAAGGGTGGACTATTTATAGAATTTTAGAAGACTTTATTCGGGAAACGATTACAAAATATGATTATCAAGAAGTTAAATCTCCGCAAGTAGTAGATAGAAGTCTTTGGGAGAAATCAGGCCATTGGGATAAATTTAAAGAAGATATGTTTACTACAACTTCAGAGAACAGGGAATATGCAATAAAACCTATGAATTGTCCATGCCACATACAAATATTCAATCAAGGTTTAAAAAGCTATCGAGATCTTCCTATTAGACTTTCTGAATTTGGTTCTTGTCATCGCAATGAGCCTTCTGGTGCACTGCATGGCTTAATGAGGGTAAGAAATTTTGTTCAAGATGATGCACACATATTTTGTACCGATGAACAAATCCAAGAAGAAGTACAAAATTTTATTGATTTGGTATTTGAGGTTTATAAAACCTTTGGCTTTGATTCAATTCTTATTAAGCTCTCAACAAGACCAGAGAAAAGGGTTGGGAGTGATGATATCTGGGACAAATCAGAAAAAGCCTTATCTGAGGCACTTGATTCAAAAGGATTAAACTGGTCGCTACTCCCTGGAGAAGGCGCCTTCTATGGTCCAAAAATTGAATTCTCCTTAAAAGATTGTCTCAACAGAGTATGGCAGTGCGGAACAATTCAAGTAGATTTCTCCATGCCTCAAAGGCTCAATGCAAGTTATATCGATATCACAGGAAGGAAACAAACACCTGTAATGCTTCACAGAGCTATTTTAGGTTCATTTGAGAGATTTATTGGGATATTAATTGAGAATTACTCAGGAAATTTTCCTACATGGTTATCACCTGTTCAAATAATGATTATGGGCATAACTGATAGAAATAATGAAGCATGTTTTAGTGCTAAAAACAAATTAGTTGACTTTGGCTTCAGAACTGAAATTGATATTAGAAATGAAAAAGTTGGTTTTAAAATACGAGAACATACTATGCAAAGAATACCTTTCTTGATAATTATTGGAGATAAGGAAGAAGAGAATAATGAAATCTCAGTAAGGACAAGAGAAGGTAAAGATCTTGGAAATATGAGTATAGACAAGTTTAAATTAATAATTAACGAATCAATTAGCAAAAAAGGTATACAAGTTAATCAACCCTAAATCAAAAACGATTTTAATAACTAATGAATTTACTTGCTGGAGACCTTGGAGGGACAAAAACTATATTAGCTGTTTGTTCAAACGAGAACTATCCAAAAAAATTATTTGAAAAATACTATATTTCTTCAGAATGGGAATCTTTTTACTCAATATTTGAAGATTTTTTTAAACATTTACCAGATCATATATCACTCCCTGAATATGGATGTATTGGAGTAGCAGGCCCAATAAAAGACCAGAAAGTTACGATTACAAATCTAGGCTGGGATATAGAAACAGAAGAATTATCTCAGCTTTCAAAAATAAATAATATTGAATTGATAAATGATTTCTCAGTATTAATATATGGGATTCCATTTTTCAAAAATGACCAATATGAAGTAATCCAAGGAACATTAAATTCTGAGACCAAAACCAACCAAGAATTAGTTGCAATAATCGGAGCTGGTACTGGTTTAGGAATGTCAAGAGGATTAATTACACCTAAAAACATTTTTATATTTCCCAGTGAAGGAGGTCATCGGGAATTTTCCCCAAGGACAGAAAACGAATGGGAATTAGTCAAATGGCTAAAAAAGAAGCTAACTATTCAAAGAGTATCGATTGAAAGAATAGTCAGTGGGACAGGCCTTGGAATGATTGCGAGATGGAAATTGGATGATCCATTAAATGAAAACCACCCACTTCAGGAAACTTTAAAAAAAATGGATAGTGATAAATCAGCTTTCACAGATTTACCCGCACTTGTTTGGGAAAAAGCAAATAACGGAGACAAATTAATGTCTGAAGCTTTGCAATTATGGCTAAATGCTTATGGATCAACAGCTGGAGACCTTGCATTACATGAACTTTGCTCTTCAGGATTATGGATTTCAGGAGGAACTGCAATAAAAAACCTCAATGGAATAAACTCTTCTAAATTCCTTGATGCATTTAGTAATAAGGGTCGCTTTCAATCTTATTTAAAAGAAATTCCATTGATTGTTCTTAAAGATCCAGAAGCGACATTATTCAGTTCAGCTTGCAGAGCTCGCTTAATTGCCGAATCAGATGGGAGACTTAATTAAAGGATAAAAACATGGGGCCGCCAAAAATAGGACAAACTGTCGTAGTAGAAGTACCTTCTACTACAGCCAACATAGGTCCAGGGTTTGATTGCCTTGGAGCTGCATTAGATCTTTCCAACTATTTCACTATTAGAAGAATAGAAGGAAATGGCGAAAGATTTGAATTGATTATGGAAAGTACTGAAGGGAATCATTTAAGGGGTGGACCTGAGAATCTTTTTTATCGAGCCGCACAAAGAGTATGGAGAGCTGCAAATATTGAACCAGTTGCTCTTGAAGCAAGAGTAAAGTTAGCGGTACCTCCAGCGAGGGGACTTGGAAGCAGCGCCACCGCAATCGTGGCCGGTCTAGTTGGAGCTAATGCCCTAGCTGGATATCCATTACCTAAAGAAAAGCTATTAGAACTAGCAATTGATATTGAAGGACATCCAGATAATGTTGTCCCCTCATTAATAGGAGGTCTTTGCGTAACAGCTAAAACAGCAAATGACAGATGGCGTGTAGTTCGCTGCGATTGGGATCAATCAATAAAAGCAGTAGTAGCAATTCCATCTATTCGCCTAAGCACCAGCGAAGCAAGAAGAGTCATGCCAGAGAATATTTCTATAAATGATGCAGTAGTCAACTTAGGTGCACTTACTCTTTTACTCCAAGGACTAAGGACTGGGAATGAAGATCTAATTACAGATGGCATGCATGACAAACTTCATGAACCTTACAGATGGGGTCTTATCAAAGGTGGGCTCGAAGTAAGAGAAGCAGCAAAGGCAGCCGGAGCTTTAGGATGTGCAATTAGTGGAGCAGGTCCAAGCATTCTTGCCTTGTGCAAAGCGACTAAAGGCCGAGAAGTCAGTGTCGCAATGGTCAAAGCCTGGGAAGCTGCTGGTGTAGCAAGTCGCGCACCTTTAATGAGCCTACAACCCAGAGGAAGCGAATGCATTTCAAACATCAATGGGTAGTTCTACTCATGAAAACGAACAAAAACTGATAGCTTTATGGCTGACTTGCCCCAAATCATGGATGCCAATCTGCCAATGAGTATAGATTCTCAGACAGTTTTCCCATGGCTTTCTCTCATTGTGCTTCTTCCAGCAGTTGGAGCATTAGTAATGCCATTTCTGCCAACGCAAGAAAGTAAAAACTCTACTCTTCCAAGGAATATCTCTCTAGTTATCTTATTAGCCGATTTTTTAATAATTGTTGGTGCATTTGCAAATCTATTTGATCCAAGTAGCGAAAGTCTTCAATTGGTTGAAAGACTTCAATGGCTTCCATCAATTGGCCTTGAATGGTCACTAGGAGTAGACGGCATATCAGCTCCGCTTGTAGTTCTCAGTGGACTAATCACTCTTCTATCAGCAGCGGCAAGTTGGAAAGTAAACCAAAAAACTAGACTTTATTTTGCTTTATTACTCATACAAGCTTCTGCTCAAGCGTTAGTTTTCCTATCACAAGATTTTTTACTATTTTTTCTAGCCTGGGAGCTTGAGCTAGTTCCTGTTTATCTTTTAATTGCTATTTGGGGAGGGAAAAGAAAGCTTTATGCAGCAACTAAATTTATTCTTTATACAGCGCTGGCTTCTCTTTTAATATTAATCAGTGGGCTTGCTTTAGCACTTTCTGGAGATCAATTTACCTTTAATTTGAGTGAAATTGCATCCAAATCTTTTACTGGGAATTTTGCTATCTTTTGTTATTTAGGGTTTTTAATTGGTTTTGGAGTAAAGCTTCCCATCTTTCCTCTTCATACCTGGCTTCCTGATGCTCATGGTGAGGCTAATGCACCAGTGTCAATGCTATTAGCAGGTGTTTTATTAAAAATGGGAGGGTATGCTCTTATAAGATTTAACGTACAAATTTTACCTGATACTCATTTATTGCTTGCTCCAGCACTAATCATTATTGGAATAGTAAATATTATTTATGGAGCCCTAAATGCTTTTGCACAAGACAATGTAAAAAGACGTATAGCATGCAGTTCTGTAAGTCATATGGGTTTTGTTCTTGTTGGCATTGGCGCAATAAATGCACTTGGAATTAGTGGGGCAATGCTACAAATGATTAGCCATGGACTAATTGCTGCGGCAATGTTTTTTGTAACTGGAAGTTTTTATGAAAGAACCAATACTCTTTCAATACCAAACATGGGCGGCTTAGCAAAGGCTTTGCCAATAACTTTTGCGTTCTTCTTAACCAGTTCTCTAGCCTCTCTTGCCTTACCAGGGATGAGTGGATTTATAAGTGAAATCACTGTTTTTCTAGGTATAACAAGTCAAGAAGGATTTACTTCATTGTTTAGAGCAATAACAATATTACTTGCAGCTATTGGATTGGTTTTAACACCTATTTACCTTCTCTCAATGTGCAGAAGAGTCTTTTTTGGTCCTAGAATTCCAGCTTTATCCATAGTAAAAGAAATGGATGCAAGAGAGCTTTCAATAGGTTTAAGCCTGTTAGTCCCTACATTGGTGATTGGTTTTTGGCCAAGAATAGCCATTGATTTATATGAGGTCTCAACAAATGCTCTCGCACAATCATTAATTACCAATAACCTTGTAGCAGTCAGTTAGTTATTGAATTTAAAAATGACTTCAATTAAGCCAGCAGGAATATTAAAAGGTGAAGGTCTTCCTGATTACGATAAAATCACCCCTGATGAGATTTCTAAAAACATCCCGCTACTAATAAAAGATTTAAAAGAAAGATTAAATCAACTAGAAAAAAAAATCGATCAAAAGTTATTAGCCAAAAATTCTATATGTTGGGAAGATGTAATGCCCCAACTTTATACAATAGGAGAGAGACTTAGATGGAGTTGGGGAGTTGTAAGTCATCTCAATGCGGTATGTAATTCACCAGAATTGCGCGAAGTTCATTCAAATGAACAACCTAAAATCGTCAGGTTTAGTAACCAGCTTGCTCAAAACGAAACTATTTTCAAGGCTCTCTCAAATTTAAAAGAGCATAGAAACATAAAGGATGAAACACAAATAAGAATCATTGAAACCGAACTAATAACAATGAAAAACAAAGGGATTGGTTTAGAAGCTAATGAAAAAGCACTCTTTAATTCTCGCAGTGAGCGATTAGCTGAATTATCAACTACTTTTAGTAATAATGTATTAGATGCGACTAAGAATTGGAGTCTTTTAATAAAAAACAAGTCAGAAGTCGAGGGGCTTCCTGAAAGAGCTCTTGAGACATTAGCTCTTGCTGCAAAAGAAGCTGGTGATAAATCTAAAGAAGGAAATAATCCATCAGCATCAAATGGTCCATGGAGAGTTGGCTTAGATATGCCTAGTTACATTCCTTTTCAAACTTATGCAAAAGATAGGAGTCTAAGAGAGAAAGTTTATAGAGCCTTTGTAAGTAGAGCTAGCGATGGAAAGATTAGTAACAAAGAAATAATTGAAGAAATTTTAGATCTCAGAAATAAACAGGCAAAACTATTGGGATATAAAAACTGGTGTGAAATTAGTTTAGCCACCAAGATGGCGGATAATGAAAATGCTGTTGAGATGTTACTTGAAGAATTACGATTAGCTGCAATGCCTCATGCTGAAAAAGAACTTTTACATCTTCGTGAGTGTGCCAAAAGAAATGGAGAAAACGAAGATTATGAGCTATCTCCATGGGATGTAAGTTTTTGGGCTGAAGTTCTACGCAAAGAGAAATACGATCTTGACCAAGAGAAACTCAGACCATGGTTTCCTTTAGATCAAGTTCTTAATGGTCTATTCAACTTGTGCAAAAGACTTTTTGAAATTGACATTGAAGAAGCAAGTAATTCAGCTCCTTTATGGCATGAAGATGTCCTTTTCTTTAATGTTAAAAATTTAGATGGTCAGAAAATCGCATCTTTCTATCTAGATCCCTTTAGTCGTCCTGCGACAAAAAGAGGAGGTGCCTGGATGGATGAATGTTTGTGCCGAAATCAAAAGACAAAGGATGATATCGTTCTCCCAGTAGCCTATTTAGTCTGCAATCAAACACCTCCTCTTGAGGAAAAACCCAGTCTGATGAGTTTCGAAGAAGTCGAAACTCTCTTCCATGAATTTGGTCATGGACTACAACATATGCTGACAACTGTAAATTACCCGCAAGCAGCCGGTATTAATAACGTTGAATGGGATGCTGTCGAATTAGCAAGCCAATTTATGGAAAATTGGTGCTTAGAGGATCAAACAATTTCCGAAATAGCAATACATTGGAAAACGAAAGAGCCATTACCAAAATCAGAAATCAATAAATTGAGACTAAGCAGAACATTTAATTCTGGGCTTGCAACATTAAGGCAAATACATTTTGCTCTTACTGATCTAAAACTCCATAGTCAATGGAATAAAGATTTAGAAATTTCCCCAGATGAGTTACGACGAGAAATCGCAAAAAACACAACAGTGATGGATCCTATTCCAGAAGATCAATTTCTCTGTGCCTTCAGTCATATTTTTGCTGGTGGCTATGCTGCTGGATACTACTCTTACAAATGGGCTGAGGTACTCAGCTCTGATGCCTTTGCCGCATTTGAAGAGGCAGGCCTTGCCAATAAGGATGAAGTCCGAAAGATTGGTAAGAAATATCGTGATTCAATTCTTAGTCTTGGTGGTAGTCGTTCACCCAATAAGGTTTTCAAACAATTCAGAGGAAGACTTCCCTCTACTGAAGCTCTAATAAGACATAGTGGTCTTAATTAGCCATTAATAAAAATCTTTTTGGCTAAAATATCTAGAGAGCCTGAATTGGTTATCAATTCTTTATGTGTCAACACAGGTAATTGATAAGAATCACCAATAGAAAGTTTTGCTTGCCACCCTGGGAATGACATCAAGTCCCATTTTGTAAAAAAGCTAGTGCATTCAATCTTTTCCAAAGCAGTCAAGTCATTATTTAATTGAGATAATAAACTACTTCCTCTTTTCATCTCTGCAATACCTGGCATCAAAAATGAAGGGATCATTTGAGCTGTATAACTTCCAAAATGAGGTGTACCAATACTAATAAAACGTTTAGTTCTTAAAAAGCCTTCATGATTTTGCAACCAAAGTCTACTGATTAATCCACCCATTGAGAAACCAACAATATCAATTTCGATTTGAGACCCCACTAATTTCTTAATCTTAGAATCAAGATCATTAGCTAAATGCCTAAGAGATGTTTTCCCATATTTGTGTGGCAAATGTGGTCTGAACAAGTCATAATCATCTTCATTGATTTTTTTAATTAATTTTTCAAATAATTGAGGATTGTTCCACAAACCATGAATAAGAAAAATTGGTCTTTTGTTTCTATCCAATTAATTAATGGGAAATAAGAAATTCCTTTTCTTTTCGATTAGAACATTTCCAGTAAATCCATCTATTGGTGGCGAGCATTTTGTCAGCAGAATATGAATTGGGACTGAACCATATAGAGACTCAAGAAGATTTAAAATTTGATCGCTAAAATATTCAATCGTTAAGCATTTGATTTCAAATGAAAGTTTTTTAACTGCTTTAATTGCTTCGCTATAGTCTATTGATTTATCTAATTGATCAAGCTTGGAGGACTCATCCAAATCCAACCAAAAACTAATGTCGAGAAGAAATCTTTGACCATGTATTCGCTCACTTTCTAAAACACCTACATGGGCCCATAGATTTATAGCTTTTATATGAATTACACTTAAATTATTAAATTGACTCATAATGGTAGATCAACATGAGAAAAACTTCTATCTCCAGAAGCGAAATCCTTAACGAGGTCACCATCACCTCTGAGATAATAGCGATAGGTAACTAAGCCTTCCAATCCCACTGGTCCTCGTGGTGGTAGAGTCTGTGTACTTATCCCAACTTCAGCTCCAAATCCATATCGGAAACCATCAGCAAAACGAGTAGAGCAATTATGATAAACACCTGCACTATCAACTGAACTTAAAAATTTTTCAGAAACTTCTTTGTTATCAGTAACTATCGCTTCAGTATGACGAGAGCTATATTTACGAATATGTTCAATAGCTTCGTCTACATTACTAACAATTTTTATTGAAAGAATTAAATCAAGATATTCTGTAGACCAGTCTGACTCATCAGCCTTGTTTTTCACACCTAAGAATTGACTTTTGGCATCTCCCTTAAGAGTCACTCCTGCGTCAGAAAAAATTGGCAAGCCTTTTTTCAAAAACATCTCGGCAACATCATCATGAATTAATAATGTCTCAATTGCATTACAAGCAGCAGGATATTGAATCTTACTATCTAAAGCTATACTAATTGCTTTATCAATATCTACAAAATTGTCTACATATAGGTGACAAATCCCATCAGCGTGACCTAAGACAGGGATACGTGTGTTTTCTTGAATAAACTGGACTAACTCATTGCTACCTCTGGGTATTATCAAATTGACAAACCGGTCTAAACGAAGTAAGCCTAAACTTTCTTGACGTGTCGTGAGCAAAGACAACGCTCCTGACCCAACATTTGACTTACTTAACCCCTTATCAAGAGAATCCATTATTGCCTGATTGGTAGCTTTTGCTTCACTTCCTCCTTTTAATAAAGCTCCATTACCAGAACGAACAGCAAGAGATGCTATTTGTATTAATGCATCTGGTCTCGATTCAAATATTACTCCTAAAACCCCTAATGGAACTGTCACTCTCTCAAGAATAAGATTTTCATCCAATTTTCTATGAAGTTGTCTATTACCAATTGGATCCGCGAGATTTGAAACTTTTAGGACCCCGTCAATACATCCTTTAAGTTTAGTTTTTGTTAACTGAAGTCTCGATAAAAGTGATTTATTCAACCCTTCTTTTTCTGATCTTTCAAGATCTTGAATATTTGCTTTTAAAATCTCATCGGCATTAGCATTCAAAGCATTTGCCATTTCAGTCAAAGCCTCACACCTTTGTTCATTAGTGGATTGGCCAAGCAAAATAGACGCCTTTTTTGCACTCTCAGCTACTATTACTAGCTGGGGCGAAGGATCAGGCACTGAAAAGTTTGTACTCATTTGATTTAGATCAACTATTTAATCAAAGAAAATTTTTCACTATCTTTAAAATATTCCTTTAATGGCTAATCAAGCAATAAAAGAAGATAAAAATCAATCGAACTATGAAATTCTTTAATCAAATCGTTTTCATTCCACCATTCATTACTCTAATATCTAAAAAAGAGTTGCAGCTGACTTTGCCAATTTCCATTTCTATCAAAAGAGCCGAGCAAACCTATATTTGGATTCATTTGAAAACTAATATTTCCTTGAGGTGGAATATCTTGTCGATTGGGAACAGCTTGAACTGAAAAATTAATTCTCTCGCTAAAATCAAATCCAAGTTCAGTGACCCATACCTGCTGACCAGACAGATTATTACCCTCTTGATCTGTGCTTGATGAATCACTTTCATTAGCATCATCATCAAAATCCGAACGATTTAAATATGTTGGATATAAAGATAGTTGCAGTTTGTCACTTAAAAAGCCATTAATATTTCCTTGAACATAAGAAGCGACAGATCTATTTAAAAAGCTAGTGATAGCATCTCCATCGCCTCCACTACTTATTAGATTTGTAAGAGAATTACCTCCAATGAGTCCTAATAACTCACTTCGTCCCAAAGCTGGAGTACTTCTTAATTGAAAGTTGTCACTAATTCTATCCGCAGGTCCAGAAGCTCTCACTTCAACATTTACGAAACGTGATCCTGCTATACCAAATGATGCCATTCCATTAGAGGAAAAATTACTTACATCTCTAACATTGTCTGGAACACGGCTTTTCAATGTTACGTCAACATATGGTACCAAGCCCATAGAAGGAACAAACACGGCTACATTTGGTTCACTTTGATCTAAATTAAAAGTAGTCGTAAAGAGATTTATATAGCCACTAACAAGTTTAATAACTCCACTAACATCAAGCGTCTCGTTTAAAGCGCCATTCAAGAATAAAAATCCATTAGTTTCAAAGCTAGCTAGTGGTTGAGAAACCAATCTCAATGATGGACCTAGTACAAGCTTTAAATTATCAAATCTTATTGAGCCTAATCCATTAGGAATTCCATTGCCCATCATCCGACTTGCAGGCGCTTCTTCATCTTGAATAAATAAAACCAGTGGTCCACTCTGGTTCCAATCTTGCTCTGGAAATCTACGAACTTTTTTAAATTTAGAATCTATATGGAGTTTCGATTTATCAGTTATTGTCTTTTCAGGATTATTAGCTTTTTTAGCATAAATCGAGCCTTCCGAAATAAATACTTCACCTGCTAATTTAGGTTTCAAAACAGATCCTCTAACAATAATCTCTGATGAAACACTGACATCAGTAAATGCTGTATTAATACGTGTTTTTTCTATAGAAAAAGCCAGTGGTTCACTTTCATTTAATTGAGATTCAAATAAGGGAATACCACCTTGAGCATTAATGACACCATTTGCTCCAATACTTGCGCTAAGTTCTCGGACTTCAATCCTATTGAAATCAAAAACTATTGTACTACTCAAATTATTAATTTCTTTATCTTGAAAAAGGATAGTACTGTTTTTTAAAACCATAAAGCCATTTGCGATAGGAGTTTCAGGCGTACCCCTAATTAGCAAACTCAAATCAGCAATACCTGAGGTCCAGGAAACACCCCCATTTGTGAGCCCTGTTAAAAAAGCCAACCCATCTCCATGACTTTCAACTTTCAGATCTATAGGCAAAGAACTAACTAATGGATAATTTCCACTTAACTCAATAGGATTCTTCGAAGATTTATCCCTAAGAGCGATATCAAATTCAAGATAATTATCATCAAGTAAAATATTGCCCTTATCTAAAATAATATTTCTATCATAAATTTTAGTATCGTCGATACTTAAACCTGCAATAACTTTTGGAGTTCTTTCACTTAAACTATATTTACCCTTTAAACCAAAATAACCATCTAATGATGAAGGTATTGGCGCAACTAAAGATAGCAATGAAAAATTAAGATTAAGCAAGGAGAAGCTACCATCACCCGAGCCTAAATTCCCAATAAAAGTTGCATTAAATGGCTTTATTTCATTATTACCTATAAGCTTAAATTTATTTGTCCAAACCTTACCGTAAGCTTTTGCCTCTAACTTTAAATCTGATAATCCTTCACCAATTAGTTTTATATCTGCATTAACATTACCCTTAATATCATAAGGATTAATAAAGCTTTTACTATTCATTAAAGAAACATCATCTATATATGCATCCTTAGATTTAATTAGAGCTTCTAATTGAGTATCTATTGTACTATTATTATAACCAATTAAAAGCCCTGGTAAATCTTCGGCTTTACCTAATGCTTCTGAATAATTCAATCCTAATTTAGGAATCTCTAAAGCTGTAGCAGTAATCCAAGTAGGACTCACATCTCTAACTTTAGCTAATAAAGAAAATTCAGTTTCTTTATTTATTTCAAACTGAATAGTTCCATCTTTAGATGGTTTTAATTCACCTGTTAAATTAGTTTTTTCTTTTTCAATTAGTCCTTTGATATTTGCCTGTTGTAATTTGAGACCTAATAATCTGAAATAGGCTAAATTCAACTCGCCATTAATAAATAAGGGGTCAAGTGAAAAAATACCTTTACCAGAGACCTCACCAAAAATTTTTTTAAACTTTTTTTCCGGTGGTATAGCTACTTCTACTCGATCTAATCTGAATTTATTAGCTTTCCATTCAAAAGAATTTAATTTAGTATTTAAAGTTATTTCTCCTCCTAATCTATTCAAAATCAAATTATTAAAATTACCATCCTTATTAAAGTTAAGTTGAAGTTCGCTAGGTGTAGTAGAACTTTCAGAAACCATTTGCAAACTACCCCATATCTTTTCTTCTGGAATACGTGTAAAAGTCCCTTTCCATTTCTCTCTCAAACGAATACCATTTACTTGCGGATTATCTAAAGAAAGATTAATTTTAGAACTCAATTTAGATATAGGCCCTTGAAAATAGCCAGTCGTCTTTAAATTTCCTGACAATGAAGAATTTAATATTGGATTTAAAGATCCTAAAGGAAAAGATTCCAGATTAAAATCACCTTTTAAATCTCCCAAAATAAAACGCCTATTAACTATTGAAATTGGCAACTTAAGTTTTAAAGAAAGAGGTTTATGATCAAATCCTTTAACTTTGATAAAAGCAGCAAAGTTTATATAATTTTTATTGATTTTATTAAATAGTACTTCAAATGAATTAGATATAGACAAATATCCATAATTCCAATTAGAGTCAATTAGTTTAAACTTATCGTTATCACACTTTATTTGTGAATTACTAGTAGATAATGTATCCTTTAAAATTCCTCCTCTTAAAGATAAATTCTTTACCTTTAAATCACCATTACAACTTATAAAGCCTTTTTCTACTGCTAAAGACAAATCACCATTAACATCTCCTTTTGTAATAATATTAGAATCATCACCTAGAATATCTTGGAAAATATCAAGTTTAAGTTTATCAATTCGTGCTTTAGTTTTAAATTCTAATCCATCCCAATAACCCTTTCCTGCAAGATAAATACTTCCTTGTTTTTTAAAATCTAAACCAAGAGCTCCATATATCTTTTTTTTTGCAAGATCTAAACCAATATTACCTTTCGCTAATAATGTTTTACCTGTCACCCCCCCAGAATTAAATATAATTTTAGTAGGTTCTTTTAAATTAAATTTTAGTCTAAGATTGATTTTTTTTGAGCCATCAGATGGGGGCATCACCCAAAAAGAACCATTATCATTTTTTCTTAGAATTATTTCTGTTCCCTTTGGATTAAATATTGCTACTGGTTGCCAATGAAATAAACTTGCTAACGGTGCAAATTTAACTGTTAAAGTTGAAATTTTAACTGAGGAAGAATCTTTTACTACTGGAAGCAGTTTCGTTGGTCCCAACTCAACACCCCATAATCTAAGCCCCCTATAAGAGCCCAATTCCAAAGGATGACCTAATGAATTAGATAATGTTTTTTCTATTTGAGGAGAAAAGCGACTTATAGTTCTATCAACCAAGAGATCTGTCCCACTCCAAATCAAAACACCACCCAATGCCACGAAGGTTCCAGTAAGTCCCCATCGCCTTAATGTTTTTGAAACCTTCTCATCTCCCATAAAACATTACTCTCTAACTTGGGGGAGCTAACAAACTATAAAGAATGAATTCAGGAGAAACCAGCCTATGTCTATGAGTGAAGTTATCCATGATGTAACGAAATGGCTAGCCTGGGGAGGTTCAGGGCTTGGAGTCTTGACAGTTTTGGCTTATTTCTTTAGATGGGGAATTAAGTTCCGACTAACAGGAATAACAATTTTTACACTTTTATTATCTGCTAGCTGTTGGGCCTTCGATCAAAGTTATAGACCTCCATTTAATGTAGATGGCTACAAATATGCTCCTATCGTTTATGACAATGGATTTGATTTAGTGGTTGCACAAGCATCAAATGATTTTCCTGAAGAAGCTATAAAACCAACGTTGTTACAAATAGCTGGTAACTTAAAGGGAGGTGGTCGAAGTGGTGCTCAAGTTAAAGTTAGGCTAAGAAAAATAGAGTCAGCAGGCAATGGAATAAGTGAGCCAATTGTTCTTGGTGAAGTTATAAATGATTTGAAAGAGTCTCAGATAATAGAATTACCAAAGAGAAATTATACTATAAATGAGGATTTATCTAGTGATTCTTCTAATGAGGAAAGCTATTCATTAGAGGATTATGAATAATAAATTATTCTTGAATAATCTTCCTAAAAATTTCCATCAAGAAGAAAAAATACTCTTATCAAATAATATCAAAACTTGGGACTCATTATTATCTATTAGTGAGAAAGAAATTCATAAGATGATCTATGGAAGTCTAGGTAGTGTTAGGAATTTACAAAGACTTAAATGCATAGCATATTTTATATGCACTTTAGATATTGAGATTAACGAAGCAGCGTTGTTAATGCACTCAGGATTAATCTCAAACAAGGCACTTTCAAGTCTTAGCCCTCAAGAGCTTGTTCAAAAAACTGGACGTTTTGAAAGAATTTTAAGAACTGGACGAATTCCATTAATAGATCTGAACAAAGCCCACTTTTTAATAGAAAAGGCTAAAAAAAACATTATTTAATTTACTCAAGAAGAATTAGGGAATAGAATAAAAATCAATAAAAAAATAAATTAAATAAAGCAATGAATGGTTTCCTACTTCCCTTAGTCTTTATATCATTTGCCATTAATCTTGAAGCGATGGCTCAATCTAGACTTCTAGAGAGTGTTAAGAGAAATCCCGATGAAGCAAAATCAATTTGTCAAGATTTTAGTGAACTTAACAAGAACAATATTTCTGCTGCTTCGCCCGAATCTATTCAAAAAATCTCAACTCAAAAGAATATAAGCGAAGTTGATGCTGAGATTCTCTCGATGTACATAAGAGGGCTTTACTGCCCTGAAACTTTTTAAAGCAACAAATGGATTCCATAACATATAGAGACGAGGACTTAAGGCTTATAGATGGAACATTACTTAAATCCCGTATTTGGTTACCTCACGGGAAGGGGCCATGGCCTGTGCTTCTCATGCGCCAACCATATGGAAGAGAAATCGCCTCAACAGTTACATATGCTCACCCATCTTGGTGGGCAAGCAATGGCTATGTAGTTGTAATTCAAGATGTACGAGGCCAAGGTGGGTCTGAAGGAGAATTCTTAGGTTTTAGCCAAGAAGCTTCTGATACCAGTCAAACTCATAATTGGGTTCGATCATTACCTGAATGCAATGGTTTTTTGGGGACATATGGATTTTCTTACCAAGGCTTTACACAGCTCATAGCTGAGGAAGGGACTACTCCACCAGATTGCATTATTCCTGCTATGACTGGACTTTCAGAGAATGAACATTGGAGTTGTGAAGGAGGAGCTTTTTGGTGGCACTTGGGGATTGGTTGGGGTTTGCAATTAGCAGCACAAAAAGCACAAAGAGAAAAGAATTGGAATGCTTGGCATGAAATCCGTGAAGATCTTCAATCAAAAAAATATTTTTTGAAAGGTCATAAATTACTAAAAAAACATGACCCAGAAGGAATGGCCCTTAAATGGTTAGAACTATCTCATAGCAAAACTTCTCATTGGAAAAGTTATAAACCATTGGATAGTTGGCTAAAAAAGCCATTACTTCTTATTGGGGGATGGTGGGACCCTCATTTAAAAGGGATCTTAGATATTTTTTCCAAAGCTAAAAATGCTGGTGGTAATCCTAAATTACTAATTGGTCCTGCTACTCATCTCCAATGGTGGGAGGGTGTGCAAAGCACTCAATTAAATTTTTTTGACACACACTTAAAAGAAAAAAATGAAAAAACATATTTTCCTCAAATACATCTTTGGAATCTAACTACTAAGAATTGGGAAATTTCTGAAAAAAAAGAAATTCCAAAGTGGAAGCTTTTCAGCAAAGGGCTTGCATCTAACAGTCATCTAGAAGGCTCTCTAAGGCCTCATTCCGATTCAAAAGAAAATGGTGAAGTGAATATAGTTCATGACCCATGGAGAGCTGTGCCAGCTATTGGAGGCCACCTAAGTGACATACCAGGGGAGGTAAACAGATTTAACCTAGATATTCGACCTGATGTCGCAGTATTTACAACCCATCCAATATCGAAGGAGCTGAGGCTTGAGGGGCTTCCAATTATTAATTTAGAAACCAAATGTGATAGAGAAGGTTTTGATCTATTCATTGCATTATCAATAATTCCTGGGAATATCAAAAATGTTGCTACTCAGATTTCTACAGGTGTCCTCAGAGTTACCAATAATAAGATAGATAGAAAGTCTGATAGAGAAATAAGACTTCAACCAATACTTGCAACATTAAATTTAGGAGATCGTTTAAGAATTTCAATATCAGGATCTGGATGGCCAGCAATTGGAATCAATCCTGGTCAAAGCCAATATTTATGCGAAGGGCCAAGCCCTCACTGCTTAGTTACAACAATTTCATTATTACTTGAGAATTCAAAACTTGAATTCAAATCACTTATTTCCTCTTAGGGGTTCAATATTTACATACATAGGATTAAGCTAACTAGCTATTTCTGCAAAAAGTAATGACCATTTCTATTCTTCTAGATTCTTTAAAAGAAGACGGTCAAAGACTTTCTGAATGTAGGCATGATAGTCCCTTTTCCATACTAGGACCTCAACCATTTAAAGATAAATGGATAGTTCGGGTATGGATGCCAGAGGCAAATGGAGTTGAACTATTAATAGACAAAAGAAAAATTCAGCTGCAAAACCTTAACCATGAATGGATCTTTGAGGGAGTACTAGAAAAAGATCCTGGAACTAATTATCAAATAAAAGTAAACCGTGGAGGGATTGAACATATTCAGAATGATCCATGGAGCTTCAGACAAGAATGGATGGGAGAAATTGATAGACATCTTTTCGCTGAAGGGAATCACCATCACATTTGGAGAAAAATGGGTGCCCATCTCACAGAAATAGATCAAAAGCAAGGCGTTATGTTTTGCTTATGGGCTCCTCATGCAAAAAGCATCTCCGTTATTGGTGATCTCAATTCATGGGATGGTCGACATCACCCTATGCAAAAACGTCTAGGAGGCATATGGGAACTATTCATACCAGGTTTAAAAAATGGAGATTTGTACAAGTATGAAATTAGAACTGAAAAAGGACATTGCTATGAGAAGGCTGACCCTTATGGTTTTCAACATGAAGTAAGACCTGCGAAAAGCTCAGTCATCTCAAAAATCGATTCGTTTCAATGGAATGATCAGTCTTGGATGTCGAAGCGTGATAAAAAAGATCCTTTAGATCAACCTATATCAGTATATGAGATGCATCTAGGAAGTTGGATGCATGCTTCCACTGATGAACCTTTTATCAACTCAAACGGAGAGAATCGGGCACCCGTTCCAGCTGCTGATATGAAACCTGGCTCAAGATTACTTACATACGAAGAGTTAGCAAATAAGGTCATTCCCTATGTCAAAGAAAGAGGCTTCACTCATATCGAACTCATGCCGATTTCAGAGCACCCTTTTGATGGTTCATGGGGATATCAAGTAACTGGATGGTATGCACCTTCAAGTAGATATGGATCACCAGATGAATTTCGTAACTTTGTAGATTCATGCCATAAGGAGGGCATAGGTATAATTCTTGATTGGGTTCCAGGTCACTTCCCTAAAGATCAGCATGGTCTTGCTTATTTTGATGGCAGTCATTTATATGAGCATTCAGATCCCAGGATTGGAGAACATAAAGAATGGGGAACATTAATTTTTAATTACAGTCGAAATGAAGTTCGTAATTTTCTAGTTGCAAATCTAATTTTCTGGTTTGATCAATTTCATATTGATGGAATACGAGTTGATGCTGTTGCATCAATGCTTTATAAAGATTATCTCCGTCCGGAAGGTGAATGGATACCAAACGAAGATGGAGGGAATGAAAATTTCGAAGCAGTTAAATTTCTTCAACAGGCTAATCACGTTCTTTTTCAACATTTTCCTGGTGCACTTTCAATTGCCGAAGAATCAACAACATGGAGTGGAGTAACTAAACCAACTGACATGGATGGACTAGGCTTCAATCTCAAGTGGAACATGGGTTGGATGCACGATATGCTCGATTACTTTGAAATTGACCCATGGTTTAGACAATTCAATCAAAACAACATTACTTTTTCAATTTGTTATAACTTTACCGAAAACTTTATGCTTGCTTTAAGCCATGATGAAGTTGTTCACGGTAAAAGTCATCTCTTACATAAAATGCCAGGTGATGACTGGCAAAAGTACGCAAATACAAGGGCCTTACTTTCATATATGTGGACACATCCAGGTAAGAAAACAATATTTATGGGGATGGAATTTGGTCAACGCCAAGAATGGAATGTCTGGGATGATTTGCAATGGGATCTTCTAAATCATGAACCCCATAAAGGTATACAGAAATTAGTTGACGACTTGAATTCACTATACAAAAGAGAACCTGCTTTATGGAGAAATGACTTTGATGAATATGGTTTTCAGTGGATTGATTGTGATGACAATAAAAATTCAGTAATTAGTTTTATGAGAAGAGAGAAAGTTGATGGAGAATGGTTAGTAATAGTGGCAAACTTCACCCCTCAAAACCACTCTAATTACAAAATAGGGGTCCCTATTGCTGGATTCTATCAAGAAATCTTCAATTCAGATGCGAGTCAATATGGAGGATCAAATTTAGGCAATATGGGAGGCAAATCAACAGATATGTTCAACATACATGGCTATGAAAATTCTATAGACCTTTGCCTGCCTCCCCTAAGCGTAATAGTTCTGAAGCATAAATCTAAAAATAATTAAGCCTCAGCGAATAGAAATGTTTCAACCTTGCCTCCTAACCTGATTTCAACTGTCGTCTAGATGTAAAAATTCAAAAGGTATCACGAACTTTCGCCAAGAATGTATTTCATGATTTTTCATGTACTTATTAGTGTAGGTTTTTCGCTTAAAAGGACTAAATAATGAACGAAACTACTCCTCTACTACTCCGTGCAGCGCGTGGAGAAAACGTTGAAAGACCACCGGTTTGGATGATGCGCCAAGCAGGACGTTACATGAAGGTATATCGTGACCTACGTGATAACCATCCAAGTTTCAGAGAGAGATCAGAGAACCCCGATCTCTCTTATGAAATTTCAATGCAACCTTTTCAAGCATTTCAACCCGATGGAGTAATACTTTTTTCAGATATCTTGACTCCCCTTCCTGGAATGGGAATAAACTTCGATATAGTTGAAAGCAAAGGTCCCTTAATAAATGACCCAATAAGAAGCCTTAAGCAAGTACAGAACTTAAAACCACTTCAACCTGAAGAGAGCATGTCTTTTGTTGGTGAAGTTTTAGGAAGGCTAAGGGAAAGTGTTGGAAATAATGCTGCAGTTTTGGGTTTTGTGGGTGCTCCTTGGACTCTTGCTGCATATGTTGTGGAAGGCAAAAGTAGCAAAAATTATGCGGTTATAAAAGCAATGGCATTCCAAGAGCCAGATATACTGCATCAACTTTTAAATCACTTTGCAGAATCAATTGCGAACTATTTATCTTACCAAATTAAATCTGGAGCCCAAGTAGTTCAAATGTTTGATTCCTGGGCAGGGCAATTAAGTCCCCAAGATTATGATGAGTTTGCTGCACCTTATCAACAAAAAGTAGTCAATTTAGTAAAAGAAAAACATCCAAACACACCAATGATTTTATACATCTCTGGAAGTGCAGGAGTTCTTGAGAGGATGGGACAAACCGGAGTAGATATAGTCTCTTTAGATTGGACTGTTGATATGACAGATGGGCTAAAAAGGCTACCTCAAGAAGTTGGGGTCCAAGGGAATGTTGATCCAGGACTTTTATTTGGGACGCCTGAGGCGATCAGATCAAGAATTGTTGATGTTGTCAAAAAAGCAAAAGGAAGAAAACATATCCTTAATCTTGGTCATGGAATACTTCCAGGGACACCCGAAGAAAATGCAAGAGTATTTTTTGAGGCTGGCAAGAATGTTAATGAACTTATAAAAGCTTCATCTTGAAAAACGAAATTATTCTAATAACTGGAGCGAGTGGATGTGTTGGACAATACATAACAAGTTGGTTAATCGAAAATTCAAATTCAGAATTATTTTTATGGGTTAGAGATCCAAAGAAAATAACTGCAATAAATCTAGAAAATCCAAGGATTAAAGTATTAGTTGGAGATTTGCGCGAACCAAATAAATTCAAGAAAGAGCTCTCAGAAGTAAACAGAGTTATTCATACAGCAACTGCTTGGGGTGATCCCAAAAGAGCCAAGGAAGTAAATATTGTTGCAGTAAAAAATTTATTCAATTTACTCAATCCTTCCAATATCAAACAAATCATTTATTTCTCAACAGCAAGTGTTCTTGATAGAAACTTAAATTTGTTACGAGAAGCTTTTACTTATGGAACAGAGTATATACAAACGAAAGCACAATGCCTCACAGAGCTTGAAGTCCATGAGCTATCGGGAAAAATTATAGCTGTTTTTCCAACACTTGTTTTTGGCGGTCGTATAGACGGTAATAGTAAATTCCCAACAAGTTATCTTACCGAAGGTCTTAGAGATGCATTTAATTGGATCTGGCTAGCAAGATGGATAAAATTATTCTCAAGATTTCATTTTATTCATGCTGCAGATATTGCCTTTATATGCGGCCATCTAGCAACCTCTAATTTCGAACCTGCAAAACCTTTTTTAAAAAGCAAAATAAAAAAACTAGTCCTAGGGCAGCCCCACATCAGTATAGATACGGCTATTCAGACAATTCTGAAATGGAAAGGGATGAGAAAAGTACCACAAATTCCACTTTGGACTTGGTTCATTGAACTTTTAATTATTTTACTCCCTATTCAAATTACAAACTGGGATAGGTTTAGTCTGAGGCAAAGACACTTTGTACATGAGCCCGTAACCTCTCCTGAGACATTCGGAGGTATAAGTTATGCCAAAGATTTAGATCAAGTTTTGCATAATTCTGGAATAAAGAAAAGCTAAAATGACCAAATGAGGCTAAGATAGTAAGATTAAAAAAAGAAAGGAATTAATTTCATGATTCGTTCTATTACAACATTTTTATTTGCATTCTTCGCATTCATCTTCATTGGTGTTTCCAATGTAAATGCTTCAACTGTTGAAGTTAAGCTTGGTACTGATGCAGGGATGCTTGCCTTTGAACCAAGCACTCTAAACATAAACGCAGGAGATACCGTTAAATTTGTAAACAACAAACTAGCTCCTCATAATGCTGTATTTGATGGGAATGACGACCTTAGTCATCCAGACTTAGCTTTTGCCCCAGGAGAATCATGGGAAAGAACATTTAGTACTGCTGGAACATATGACTTTTACTGTGAGCCTCACCGTGGTGCAGGAATGGTTGGTAAAATAGTTGTTAATTAATTACACATAAAGATAAAAAAAGATGGGGTGACCCCCCATCTTTTTTTATTGCAAAAAATCAATAGAGAAATAAAATTAATTTTCCACAATAATGAGCCGTGAAGAATTTGTAAATTTTGTGAACACTGTAGAGCATAATATTCTTGTAAAAGAGAAAATATTAAAATGCAAAACATCAAAAGATTTAATCTTTCTTGCTAAAAAGTATGGATACAAAATCACATTAGAAGATTTAAATTATGATAAAACTGCTACTAAGTTTGAAATGTGGTTTAAAAATAGTAAAATAAATCCATTAAAATAACAAATTTTCTCTAAATTAAATTAATCCTATAATTTTTTTTACTTATTAAAGGTCGGTTTTTATAGAGTTATTTATCAGAATTTGAATATAAGATGAAAGTCTTAACGAATTCTAAGAATGAAGGTAAATCCTGATGATTTCACTGAAAAAGCTTGGCAAGTAATTGTTGAAGCAAAAGATATAGCATTAAGTGAATATCATCAAACCTTAGAGACAGAACATCTTCTTTATTCTCTTCTCACAAATAATGAGATTGCGATAAAAACAATAGAGAGATCTCAAGGCTCATTGAAAAATCTTCTGATACAGACAGAACAATTTATAAAAACTCAACCCAAAATGCAAAAACAGCAAGGATCTGTTTTCTTTGGAAAAAATATATCTTTGTCAATTTCAAACGCCAACAATATTAAAAAATATTTTCAAGATACTTTTATTTCAAGTGAACATTTAGTGATTTCCCTATTTGATGACGAAAGAGTTTGTCATAGATTATTTAAACAAAATGAAATCAGCAAAGATAGTCTTTTAGAGGCTATTAAATCTATTAGAGGTGACAAAAAAGTGACAGAAAAAAATGCTGAAAATAGCTATGAAGCTCTTAAAAAATACGGCCAAGACCTAACTGCTGCGGCCAGAGATGGAAAATTAGATCCTGTGATTGGAAGAGATGAAGAAATTCGTAGGACCATTCAAATACTTAGCCGAAGAACTAAAAACAATCCGGTTTTGATAGGTGAAGCAGGAGTGGGTAAGACAGCAATTATTGAGGGGCTAGCACAAAGAATTATTAATGGAGATGTTCCGACTGCTCTTGAGCACCGTCAACTAATTTCACTGGACATGGGGGCTCTTATCGCAGGTGCCAAGTTTCGAGGTGAATTTGAAGAAAGGCTAAAATCTGTTCTTAAAGATGTTACTGATTCAGAAGGAAAAATAATTTTGTTCATCGATGAAATTCACACTGTTGTTGGCGCAGGAGCAAGCGGTGGTGCAATGGATGCTAGTAATCTCCTAAAACCAATGCTTGCGAGAGGTGAATTAAGATGTATTGGAGCAACGACCATAAATGAACATCGAGAAAATTTTGAAAAAGATCCAGCTTTAGAAAGAAGATTTCAACAAATACTTGTTAAACAACCCTCAGTCCAAGACACTATTTCAATCTTACGTGGATTGAAAGAGCGATATGAAGTGCATCATGGTGTTCGTATTTCTGACAACGCACTTATAGCTGCAGCATTACTAAGCGATAGATATATCTCAGAGAGATTTTTACCTGACAAGGCAATTGATCTGATAGATGAATCAGCATCACGTTTAAAGATGGAAATAACCTCAAAGCCAGAGGAAATTGATGAGATTGATAGAAAAATCATCCAACTTGAAATGGAGAAATTATCTTTGGAGGGTGAATCAGATACTTCATGTCAAGATAGACTGGAATTAATTACCAAAGAACTCGCTTCATTAACTCAAAACCAAATTGAAGTAAACAAGAAATGGAAAGAAGAAAAAAATTCAATCGAAGAGATATCAAAACTGAAAGAAGAAATTGAGAAAGTTCAACTAGAAATAGACAAAGCGAAAAGGAACTATGACCTAAATAGGGCTGCAGAACTTGAATATGGCACCCTTATTAATTTTCAGGAAACTTTAAAATCGAAAGAAATTAATTTAAATAATTCATCCCAAAATTCAGAGAAATCACTTTTAAGAGAGGAAGTTTTAGCTGATGATGTTGCTGAAATAATTGCAAAATGGACATCTATTCCAGTTAAAAGACTCGCTCAAACTGAAATTGAAAAATTACTAAATCTTGAATCTGAGCTAAATAAAAAGGTTATTGGTCAAAACAAAGCAGTTCAATCAATCTCTTCTGCGATCCAAAGGTCAAGAACTGGACTTAGTGATCCAAGCAGACCAATTGCAAGTTTTTTATTTTTAGGTCCAACAGGTGTTGGGAAAACAGAATTGTCAAAAGCCTTGGCCTCCCAACTTTTTGATAGCGAAAGTGCCCTAATTAGAATAGACATGTCTGAATATATGGAAAAGCACTCGATCAGTCGTTTAATTGGAGCCCCTCCAGGCTATGTTGGTTATGAAGCAGGTGGACAATTAACAGAATCTGTCAGAAGAAAACCTTATTGCGTTTTACTATTCGACGAAATTGAAAAAGCACATCAAGATGTATTCAATGTATTGCTACAAATACTTGACGAGGGGCGAGCGACTGATGGGCAGGGAAGAACAACAAACTTTAAAAATACTATTATTATTCTTACTAGTAATTTAGGAAGCCAATTAATCACCGATAGAGAAATAGCCAATAACCTCTCGTCAGATATCGATGAGCTAATTAATCAAGAGCTAAAGGCACATTTCAGGCCAGAATTTCTTAATAGGCTTGATGAAATAATAAACTTCGAACCACTTAAACAAGAAACTTTACTTAAAGTAGTCAATTTACAATTAAGCAGGTTGAGAGAAAGATTAGAAGCCAAAGGAATAGGTCTCGAAATAAGTGATGATGTTCTTTTATTAATTACGGAGCTTGGATACAATCCAAGCTACGGTGCCAGGCCCTTAAAAAGAGTTATACAAAAAGAATTAGAAAGTGAAATAGCAAAAAATATTCTTAAAGGCAAATACAAAGAGGGAAGCGTTATAAAAATAGAGTGTAGAGAATCAAAATTAGTCTTCAACTAATCAATATAAAACTGGTAAAGCTAATCAATATCAACAAACTTTCTATAACCTAAAAAGACTTAAACCAGCTTGGGAATAATGTATAACTAGCGGAATTAATATCATTTTCATGGGCTATCGCTTTCCAACAACAAGATCTACCTTTTTCTCTTGAAAACAACAAATCATTAGCCCATCCCCAAACCAACTGAGCAGTGGATTCCATGCCAACATTTTTCATAACTCTTAGATCCAACACTTTTTCAGAGTGAAGTTTTTTCCATGTTTCAAGAAGAGGATCATCAAAATTAACTAGAAAAGTATGATCAAAATGATCTCGCAACTTTTCTTCCAAAGGACTCAGACTTGAAAAATCCACAACAAATCCATTTTGATCAAGTTCATTTGAAGAAAACCAAAAGGTAAAGCTTCGACTGTATCCATGAACAAAACGGCAGTGACCTTTATGTTTCCATTGCCGATGGGAACATGGGTAGTTTCTAAAATGCTTTGAGCAGTTAAATGGAATATCTTTAATCGTCATAAAAAGATGAATTAAAAACCAATAGAGGACTAAATTTAAATAAGTAAAGTTTGAAAGCCAAATTGGCTTAATTTAAAATGCTTTTTATAGATAATCTACATTTTGATCAAAATGGTTTAATTCCAGCCATAGCTCAAGATTATGTTGATGGAACTATTTTAATGATGGCATGGATGAACAAAGAGTCACTCATAAAAACATTAGAATCAGGCGAAGTTCACTATTGGAGTCGTTCAAGAAAAGAACTTTGGCACAAAGGGAAAACTAGCGGTCACTTTCAGAAATTGAAAGGAATAAGGAGTGATTGCGATTTAGATACAATACTTTTATCTATTGAACAAATTGGTTCAATAGCATGCCACACCGGAGAAAGAAGTTGTTTCTTTAAAGATTTAGAAACAAATCAAGATTGTGAATCCCCTCCATCTGATGCTTGTAGTGAATTATTTAAAGTCATAGAAAATCGAAAGATTAATCCTGAGCAAGGAAGCTATACAAATAGTCTTCTTAAAGAGGGCGATAACAAAATTCTAAAAAAGATAGGAGAAGAGGCTGCTGAATTCATTATGGCCTGTAAAGATAAAGATACAATTTCAGTCGCCAATGAGGCTGCAGATTTGGTGTTCCATTTGCAAGTTGCTTTAGCCCATCAAAACGTTTCATGGACAGAAGTTTTGAAAGTTTTAATTAGAAGAAGAGGCGGTCCAAGAAGAAATCAATAAAAATCAACTGATTTTCTTTATTATTTGAATAATAATTGATTCATTTGATTAGACATAACTTTCTAAGAAGAATTATTAGAATCAAAAAATTCTCAGGTAAGTTTCATCAAACAAAAAAAATATATCAAAAGTCTTTAATTCCAAGTGCTTTAAGATTTCGGCTATAAAAAATAATGTAGATAAATTTATTTCGGAGAAGTCAGAAAAACAACAAATGAAAAATATTGATGCTTAATTTGCCTAGTAAAAGCATGAAGGAGAAATAAAGGACTGATAATAAATACCGAACACTTTATTACGCCTATTGAAAGTAAACTTTTTTTCTCTAGGTTAATAATAACCAGGAGGAACAAATCGTGAGTTCTTTAAGCGACTTTCTTGGAGAAATAGGAAGGCACGAATTGCTCACACCAGAGCAAGAACTCACAATGGGCAGAAAAGTGCAAGCCATGGTTGCACTTAATGAACGTTGCCAAAAAGCTGGAGGGAATGGACCAGAGTGTGAATATTCAAACTTAGAGAAAAAAGCACTTAAAGCAGGTGAACGGGCCAAGAATCAAATGATCACTGCGAATTTGAGGCTGGTTGTAAATTTAGCCAAACGATATCAAGGTAAAGGTCTTGAACTACTTGATTTGATCCAAGAAGGCACATTGGGGCTAACAAGAGCTGTTGAAAAATACGATCCAACGAGAGGACATCGATTTTCTACTTACGCTTACTGGTGGATCAGACAAGGGCTTAATAGAGCTCTTTCCACTCAAAGTAGAACCATAAGAATACCTGTAAATATAAATGAGAAACTAACAAAACTACGAGCCGCAAAGTCACGACTAATGCAAGAACTAGGTGTTCATCCCACATCAAACCAAATAGCTATTCAAATGAAAATTTCTTTAGAAGAAGTAGAAGAATTGCTTGCCTGTGAGCTGAGAAGTATCACAATTAGTTTGCAAGGGGCAGTCAAATCGAAGGCAGAGCCTTCTGAACTTGTTGATATCCTCCCTAGTGAAGAAGTTCCTCCTATGGAACTAGCCGAATTAGCTGAAAGGAGTGCATCAGCTTGGTCTTTATTAGACAAGTCAAATCTCACCCCAAAAGAGAGAACAATACTAAGTCTTCGATTTGGACTGGATGGATCTAATGAATGGAGAACGCTAGCTGAAGTAGCAAGACAAATGAATTGCAGCAGAGAATATTGCAGACAAGTCGTACAACGCGCATTAAGAAAATTGAGAAAGACAGGGATTCAAAGTGGTCTTTTAGAGACAACTATTTAATTGTGGTTAGTTCAAGAAACTCAAATAAAGAAGTATATGAAGCAGAAGTACTTGAAAGTTCTGTTATCGACGAGGGGGTACTTAAAAAGATCTTATTAAGAGCAGGCAGAGTCATTGCACAGCCTGCTTTAGAAGGATTTGAGCTCATCATTGATAACTCAACTCCTCCCCAAGTAAGAATATCCATAATGGGAGCACTCACTTATTTAATTGTTCCTGTTGATTTAATTCCAGACTTCATTCCTGCCTCAGGTTTTAGCGATGATCTTGTAGCTCTAACCGCTGTAATTAGCCTTTGGCAACATCACATTACTCCAGAGATAAAGTTCAGAGCAAAAACAAAACTAGACAAATGGTTTCCTCTATGAGCAAAGAGCCCTGGTCTAAAGACATCGAAGAAGAGCTTATACTTCTTATCAAAGATTGGTTGAAGCAAACTGGCAGGACACAATCAGAACTTTGCCAAACTCTTAATCTCCCTTCAGCAAGAATGCCAACTTTAATTGAATCTTTAAAAAAAGATTTTTACGCTGGTGGAATTCCAAAAATTGCTAATCGACTTTGTGAAATTGAAGAGTTATGGATAAACAATGGTGAAGAGAAAAAGAAGAAAAGCTTTGAATTAAATTCTTCTGGGCAACTTGATCTTCTTGACGAAATTTGTGAGGATCTTTCAAAAATTAATTTCAATAAATAAGATTTATAAAACTATGAAAAAAAATTTGAATAGTTTTTTTATAAAACTAAGACGTTTTCTTCTAATCAGCTTTTGTTGCATATTTTTTTATTTAATTTTGCCGAAAGAGCTTAATGCTATCAAGGCAGATTTAGCGGAAGATCTTTTTAAAAACAACTGTGCTGGATGTCACATTAATGGCGGGAATATAATCAGAAGATCAAAGAATTTAAAGATTTCATCATTAAAGCGCAATGGAATTGACAATCCGGAAGCTATAGCGAAGATAGCTAGACAAGGAATAGGGATAATGAGTGGATATGAAGATAAATTAGGAGACAATGGCGATAAAATTTTAGCTGATTGGATCTTGGAACAAGCTCAAAAAGCTTGGGTCCAAGAGTAAATTTCGAAGTCAGTCCATATTCCCTCTCTCCAATAAACGTCCTCTTTGATAAGACTTCTTATATGCTCAATGTCATCAGATTTAAATATCCCAAAAACATATCTATTACATTTTGTCGGTCCTAATGTTATTAATATACCTTCTTCCTTAAGTAATGAGAGTCTGTGTAGATGCTCTTCCCTAAAAGGTGTTCTCTTTCTTAGAGCATCTTCACAGTAAGAACCCCAAAGTACAAATTGATCCATGGTTTTCAAGTTAAGTAAAGACAATATTTCTCAAGACAAAACATAGAAAAGAATTCAATTTTCAGCTTGATCTGTTGCTATTTAAAAAGAAATTAGTTAGTTGCGGCTCTTAATTCCTTACAAAAAGAACCGGCTTCTTCGACTTTCATTCCGATAGATGCATTAGCGATTCTTTTAACTAAAGCACTACCAACAATTGCGCCATCAGCTCCCCATTCTCTAACTTGTTGAATATGTTTTACCTCTGAGATTCCAAAACCCACGGCAATTGGACTAGATGAAGAGTGTTTTAGTTGTTTAACAAGATTTTCTACATTATCTTCTAGTGACGACCTTTCTCCTGTGACCCCAGTAACACTAACAAGGTAAGTAAATCCATTAGAAGTTGCTGCAATTTTTTTCATACGGTCCTTGGGTGTTGTAGGAGCAACAAGTAAAACCAAGTCAAGATCTTTAGATTCAGCTATCTTAGAGAGCTTTTCTGCTTCCTCTAAAGGAAGATCGGGTACGACAAGTCCTGAAACACCTACTTTCGAAGCTTGTAAGCAAAAATCTTCCAGACCTTTATTAATAAGTGGATTTGAGTAAGTAAATAAAATTATTGGTATTGTCAATTGATCTTTCAATTCGGACAACATTTTAAAGACCCTATCAGGAGAAGTTCCTACAGAGAGAGCTCGAAAAGCTGCTAATTGAATAATCGGTCCATCTGCTAAAGGATCACTGTATGGAATGCCTAGCTCAATCATATCAGCGCCATTTGCCTGAAGTTCTAACAAAATCTTTGCTGTAGTATCCAAATCAGGGTCACCTGCCATAAGGAAAGGCATAAGTGCAATTCTTTTCTCCTTTTTTATTTTGGAAAAAGACCTACTGATATTTGTACTTTTCAATGTTCTAAGCCCTTGGGTATCTATCTTTTTTATCATTTTTGTATCCCTAAGAGTAAAAAATTATTGAGACTTAGTAATTAAAACTTAAGTTTGTTCAATACCGTCTTCCTCAACGGCTTTTAGTAATTCAATTTTTTCTTCATCTGTCATGGCCTCAAACTTTTCTCTAATTTTTTCATCAGTTAACTTTTCATAAGCTTCTCTGTATCTTTTACGTTGCTCCATAAAAGTCATATTCCCAGAAAAAACCCTGAAAAGATATGAAGCTGTCCATGCAAAAATAATTAAAATTAGTATTGACTGTGCTGCAATACCAGCTGATATTGATTCAAATCCAAGTAATTGGAATCCTTCATATCCCAAGCCTCCTAAAACAAAAACAATCAAACCTATTTGAAAAACCTGTATTCTTGTCAAAGTTCACGACTCCTCTTTTCCATTCATTCTTAAATTAAGAAATGGTGCAAACAAAACCATTCCAGGAAAGAAAAGAAACACAAGTCCATATATATAAAGTCGTTCAAGCTTTCCCATAACATTCCAACGATTATTCATCCAATAAAAAAGAAATAAAGGAACTACAAATAAATACATTCCCCCAAATACCCCATAAGCAAATAATGTAATTATCGGATTAACAGTTCCTATTAATCCAAAAGGGATTAAATACACAATCGAGATAAAAGACATCATGGGAGTGGGGGGACTTGAACCCCCACGGCCAAAAAGCGGCCAACAGATTTTAAGTCTGGTGCGTCTACCAATTCCGCCACACTCCCAGTCATAGCAAGGATTATTACAATGCTAGATTTTAACTCTAGGCCATTTACATAGTAGCGTAAATGTATGTGATTGAATCAGTACTCTTAAGATTTTCCAGAGTTACTTAATTAATACAAAAGCAATTCACTTATCTCGCTAAACACTCTGTATCGACCAGCAAAGAGTTTCTCCTGAGTGAAATGGTTTTACAAAATCATTAGGATCGCCATCAAAGCCAACATCAATAATTTGTGGTATTGAAATATCTTTTTTAACTAAAGTTATTCTCTCTGTATTTAGAGGTAAACCATAAAAATTTGCTCCATTAATACTTGCAAAAGCTTCAAATCTATCTAAGGCCTGCTCTTCTTCAAAAACTTTTAAATAGCTTTCCAAAGCAAAAGGAGCATTAAAGATTCCTGCACATCCACATGAGCTTTCCTTAAACCTACGAGTATGAGGTGCTGAATCAGTTCCAAGGAAAAAGCAAGTTTTACCACTAGTAGCCGCTTGTCTTAGGGCAATACGATGAATTTCACGTTTAGCTGTGGGTAAGCAATAAAAATCACTCCTTAACCCACCATTAAACATTGCATTTCGATTGATATGTAGATGATGAGGTGTGATTGTAGCTGCTATATCAAACTCACTGTTTTGTACAAAGTCAATTGCATCTATGGTCGTAATATGTTCTAAAACTACTTTAAGTGATGAAAATCTTCGTAATAATGGTTCAAGATGACGCTCAATAAAAACAGCTTCTCTATCAAATACATCAACATTGCAATCGGTCACTTCTCCATGAATCAATAATGGCATACTAATTCTTTCCATCGCCTCAAATAAATTGTCGACTTTACTTATATCTGTAACGCCATAAGAGGAATTAGTTGTCACATTAGCTGGATAGAGCTTTGCTCCATGGAAGATACCTTCTCTAAAACCTCTCTCTAAAACCTCCGGAGGCATATCATCTGTAAGATATGCTGTCATTAATGGAGTAAAAGAGATACCTTCAGGAATAGACTGAATGATTCTTTTTTTATAATCTTGTGCTTGGATTACAGTAGTTATTGGTGGATCAAGATTAGGCATGATAATTGCACGGCAAAACACACCTGCTGTATGACTTAAAACACCTTTAAGAATCTTTCCATCTCTCAAATGCAGATGCCAATCATCCGGCTTTAATAATGAGATTTGATTAACAGAAGCAATCACAGGATTAAAGCTTTTTCAATGTATATCTTATGCAACCTTGATGTATAAGTCTTCAAGTATCAATAAAGGGCTAAGATATTAGGATAATACCAAATGGAAATAATATAAATTAATTCACTAATTTAGTTTCTCAATAAATCACTCAATTATGCCATCAATGCTATTGTCATTTTTAGAGCTTATTACTGGGATACTTTTACTTTTTAGCGGTGGGGAGTTATTTATTCAGGGGTCTGTAGCTTTAGCCTTAATCCTTGGAATCCCTCAACTAGTTATTGGTTTGACAATAGTATCTCTTGGGACAAGTGCACCTGAACTCTTTGTGAGTGTTAACTCCTCCCTCAGTGGATCAGATAGCCTAGCTTTGAGCAACATTGTTGGTAGCAATATTTTTAATGTGATGGTAGTTCTCGGAGGAAGTGCACTTATACGACCTCTAAGAGTTGAAAGTCGTCTTGTAAGGAGAGACATTCCTCTTCTTTTAGCAGTATCAACTGCCGTTTGGGGAATGGCATCCTCAAAACTAATAACTTGGCAATTCGGAATAGCTTTGATAGTTGCATTAATAATTAATACCACTTGGGAAATACGCACAGCGAGAGAGGAACCCAAAAGGACACAAGAAGCAGAACCAGAAATTAATATAGAAAAAGACTCAACAAGTTTATTAAATGCAACCATAAAATTAGCAGGTGGTATTTTTTTACTTACATTTGGTTCGCGATTATTAGTAGAGGGTGCATCCACAATTGCAGAATTACTTGGAGTAAGTGAAGCAATCATTGGGTTAACGATAGTTTCGCTGGGCACCTCTTTACCTGAGTTAATCACGTCATTAGTGGCCGCCATTCGTGGGCAAACTGATCTAGCAATAGGCAACGTAATTGGAAGTTGTTTATTAAATCAATTACTAGTTTTAGGTAGTTGTTCCATCTTGTCAGGAGGGAATGGCTTGGCTGTGGAAGAAAATTTATTAATAACAAAGGATATTCCTATTATGGTCATTACTACACTTGCTTGTATGCCTATCTTTTGGACCAAAGGAATAATAAGCAGGGGAGAAGGTGGTGTTTTATTAGGCTTATACTTGCTTTATCTTGCAGACAAGATAATTCCTCTTACCTTTCCAAATGTACATTCAGTCTTCAAAGAATTGGTTTTGTTAGCAATAACATTGTCTACAATAATAATTATATATAAGACAATTGCTTACTGGTTAAGGCTAAGAAAAAGTTCTAATAACTTCTAATAACTAATAGCTGTATATAAATCATCTCATTGTGACGAATTCCTCGGCAATTGTAGGATGCAATGCCATTGTATTATCAAAATCAGATTTTTTAGCTCCTAGCATTAGTGAGATTGATGCCATCTGAATAATCTCAGATGCATTATCACCAATCATATGACATCCCAAAACTTTATCATTATTTTTATCAACTATTAGCTTTAAAATGCATTTAGAACCAGTCTTTGGCAATGACTTAGATAAGGGTCTAAATATTGATCTATATACTTTAATGTTATCTTTACCAATCGATTGGATAGCCTTCTCTTCAGTTATGCCCACAGAAGCTATTTCAGGCTGACTAAATACAGCATAAGGAACAAAATCATAGTTAACCTTACGATCAGATTCACCATAATTTCTATCAGCAAACTTTCTACCCTCATCAATTGCGACTGGTGTCAAGTTAATCCTGTCAGTTACATCTCCAATAGCAAAGATATTAGAAATATTTGTTTTACTTTCATTATCAACTTTGATTTTATTTTCAAGAGTTTCTATGCCCGCTTTCCCCAACTTCAACCCCTTTAAGAATGGCTCTCTACCAGTAGCAAAAAGCAATCCATTCGAGTCAAACTTTTTACCTGTATTTGTTTTTACAATTAAAGATCCAGAAGTTCCTTTTAGTGAAGAAATATTTTCACTAAAGTTTATATTAATTCCTTTATTTTTCATTGCATCGGTTAATGCTGAAGAAAGTTCGAAGTCAAATCCTCTCAAGATTCGTTCACCTCTTACTAATTGAGTAACTTCAACACCTAATCCCTGCAATATGCATGCAAATTCGCAAGCAATATAGCCTGCACCAACAATTGTAATTTTATGCGGAAAGCTTTTAAGAAGAAACATATCATCACTTGTCCAACCTAAAGATGCTCCCTCGATACTTGGTCTTTTAGGTCTGCCTCCTACTGCAATAAGAATTTTTTCTCCATAAAGTTCATTTAAAGTCTCTCCATTTTTTCGATTTTTTATGACAATACAATTTGAATTTCTAAACTCACCCCAACCTTTAAAAAGCTCAACATTAGCCTTATTTAGAAAATGCTCATGTAATTCATTCAACCTCTGCACTTCCTTTCGAACATTAGCTAATAAAAGCTCTGACTTGATCTTTAAATTGTCAAAATCAAAACCATAAGATGGTGCAGACAAGAAACCCTCTAAAAGAGAAGACCCACACACTAATAACTTTTTAGGGACACAACCTCTTATTACACATGTGCCTCCAACAAGGTCACCCTCGACGATCGCCACCGATGCTCCATAACTAGCCGCTTTCTTTGCAGCAGCCAGTCCACCGGATCCTGCACCAATGACAATTAAATCAAAAGAGCT
Organism: Prochlorococcus sp. AG-402-B19; assembly: GCA_003279615.1. GTDB lineage: Bacteria > Cyanobacteriota > Cyanobacteriia > PCC-6307 > Cyanobiaceae > Prochlorococcus_B. The sequence continues at coordinate 80,698 of QCHM01000006.1, forward strand.
TTTCAATTTTGCAACCGAGTATTATTTTCCTATTCTCGTTGAAATAAATGAATCCAACCAGAAATGCAATGAGTTGGGAAGAATTAGCAATATATGCAGCTGATCCAAGTGATCAAATCAACGGGTTGAATAACCCATATTCCTCACTTCGTCTTTTTAATAAAAGTGAATCCGATGCAATTGTTACTCTTTACAGAGATAATCATGCTTGGTGTCCTTATTGCCAAAAAGTTTGGATTTGGTTAGAGCTTAAGAAAATTCCTTACCGGATAAAAAAAGTCACAATGCGATGCTATGGAGAAAAAGAAAAATGGTATTTAAGAAAAGTACCCTCGGGAATGCTTCCTGCAATAGAAATTAAAAATCATGTCATCACAGAAAGCGATGAGATTCTATTTGTTTTAGAGGAAATTTATGGCCCTTTAGGTCAATCGCTAAATGAGAAGAAAGTCTTAGAACATAGAAGACTTGAAAGAGAGTTATTCTCATCATGGTGTAATTGGTTATGTCGTAAGTCTCTTTTCCAAGCCCAAGAAGACCAAAAGAAAAAGAATTTCAAAAATATTGCAAAAAAATTTGAAGAAGAACTAAAAAAAAATACTTCAGGATGGCTCACACCAATCTCAACAAAAAATGGAGAAAAGCCTGGATCAGCAGATGTTATTTTCATTCCATATGTTGAAAGAATGAATGCCTCATTGGCTTACTACAAAGGATATTCACTAAGAGAAGAACACCCTTTTATAAACACATGGCTTAAAAATCTTGAAAAACTTGAGGAATATAGAGGTTGTCAAGGAGATTTTCATACTCATGCTCATGATTTACCTCCTCAAATGGGAGGTTGCTTTACTTATTCAAATGCAAACCAACAATTATTTTCCCAGGAAATTGATATCGGTTCTGGATTAGGAGAATTAGAGCTAATTGATTTCAAAGTTGATCAAAATTCGGAACAACAATTTGAGGCATTAGCTTTAGGAAGAGTTTTCAAACATAAAGAAAGAATCATTGATGTAAACCCAATGAAAAATAAATTATTTGATCAACCATTAAGAGCAGCTTTAACTTCTATGATTTCAAAAAAAGATTGCCGCCCAGAAAAGAATAGTGCATCTGCATTACGTTACCTGCGAGATAGAATTTCAGTCCCAAGAGATATGCCTTTATTATCCGGAAGATTGCTTAGGCAAGCTCTTGAACGTACCGCAAATCTTGATGGTAGTGATCTTGGTCCTGAAATACCTACGCGAAATAGGTTAGATCAAAATCCTATACAGTTTAAATAAAAACATAAAATCCCCCTCACTATCAAATCTTAAATTCAACGACGCTTTCTTGAATCAATTTGAAGAAGATCCTTTACTTTTTGTACTTGGCTTGCCAATTGTGGCTCACTTGAAAGTTTCTTTTCTACTTGTTCAATTGCATACATCACTGTTGTATGATCTTTACCCCCAAAAGATTCTCCAATACGAGGAAGACTTAAATCTGTACCATGGCGCATTAGATACATACCAACTTGTCTTGCCTGACTAACAGGTCTACGTCTACTTGGACTACGCATTTCTTCCTCCGTAACGCCAAAGACCTCAGCTACTTTTTCCATGACTTGCTTGGGCTTAACTTCAACTCCTTGCCCTGTAGGATCAAGCATAGGCGCAACTGATTCGACAGTCATCGGCAACCCTGTTATAGAAGCGAATGCAACAGCTCGAGTAAATGCTCCCTCTAACTCTCTTATATTAGAGGTAAATCTTCCAGCTATAAACTGAATCAAATCTCTCGGTAGACGCATCCTTTCATGCTCAGCTTTTTTTTGTAATATTGCCATTCTCGTCTCTAAATCAGGAGCTTGTATATCTGCGATTAATCCCATTGAAAACCTTGACATCAATCGCTCTTGTAAACGAGGTATTTGACTTGGAGGCCTATCACTTGTCAAAACAATTTGCCTCCCAGCCTCATGCAAAGCATTAAAAGTATGAAAAAATTCCTCTTGTGTATATTCTTTACCCTCTATAAATTGAATATCATCAACCAATATCAAATCAGCTTCTCTATACCTATTTCTAAAAGCTTGCATTCCATCTTTTCTTATTGCAACTATTAAATCATTGGTAAAAGTCTCAGTAGAAACATATGCAACCTTTGCTGTTGGATCAATTTCTAACCTGTAATGGCCAATAGATTGCATGAGATGAGTTTTTCCTAAACCAACCCCTCCACAAATAAATAATGGATTAAACTCTCTCCCTGGGGCTTCGGCTACAGCCATTGCGGCAGCATGGGCCATACGACTATTGGGACCTACAACAAATCGATTAAAGTTATATCGAAGATTCAAACTCGGTAAAACTTTTTTTATTGAGGTATGCTTAGATTTACCATCTGAATGATCTCTAGAAGCAATAGCATTACTTGGATCAATATTTGAAAAAGTTTTTTTCTTATTACTTTTGTTTAATGAAAATTCCTCTTTAACTTTTATGAGAACTTTAACTTGACTGCCAAATATGTCTGTAGCAACCTCTTCGATTGTATGAGAATAATTTTTTCTTAACCAATCACTGGAAAAACTATTTGGCGCCACCAAAGTTAAACAGCCATCTTTAAAATCAAAGAACTCAGCGGGTCGTATCCATGTTTCATATGAAGGCTTACTTAAATTCTTCTGCAATAATTGCTGCACCTTCGTCCATAGCTCGTTTCGAGTTGGCACAGGCTTTACCTAATGGAATATGATATTAGCCAAAAAAAATTATCAGTCATTCTTAAATTTGGGAATCCAGTTGTAAAGATTGAATACTAACCGCAAAAAAGTAATTATCGCTATGGATGAGAAGATAAACAAATGAATAAATTAATTCCTACTAAAGAGCAAAAGTTAATCAGATGTAATGAACAGTGGCTTAAGCTCGGATAAGACGAAAAACATAATATTAACAACTATGAGTCAAGTACAAACTAAAAAAGCACAAACAAACAACCATACAAAACAAAATAGACCAACTATTGTTTTGATGACTAGATGGCACGCAGTCTATCGGTGCAAAAGTCGTTTATCAAAAGAGATAGGTGCCCTTAAAGCAGCCAAGATTCAAGAAAAGCTTACTAAGCATACGATTAAAGTAGCTAAGGAAATTCAGGATGAGGGGCTCGCAGATGTAAAAGTGGCCATCGATGGAATTGGTATTAAAGCTGCAAAAAAATGGGCAATTAAAAATAAAATTAAAACGATTGAAACTCAAGGTCCTGGCAATTTAGGGACAAGAATGAAACGTCAGTTTTTAAAGACTAATGCCGAAAAAACTACTTCCAATCAAATTCCAAATTCTATTTTAATAATTGGAACTGATTTACCATCAATCTCAAATTATGACTTAATACAGGCAATACAAATACTTAAGAATAAAGAAATGGTTTTAGGACCTTCAAATGATGGAGGATACTGGCTTATAGGATTATCAACAAAGCTTTTAAATCCCCTATGTACATGGCCTTTCTCTGGTATAAATTGGGGCACCAATCAAGTCCTTAAAAAAACACTTCGATTAGCGACCGTAAATCAAATAGAGTTTCAACTACTTCAAATCAAAAATGATTTAGATAATCTTAAGGATCTATCACCATGGCTAAATCACAAAAGTTTCCAACTCTCAGCATCATCATACCAACTTTAAATGAAGCGAATCATCTACCTCTGCTCTTCGCTGATTTAAATACATGGCCTTATGATTTTGAATTAAGCATAGTTGATGGAGGAAGTAAAGACTTAACTATTGATATAGCAAATATACAAGGAGTAAATATTATAAAAAGTCTTAAGAAGAATAGGGGTTATCAATTAATGATTGGAGCTTCAAAAGCAAATGGGGATTGGCTTTTATTCCTACATGCTGATAGTAGATTAGATCCAAAATGGGCGATAAGTTTAGTAAAAATAATAACTAATCAATCATCAAAAAAATTTGCATGGTATTTTGACTTCAAAATCAAAAAACAGAATCTAGAATTTAGAATTTTAGAAATAGCCGTAGCAATTAGAAGTTATTTCTTACAAAAACCTTATGGCGATCAAGGCTTACTAATACATAAAGATCTTTATTACAGTTCAGGAGGTTTCTCTCCCTTAAAAATAATGGAGGACCTTGACTTGATAACAAGAATAACTAAAACAAACAAAGCAAAGCGTATTGGTAAAAATATATATACAGATGATATAAAATGGGCTAATTCAAATATAATTGAACGAGCAATTAAGAACTCAATATTAAGAAAGAAGTGGAGACAGGGTTATGATTTAGATAACCTATCAAAAGAATACTATTCATAAAATAAAAAACTAATTAAAATAATCAATTTGAATACCAAAAAGCACATTTATTACCTTTTGGCTCTAATTTCCAACCCTGTCTTTTATAAAAATTTATCACATCAGAATCAGCAAATAATGTTACACGACTAATACCTTCTCTTTTTAATCTCCTCATTAAATATGACATAAGTAGCTTCCCTAAACCAAAACCTTGATAAACAGGGTTAATAGCTACATCCCATATTGTTGCATCAATCACTCCATCACCAGTACATCTTGCAAATCCAATTAATCTGGGGAATTTAGAATCATGCTGCCATAAACCAACCTTAAGCAAACTATTGTCGAGAGCTCGCTTTACTCTTCTAAGTGGCCTTCTCCCCCAGCCAACAGCCTGAAGAAGTTGCTCAAGTTCAATTAAATCAAAAGGTTTTGAATCGCTAAATACAAAGGTGGTTGAATTATTTTGGTTAAAATATTGAGTTGCTTGTTGACCATATATATTTTTTAAAGTTTCATCATTAAGAATATTTTCATTTCTCCAGCCTGGAATTCCAAGTTTTGTTGATCTTAAATTTATCATATTTAAATTTTTGTAAGTCCTTTTTCCTGTAAATCAGCAAGCTGAGAATAAAGTCCACCTAAAGCTCTCAATTCTTTATGGCTTCCTTCCTCTATGAGCCTTCCTCTTCTCATAACTAAAATTCTATCTGAAGATTCTATTGTTGCTAATCTATGTGCAATAACAAGCGCTGTCCTTTTCTCTAACAATCTATCAAGATCTCTTTGCAAAGTTGCCTCAGTCGAAGGGTCCATAAAAGCAGTAGCCTCATCCATAATTAATACTTTTGGATCTCTTATTGCAACTCTTGCAATAGATAAAAGCTGTCTCTCTCCTGAAGAAAGATTTCCCCCTCTTTCTCTAATATATGTATCTAATCCATTTGGCAATTTACTCAATAAATTATTTAAACCTAATTCACTACAAATTTCTTTTAAACGTTGATCATCCAATGAAGAATCTAAACGAAGATTATCTGCCACATTGCCACTAAAAAGAAATGTATCCTGAAGAACCACTCCAAGCTGTTTCCTTAATGAATGAATAGGTATATTTTTAATATTTTCTCCATCAATATAAATGTTTCCCTGTTGAGGTTCATACAGCCTACATAATAATCTAATTAAAGTAGTCTTGCCTGAACCTGTAGGGCCTACAAGAGCCACATGCTCGCCTGGTTTAATAATAAAACTTAAATCATTTATTATTGGTTCATCTTCTCTATAAAAAAAACTTACATTCTCAAACACAACTTCTCCGAAAACAGTTTTTATTGAATTAGTTATTGTTTTATTTTCTACTTTCTGAGAAATTTGATCATAAATCTCAATTTTCTTTTCAAGCAACTCGCTTATTCTCTCAACTGCTGTCAAGCCTCCCTGGATTTGTGTAAAACGTTCTGCTAATTGTCTTAGTGGTTCAAATAACCTTTGTGAATACAAAATAAATGTTGTAAGAGTCCCTAACCCCATGGCTCCTGCTGTAACCATATATCCACCTAGAGAAAGAACTAATGCAATTGCAGCTAAGGAAACCCATTCAATAAAAGCGGAAATGCTACTGTCATAAAAAATAGTGCCGTTTACAGCATTTTTATAATTAGTTCCAGTTTTTAAAAAGTTTTGTCCATTTAAAGTTTGCCTTCTAAACATTTGAACAACTTCAAGTCCTTGAAGATTTT
>QCHM01000007.1 GCA_003279615.1 Prochlorococcus sp. AG-402-B19
TATGCACCAAATGCCGCAACAAAGCCAAGCATTGCTGCCCAACCATTAAACTTTTCTGCTTCAGGAGTCATAACAAAAGAATGAATTGCTTGTGTTAACAAATGTAAACTAGTTATTAAAGAATTTAAAGGAAGCAATAGTACGGCTTGCCTCATCAGAGTGCTGATATGGAGTAATTAGATACATAAAGGCAAGTATTCATAGCCTTTTCTTGTATCCAAAAAATATTTAGTGTTCTAAATTTATTTTCGAAGACAATGCAACCCATCACCAAAGAGTGTGACACTAGCATCACACTCTTTGGTGATGGGTTGCTGCAAGTAAATAATATTATTTATAAAAAAAGTCGATTTCTTTAGGTCTTAATCCATCCCATCCAGCTTTAATTAAACGGGAATTGAGAGTATCTTGATCAAAATGCTTAGAGCCTGTTTTGACAATTCTATTACGCATTGATTTTTTGACTCCACTTCTTTTTCGAGAATTTTCTTTATCCATAACTTCTCTGTAAAGAATAAGCATTTGCGAAGGAATAGGACTTCCATCAAGATCTAATCCAGACTTAATAGCCTTATCAATTGCATCGGGGCCAGAAAATTCCATATTAAAAAAAACATATTAGGATTATTCTCCTACTGAATCGGCCTTGATCAAATTTTTCAGTAAAAAGTAAATTCTAACTTAACTTATATATGACTGAAAGATTATTCGCTGGCATCGCAATTATTTTTTCTTGATTAAATCCATTTTTCAATGCAACTTCATCAACTCTGTCTAAATATCGAAGTCCCCATTTTGGGTTTTGCATTCTAAGTGATTGATCAAAATTCACATTACTTTGAGAAGCTTGTGTGTCCCTTAGAAAAAAAGGTCCATAAATCAACAGAAAATGATTTTTGTTTAAGTAAGTTTTAGATTCTTCAAAGAAAGCTTCAGTACAACTCCACGGTGTTATGTGAATCATATTTATGCAAACAATTCCTTTAATTAAAGATCTAAGTTGAGTCGTTATTGGCCAGGGTCTTTTTTCTACATCAATATCTAAAGGCTCAGGCATCTTCGAGGAAAGGTCATAATGAGTAATCCAAGAACTAATACTTTTTCTATGTACTTCTTCTGGATCACTGGTTTGCCAAATAATTGAGGGGAAAGACTTTTGAAAAAATACTCCATGTTCACCACTACCACTTGCTATTTCCAACAACAAACCTTTACTAGGGATGTAATTACTCAAGACATTTGCAATTGAATCTCGATTCCTAATCGTTGCAGGGAAAGCAAGTCGTTCATTTAGATATGCATCTTCCACTATTTCTTAAAATGCAGATTTACTAAATTATCAGAATGGTTATCAAGATTTTCCTTAGTAAAATCCTTAATAACAAAAATAATCATTATTAATAAGGGAGTTAGAAATGCAGAGGAAACTACTACGCCAATAATTCGTCTAGTATTAAATAAAGGTTTTTTCATCAAAGGGTCACCGCACTGCCCGCATATCAAGACACCATCACTCCTGGTTTTATGAAATTGATAACGAGAAGAGCAGAAAGGGCAATAATATCGACTCATTTCTGATCTTAAAAAAACAAAATTAATCTATATTAAATATACCTACCATTATAAAAAGCAAACTAAATTGAATAAATGTTGGACTGAAAGATGATAGAAGAGAATGAAGGCTCAGTTCATCTTATAAGGAATCTTGAGAGAGTATCTCCACAAAATTCTATCTTTAATTACAAATCTGGAAGGAAAGCCTTCTTATCACTAGGACAAGGAAATATTCATGAATGGTTGGAGACACTTCTTCCGAATACGAGAATAATTATAGAACCAAAAATCATTGGTTTAGGCATTGGCATTCAATACATAAATGGGAAATTAAATAAAGCAATAAATAAAAATAGTCATGACATAACTGATATGGTTCTTTCTCTAAAAAATATTCCTAAATGCATACCTGTTAAAAACAGAATAGAAATGCGAGGAGTTCTATACGACTATCAAAATACATCAACTAAAAATGAAAAAACTGAATTTAAAGAAGTACAAAATTTCAAACCACAGTTAAAAAGACATAGATTCTGTGCTTTTCAAATTTATCATTGCAATATTAATCATTTTCAATCACTTCAAGAATTAAAACATCTTAATTTTGAAATTCCTAAAACTCAATTTACAAACTTTATTTCAGATATTGAAATCTATCGTCAATGTTGGAAAGAGGCGAAACTATTTAAAAGCTATCCAACAAGTGGAATAGTATTGAAAATCAATTCAAGAAAATTGCAAAAGTATCTTGGAGAAAATAATCTATCAATACATTGGGCCTACTCCATAGATTAATGATTTTTTCTACAATCCAAAAAGCATCAGAAGTCATGGGGGGAGTAGACATCCTTTCGCCAACAGGTTTGACCCTTCTAACCATAGGAATACTATTTACAGTAGGTATCCCATTAACGATGATTTTAAAAGGAAAGAAAGAATAATTATTTTTCATTCGCTATTTAATCGAAAAATAAAATTGTGAGTAACTATACAAACAACTAAAAAATAGGGATTTATATTAAAATCGTACAAAGTAAATCTAATAAAAAAATATATGAATAAACTTATTCAAATATTAATTCCTAACTTCAACTATTTAATAAACTCTGTTCAACCTAGAAATTTTCGTTTCTTTTTGGTATTGCTATCAGGAGTACTCTTACTACCATTGCAACAAGCCAGATCGGAAGATATTTTTCTTAAATGTATTGGTAAATATGAAATCAACAGAGGTGCTCTAATTAAACCAGATTGGGAAACGAGTTATCTAACAATTAATCTGGATGGATTAAAATCTACAATTGACAGTAAAGGAATAAAAAAAGAAGGAAGAACTTTGATTAGAGGTGATTCCTACACCATTACACACAGAGAGAATAAAAATAGAGTTAAAACTATCTACAAAATAAATGGAACTCACGGCACATACTCAGTTAAATCCCCTCAAAGGAATAGGACTTTGATAGGTATTTGTCAGAAAGGAAGAGGTTAAGAAGATTGATATACCAAATATAAAAATTATGCTTCAAGTATTTTCTAAATCGATTATTTATCACTTATTTTTTTTATCAAGGCCTTGAGCACTGCGGTTTCTAGCAATACCTCCTACGCCAAGTACTAAAAATATTATGTAGAGGAGTAAAGTAGAAATAATGGTAATAATTGCAATAGTGGCAAAATTCATTAAACAATATTGATTTGAATTGGACCCTTAATCTAACAAGTAATACAACCACTCAGGTAAAAATAACAGTAAAACCACTGATTAATATAGCAAAGGTAATAATGAAAAAAGGTAGAATCTGAATTTGACTTTTCTCCATAATCGCAATGTTTTTTTTACAACTTAATAAATTAAAAGATAAGACGAGATGAATAACTGAGCAAAAACATTAGTAATATCCGACCTACCGTAAATCTTATAAACAAAAGGTCTTAGTGACGAAGACTTTAAGTAAAAAAATAAGTAGCTAGAATTTAAAAACTGCCATAAATCCTAAGTTAACATGTGGGTAAACATAGATCTTTGCTTGGTACCAATAGGGGTAGGCGTCTCATTGTCTCCATACATAAAGGCATGCTTATCAATTATTGAGGACCATAAGCTTGAATATGAACTAGGTCCAAATGGAACTGCAATTGAAGGAGAGTGGGATCAAGTTTTTGAATGCGTAAAAAATTGCCATGAAGTAGTTCATAGCAAAGGTGCTCCTCGTGTTTATACAACCTTAAAAGTCAATACACGTATAGATAAGAAACAATTCCTTAAAGATAAAGTAAAAAGCGTAAGAGGCTGATAGCAAAAGAATTTAAAAGCATTGAGAACAATTTTAAAACATAAAACAAAAGAAAGAGATCCAAACAATTACCCATGCATACTTAGATAAGTACTGATATAAAGGGAATAGCAGCATAGTAATTAATGACTATCTTTGCTCGTCTAAGTAGATCAGAAGTTCTTCACGGAAGAGCAGCTATGTTTATCGTTGCTATCTGGTTATTCACAAACTATCTAATTCATTAAGAATGGCTAACCCTATTAAAACTTGGTTTTTTGAATTAATAGAAGATGCGATAGGCACTAAAGCCATGAAGCAATTTAATAAAGAAGAAGATGAAAAAATGAATACAAGCTCAAATAACAAGCGGAAACAAGATTAGAAGTGAAAACACCTCAATATTCAGCTAACCACATCATTAATCCCATTCTGCTGCAACTGCTCTTAACCCACTAGCAATGATCTCGTTTGGGCAATTAGTATCTTCTTTTAAGGCCTTGGCCGCAAGATGAACGTTCTCCCAAAATTCGGAAACTGCTCCTGCTTTTTGATCATCAGAGAATTTAAATTCCTCAAAAGCTTTTGGCATTTTTCTATTTTTTTTAAGTTCTAGCAAATAATTCACTCATCAACTTTTACTTTCACAGCTTCAATGAAATTATCATTTGTGTTGTCTAAAAATAGCTTTCTGGTTATAAAGACAACCAAGGTGATTAAAAATATAAAACCAACACTTTGAATTAGATCTATATAGGTTGCCAATAAATGATTCATTAGAAAATTGTTTTTTTTAAATGTAGAGGACAATAATCAAATTTCATCGATAACAATAGAAACGAAATAATTGCAAAATTAATAATTTATTGAAGTTAAGTAACTATCACTCATTAAAGTAACTTTACCTAAATCAAAAACACTATCCAAATTGGATAGCAACTCTTTTAATTCTTCACCACTGATTCTTTTGATTTCTTGATAGGTTTCCTTAGACATCGGAAAAATAAAATACGCTGCAAAGTTAACCAGTCATAATGAGCCTTAGAGACCGTAAAGACCGATAGGAGTAATTGCCTTTCGGTAATCTTCAATAAAAAAACAATGCTAAGAATAAGATTGCCTACATAAAAATTCCTAATCAATACAACAAACAAAATAACAATATCTATCATGAATAGATGTTAAGTAATTATTCCTACACGGCTGATAGTGGTTTGTTCTTATATTTTTTGAACTTCTCAGGACAACCTTCTTTTTATACTGAGCTTTAGAAGGTTGTTTCTTTGAATTAGAAACGTCAGTGCTCCTCCCCAGAAGCCAACCAATTATCGCCCTGGTAATTGATTGCCTGACGTACATTAATCTTAAAATTTCCTTTTCTTCATTACCTTTGTAGGACCGTACGCACTGGTTAGGAAAACCGTAGAAACTATCACACTCATTTAATTAGACATTTAAAAAGGGCCTCAAGGGGCCCTTTTCCTTTACCGATTCTTTTTGGAAGCTTCTGCATTTGGCAGCCTGGGGCCAAGTGTCTAGTTGTAAGGCTTTTTACTCCGTTAGGGCACCTAAACGATGCAGAGGAGTTTCGACTGAATTGACGCACCTATATCATTGATCCTTGTCGCATCAGACGAATAGCCTACTTATTCATTGAGAATGTTGGAGCAGGAACCAGAATTCAGTTCGCTTCTCTTAAATACTCAGGTGGAGTGTCGACCATCAATGGTGCCTCTGAACTCAACAAACGTATCTTTGCTCTATACGCAGCTCAACGCAATCAGCCTTAATGCCCATTGCATTTCCACTACACCTGGACAAAAATAGTAAGTTTGGGGTCTAGCTAGGATCTAATCAATAAATCAAAAACATGAATCAGTCTCCAGAGAAAGAGAAGGGAATGAGCTTTATTAAAAAAGCTGGTAAATGGGCTCCATTAATTGGAGGAGCATGGATTGTTCTGAATATTGTTGTTCCGTTAGCTCTACTTCGTATTCCAGCAGTCCAAAAATACTTAGTATTACTGGAGGACAAACTCCCTTTTCATTTTCCAGGTATTGGTTAGATGGCAACAGAGATTATTTGTTTTTTCTTGCTTGGTATTGCAGCACTGCTTCTAAATGCTGGACTCGACGCTCAAGTTCTTCCACTCTTTTGGCTAATTCTTCCATTAGTAATCAAATTAAGTTTCGACAATATAACCAGAAAGAAAGTACTTCTAATCAACAAAAAAACGAAATAAGGGTTAAGGTCTTGAAAAATTAGCCGAAAAGCTTTGAACGAGTTACAAGCAATGACGCTATCAGGAGCATTAGCTGTATTTGCTATTATCTGGCTATTTTTTGGTTTTGGGGATGACGATGATAATGGAGGCGGGATGATGAGACCTGTCAGACAAAATACAGATTAAAATCAGTTTCCAATAAGAAAGAAAAAACCCCAATCTTAAGAAGACAATCGTAAAGGTATTTTTACAAGTCTTAAAGCTAATCAAGCTTCTGATCAAGCATTAGCCTAAGTAATGAGAGCATGTGTATATGAAAAATTTTCTCATCAAATTAGTTTTATTCGTATTCATTGTTTTCTCTGGACTTAATAGTGCTGAGGCTGTAATACAAGGCTGGGTTCCACCAGAGGATTACGGAGAAGGTGACTTATATGAAATGGGAATGGAATCCGAAGAGAAAGCTGTAGGGAAGGAGTCTCAAAGTGAAGAGTTGAGTATGGAGGATATTTTTGGGGATGAACAAGTTTTTCCTTTTCCACCTGGTCTAGGCAATTAATCAAAAGGCAAACATTCGCTTTAGTAAAGTAAATGCATATAACTATCTAACTTTTAAGTTTGTTGGACAAATGGCAGCAATAAAAAAAGACTCAGAGCCTCTAGATAACTTATCCAGTCAAGAGATAGAGGATATTGTCAGATCAAACGAAATCTTGGATCAAGAAAATGAAAGACTAATCAAAGAAGAGGAAATAGAGGCACAAAGATTCTCAAAGACAAAATCTACAAAAAGATTGCTTAGACGATTAAGAAGATCTCCACTTGAAGTGATAAATCGATCACTATTTTTTGTATTCATTGGTAGTTTTATATTCTCCTTTGTCTCTGTTTACTCAATCAATAAATTATGGTTTATCTTTTATGTCATCAGTGCCTTCTCATGTGTGTTATACACTCCAAATAGACAAGCTCTCAAGGAACTAATTGCAGCATGGCCTAATATCGAAGATCTTTTAAAAAAAAGAAGTCAATGGAAATAAATTATTGAGACTTATAGGCCATTGATTTGAAAAATATTTTTTGAGGTAAGTCTGATCTATCCTAAATTCATAATTAATTAAAAGATAATGGATAAGAAAGGAGCCAAAGGGTACTGGATCTCAACTTCAAAGGTTATTAATCAAGAATTATTTGATGAATATGTCGAAAAAGTTGGGCCATGGCTCAAAGAAAATGGTGGCAAGGTATTTGCGAAAGATACAGACCCAATAGGAAAAGAAAAAACTGAAGATTCAAATCTAGCCGTCATTTGTGAATTTCCATCTATGCGAATAGCAGTGGAAGCTTATGAATCCAATGAATATCAAGAGCTTTCAAAGCTACGTAAAGCAGCCACTGTGAATGCAACGTTTACAATTATGGAGGGAATGGACGAGGCGACAAAACTTAGAAGAGCAATGGGAATGTAGATAATGGCATCAGCCATTTCACCATTCATTTCACATGGATGGAAGAATTGTTTTAATTCCTTACCGCATTAAAACTAAAACTCAAGGAGGCATATTTTGATGAGTACTCAAAAAAGAAGTGACGATCTAGAACTAGTCAGGAAAAACCTTGAATTAATTATTAGTTCGAACAATTACCAATTAGCCCATGAAGATAGAGAGTTACTCAATAGTGATGAAATGAGAGGAGTGCGAATGCTTCTAGAAATTAATAAACCAGAAAAAATCCTAGAAGAACAAAATATTTTATCAACAATAATCGTCTTTGGAGGTGCAAATTTATCTGATAAAAGCTCTTTAGAGAACAGACTTAAACTAGCTAAGAACTCTCTCACCAAAGATCCGAGTTCATCTAATTTACAGAGAGAAATAACACGTCTAAAGAATTTACAATCGATATCTCATTTCTACGATTCGGCCAGAGAATTCGCAAAGATTGTCTCCAGACAAAATCAAAAAGAAAACTGCAATTCACATGTAATTGTCACTGGTGGCGGCCCAGGGATTATGGAGGCTGCCAATCGAGGCGCTTTTGATGCCGATTGTAAATCCATAGGTTTAAATATAAGTCTCCCAAACGAACAACATCCAAATTCATATATCACGCCTGGACTTTGCTTTAAATTTAATTATTTCGCCTTACGAAAATTTCATTTTGTAATGAGATCAGTTGCAGCAGTTTTTTTTCCAGGTGGATTTGGAACATTGGATGAACTATTTGAATTACTGACTCTTCGTCAAACAGGAATGAAAAATCAAATTCCAATTATTCTTTTTGGTCGAGATTATTGGTCGAAAGTAATCAATTTTCAATTCCTTTCCGATCACGGACTTATCTCAGATGAGCATATGAGTCTCTTTCAATACGCCGATAGTGCTTCAGAAGCATGGGACATTATCAAACAATAGACGTAAAATCAGATAATGGATTGGAAAACATCACTAGATTGGTATTGTTCAGGCAACATTCTCGAGAAAGAGGATCTTGAGCTTTTAGAAGAGCATTATCAACAGGTAATCAATGAAATCGATACAAATATCTCCCCTGAACTAGCTCCAAAACATATTTGTAATCAAACAAATATTCCAGAGGGAAGTTCTTGGTTTAAAGCAGTAGCAGTTGTACTTGATAGATTAAATCCTGTTAAAACTGGTAAGCCAAGAAGTTTAATCGTTGATCAATTAAGAAGAAAGCAAAGCAGTTAAACCCTCTTTATATAAAAGTGTTGAACATAAAAGACCCGATGCCCAACATAGTCCTCTAGCTGGAGGAATATCACCAACATAAGCACCGATATAAATAAACCTCACGAATGGGTGAACCCACGCTGCTATCACAGCCACCGGAGAGACAACACCCGCAGTCAAACATAGTAAACATGCAGGAGCGTGAAGAGTTATGCTCTCCCAGCAATTTTGATGACACCAAACAGCTCTTTTACCAAAGTCGGGGAGCTTATCAAACAAAGCCCTTGGAGCACTCATATTCTCGGCTGAATATCCAGCTTTGACTCGGCCATAAGTTAGTGGCCCAATTGAAAGCAAAACAACAACAGCAGAAAGACAAAGGCTCCAAGCAAAAGCTGTTTCCATGGAATAAAAAAAGATATTTCGAGCTTAAATGAGGCAGAGTCAAAATGAGAATTAAAGGTTGGGCTTAACTTGATAAGCCCAAAAATTAATACAAATAAAGTTTTCAAAGAGAAGATAAAAACACAATATTTAGTTCATAAACTTGTTATCCTCTAGGAGTCATAAGAGTTCTGCTCGACTAAACCTTCCATTATTAAAGTAATCCAACCATGGACTGGGATTCTGCAAAACAACATTGCAACGAGAGAAACTGGCAATGGTCATTGGAATTAATCAATCAGGCTCAAAAGGAGATGGAAGAGTTAGAAACGAAACTAAAAAAATGTGAGGATCAACAGAAAGCTAATCGTTTATATAACGCCTGTAATTACTAATGGAAGAAATGAGCGCAACAATAGTTCCATTGGGTTCACTTGCACTTATATTTGCTGTGATTACAATCCTTGTCTTCCTTAGGAAAGCAAGTATCGCAAGACAAGTTGATGAATCTATAAAAAATAGAATGGAAGCAAAAAGAAATGAAAAGACCGAATCTCTTGAAGAACAAAAAAAACGCTTAGAAAATTTGCTTAGAAAATAAAAAGATACTTACTTACAAATTATCGTCGCTTATTTTGCCAATTCTTTTGATCGGATTAGACCCATCTCTGTGATTTGCTGGATCAAATGGAAAATTTGTATCTGGTCCTAAAAGATCATCAATATTTTTTGAATCCATTGAACTTTGATCATTTTCAATATCAACATCCGTTGTCATTAACACCGGCTGTGCTTGAACTGACGGTAAGCAAACAATAATTACTAAAAATAGGGAAAGTAATAATCCAAACCAAGTTTTTATAACACTTTTCATTGAGAAGTAAAAGATTAACTATTTGCTCAAGGAAAGTATATTTCCTTATGTCCAATCAACTACTAGTCGTCAAAAATAAGACATGCAGGTGAGGAAGGATTTAAAGCACACTCTCTCTCCCAGTACGAAGCTATCGCTGTCATTCCTCTTTTGACTAACTCGTGCTTTCTACCTATGTCACCCATATGCTCTCTGGGGACGCTAAATGAAGTTTGAAGTTTCATAGTTTTTCTCTTCAATTAATCTCGGTATAAACCATCAAGAAGGCCTAAGGCAAGTGAATTTATCCTCATCTTTCTCTTAAATTATTTTAGAGTCATCTTTTAAAATATTTTTAATCTGGAAAATCAATTTTTAACATCTGATGAGCTGTTTAAACAAAGTAAAGTCAACTCAAGCAATTAAGGGTTATAACAAGTGACTTCAACAATAATTTCAATAATGACATTAGGCATGGCTATTACAGGAATTTCATTTTGGTGGGTCAGAACAACCCTCAAAGAAGGAAACAAGGCACTTAAAGAAAGCCAAAAAGAGAATCTAGGCAATTAACACTTTATAGATTTAGGTAAAAAGCAATGCTTTGAGAAAAATCTTTTGAATATTTAGTAAAAAAGAACCTCAACTTAAATAGTGGAGGTTCAAAGAAACACATTCTTCAGACCAACTAACAGTTACTTCTAATTAAGGGCAGCCTTAACCTTTGTGGGAGACAAAGCCTTAAGTTCCTCTTTGATCTCATTTTGACGTTCATCAAGAACTTTAATACGAGCTTGATAGCTCTCTTCTAGTCTTTTTCTAGAATCCTCGATGTTGTCGAGTTCCTCTTGACGTTGATTACGCTTAAGCTCTTCAAACTGGCTATCAGAAACCACATAAACAGTTCTGGTAGGCGCAATTAAAGAATCGGAGAAAAAAGTATCGAAGAGTGAAGTGTACATAACTTTTTATTAGGAGTACACAACTACTATGTCCTAAATTAATTTAGTAAGGGATGAGGCATACCGTAGAATTTGATTCGGTAAATACAACTCACTTCGGTTGCTACTACAGAAAAGTAAGGCATACCGACCTCTAACCTTTTTTTTAAACCTCTCTTGAAAGAGACAACAAAATAATGGCTACATATTCTCTCTTACTTGGAATCCTCGTGATAATCATTTCATGGAAATTCTACAATGACTGGGCCTCTGGTCTGGCAGGATTTATTTATGTAGGTGTCTTATTTTGGAGTATCAAATTATTTGTTCAACTCATTAAAACTTTATTTGCATAAAAATGATGTCTCCATTGAAATCAAATAAAACTACTAAAACCATGTTTTAAACCCCAAAAAATAGTCACCAAAATTGCTGACAAAGGTAGTGCAATGGCAAGTGTGATATTGATTGTTCTAAAAATCTTCCCAACTCCATTACTCGTATCTTTAGAAGGATCTACGATAAGTGGCATAGCGCATACGTATTTTTTTTATTTATAGGCGCAATTCCCCTTCAATTGGTTAGATTGTCGTAATTATCGGGACAGTCTCATGTATTTATTAGGTCTTGGACTATTAGTTTTAAGCACCTGGTATCTGATAAAGCTATACACAAATTTCAATAACGATCCGATAGCAAAGAGAGAAATCGACAATGCATGGCAAGAAGCAAAGAAAGAGGCAAAAGGTAAAAATCCTTTTGCTCCAGGAAGAATTAAAGAGGCTCTCAATGCATATAAAGCTGATATGAATAAGGAAAAAGCCTAAAAGATAGAAAAATCCAAAGAGATCATAATTTTTACTAGAACGTGTTTAAATTAAACTTTTGTTGATTTCGTAGTGACGCCCTCATCAGTTTTAATGGATTTTGTAGACAGAAAGACATTGAATAACGAACAACTAGAATATCTCGAACAAGTTTTAAAAGCATCTATTCAGAAATTGAAATTCACTGGCTTAGAACCTGTTATCTCTAATAACAAAATATGTGATGCAGCTCTCATTTCCCAAGGGTCCTATGAAATAAGTTGTATTGCGTCCATACTTGATAGGCTTCAGCCAACAGATAAAACAATGGAGCGCAAAAAAAAGGTATTCAACGCTCTATGCAATGCAGGCTTAATAGTTACTGATTAAAGAAAGAAACCTACCTGAGCAAACAGATACAAACAAATATTGACAAGATATCAACAAAAATACCAGTGAGAGGCATTGAACCTCTCATGCCGCCTGACGGTCTGGGTAAGCTTTATTTAGCAGCTTCAGGTGCTTTTCTGGCTTTGCGTGCACGTCTAGCAGGTCTACCAGCACTTGGCTTAACTACTGCAGAAACCTCAGCTTTGGCTTTGACTGCAGCCTTTTTAGCTACAGGCTTTTTAGCTACTGCTTTCTTTGCTGTTGCCTTTTTAGCAACTGTTTTTTTTGCGACAGCTTTTTTTGCTGTGGTTTTTTTTGCTGTAGCAGCTTTTGGAGCAGCTCCTTTACGTGTGCGATGAGAAAGAATTAAAGCCCATTCATCAGCGCTAATATTTGCTGGCTTATTTCCATGAACCTCAGAAACTTTAGCTGCTTTTTCGATATCTTTAATTAGGTTTTTCCAAGAAGCTGCGTAACGTTTATCAGACTGAGATTTAGCACCGCTTTCAACAAGGGTTTCAACAACTTGAGAAGCAGTAACCTTCTTACGACGTCTGTTAAAGATCTCCTTTTGCAAGGTAGCAATCAAGGCATCACCTTTAGCACTAACTTTGATGGATAACTGAGACATAACTCAATAATTACTTTCTTAATACATCTATCACATATAGGGTATTAAATTCAATAGTCAATGGTTAATCGACTACTAAATTTTCATATATCTATCAATATCAATTAAAGTGACACCTTCAAATAATTCGATCTTGACTATAAAGCCATATCATGTGGGCGAGAGAAAAGCCAAAAATTAATACAAAAACAATGCTAGTCAATAAAGCTAATAGACCTCATATGCTGATCAAAGATGCATGGGAACTCTAATAAGCAGATTGATCTATTCAAAGTGTCAGGCTACCTCTGGACACCAACCAATCTCTTTCTCTCGTTGCCGTATCCAAAGAAGACAACGTGAAATTCAATGGTCTCCATGAGGAATAAGACGACGATGAACATGACACGAAAGAATTGTTCTGCAATGCTTGTCGCTGGAATAATTGAAATGTTGACATGTCATACAAACGCAAGCTGAACATGTTGTTCGGAGAATCCGTTTCTCAAGGAATTGCCACTCTTTTTCTTTACCGAAGATCTGATCGGAGCAAGTTTCTTTGGGCTGAGTCGTAGACATTGACCAATTCCAATAGGTTGGGCTACGGCAGATACCCATTCTTCAGCATTAAAGACAGCATATGGGGAAGCAGATAAAGTCATTCACCTTTTAGCAGTACACATGTACTAGCAAGAATCAATAGGTAATGTCAAGTCATATATTTCAAAACATCTAATATATGTCGCCTGCAATACCAAAAATCGAACGAACAAAATGCTCAAACACGATGAATATTTCAAGGATATAAAGGCTAATTAAAAATAATTAAGCGGATAGCTCCACACAACTCAAGAAAACAATAAAAAAGCCCTCATCTCATGAGGGCAAAATAAACTGCTGAAGGATCCCCATCACCCAGCTTTTCAAAAATAATAATCAAATCAATCAGATTAGGCAACATAAAAGCGCCATATCTTTTATCTCAGGCTTAAATGAACACCATCTGTAGGGGGGGGTTGATTTATATTGGAAATAGGGTTAGAAATAGTATCCCCATCACCCAGACCCGTAGGACACCATACCTAGGGTCTTTTTTATTGGAAAACCTTTTATAGAGGGATTTCGTCAATATTAATCATATAGGAGCTGTGGAAAACTTTTGTTATTTGAATGAATTTGCGAGCCATATAAATATGTCCTTACCTAAATCTTCTAAAAAGTAGCTTATAAAGGTTTAAAAACGATTAATTGAAAAATCCTTCTCAATTAAGTAAAAAGGTTCTAAATCTTTTAATTGATAGGAAAAAGACAATTGCACTAAAGAAATTAAATCTATCGAATAAATCCAGTTGAAATCTTTATGTGATTACACAAAATGATTGATCTCAAAAGAAATAGCAAAAAAGAACCAATTGAAGCCACAGGCCTTCGAAGTCGTAAGTCTTCTCTATATAAGCCAAATCAACAAGAAGATTTCAAAATTAGTAGAGGTCGTTTCTCAAATTTTCTAACGTGTCAAAGGTGCTTTTATCTCGACAGGGTAAGAGGTCTTGATCCTCCTGGGACACCAGGTTGGACTCTTAATGAAACCACTGACCTATTACTAAAAAAAGAATTTGACGATTGCAGACAAAAGCAGGTTCCACACAGAATATTTGCATCTAATGGACTATCTCATGTTGTTCCATTTGATCATCCTGAAATGGATAACTGGAGAAACTCACTTCATCGAGGACTAATGCATCGTTACAAGGGTACCGGAATAATTTTGACTGGAGGTGTAGACGATATTTGGCAAGACACTATTACAAGACAACTAATAATTGTGGATTACAAATCACAAGCAAAGAACGGACGAGTTGATAAGAAAGATTATTTAGAGGATCCTTTTCACGAGGCCTATAAAATTCAAATGGACTTTTATGCTTACTTACTCTCGGGGATGGGTTTTAGTGTTCATCCAATATCTTATTTTCTAGTTTGCAATGCAAAAAGGGATGAAAATGAATTTAATAAGACCATGCGTTTTGATGAATATCTTGTTCCCTACAAATGGAGCAATGATTGGATAGAGACTCGACTAGATGAAATGGTCACACTAATGAATCAATCAGAGATTCCAGAATCAAATCCTTCATGCAAGAACTGCGCCTATGCAGATCAATATTCGAAAATACTATTTTCAGGAAATTCAAGTAAAAAAGAAATTACACAAGGAACTTTGCCATTATTTTAAGAACGCTAATAGTTTTAAAAATGATTCTGATCAAAAAGCATCTAAAGGATTAATGGGATGTGCGGAAGATATCAGCTATTAACAAAATTTATAAATTTACCAGATCTTTTAAAAAAAGATGTACCAAGAGGATTGAGTCAAAATTATGAACCACAAATATTAATCAAACCAGGTTCTCCAATTCTTGTTCTTAAGAATGAAGGCAAGACACAAACATCCATAATGCTATGGGGGTATATATCTGAGTGGAGTAAAGACCCTTTTGACAACACCAGGCCAAAGCCATTTAACGCGAGATCAGAAAATGTTGAAGAGAAGAAACTTTTTCGTGCAAGCTGGAGGCATAAGAGATGTTTGATACCAGCAAGTGGTTTTCTAGAAAAAGGTCACCTAATAGGTAGAAAAGATTCTCAAACTTTCTGGTTAGGAGGACTTTGGAATCGATGGATGTCTAAAGAAGGATGTGAACTAGAGAGCTGTTGTGTGCTAACGACCGAACCAAATGATTTAGTCAAACAATTTCATAACCGTATGCCCGTTATTATTCCAAATGGGCTAGAAGAAGAATGGATCTCTTCAGTTAAAAATGCTCAAGACCTTAAAGCATTAAAACCGCTAATGACTAAATGGGACCCAGAAGAATGGACAGCCGAGCCAATAAACAAACCTAATGCCGACCAATTATCCTTCCTATAAAATGTATAAAAGGGCTTCTACAAGCCCTTTTATACATTTTATAAGATCAGGAATTCAATGATCATGATGCACTTCTGCCGAGCTAGGCATTTCATGGGCAGAAGACAATTTCTTCAATGATTGAGATCCACAAATAGCAGACAGAGCGATCACAACCAAGGATGCAGTGCTTAACAACTGAAGCACTATCGGGAGATGTGAATTAATTCTTTCTCTAAAGGTAGTCATTTGGGAAGTTAATTAACACTCCATTCAAACAAAAAGAATAAGCACCGTCCATAGCTTGAATATTATGAACTAAATAGCTAAAAGCAAAAAAATAAGCATAAATAAATTTAGTCCAACTGTTAAGAGTGATGTACTTGGTTTAAATTCATTAGTCAAAACTAGGGACTCACTCTCTTATTGATTTCTAATTATGACCTAAATATTTAAAAGTCTCATAAGATACATAATGAAAATTAGATATTGAAAGAAAGCACATGAATAAATAAATGTACAATAAAGCCAATAATTAACTCAAAACGACTCATGGCTGAAAAATCAATAAAGCCTAAAACCTCTAGACGTCAGATATCTGATTAAAATTACCCAAACAAAATTAATTGTAATGGACGGAAATAAAATGGATCTTCCTTCTCTAGACAAACTTAAAGAATTAGAAAAAAGCGCAAGAGTAGAGGGGAGTGGCATTGAATTTGACTCTCTATTAGGACTATGGAAATTTAATTCAGTTTGGAAGCAGGGATCAGATACAGAAGACACGATTTCAAGCACTTTGCTACAGGTTCTTTCAGCCAGTCTAGAATTGAAGAAAGATACACAGAATCCAGAAGAAGAGAAATTTACTATCGCCAACGCAATTAAATTTGGATTACTAACCCTGAAATTTAGTGGCTACGCAAATTTAGAAAGGAAGCAGCCATTATTACCCTTTTCTTTTGATTGCATTCAAATAAAACTAGCTTCGTTGACTATTTTAAAAAGATCACTACCGGCACCGGATCAAAAGAAGAGGCCGTTCTTTGCATTAATAGCTATCGACCCAAATGGTAAATGGTTGTCAGCAAGGGGAAAGGGTGGAGGACTTGCCCTATGGGTAAAAGATAAATAAACTACCAACTTTGAAATACCCTTAGATATTTTGTTCAGCAAATTCTTGTAAGAATATTTTTAATAACCAATATCTCCGTACATAAGTTAATAAGCAAATGTTACACAGACATAGTGATATCAAGCGATAACTTTATTTCTTAGAGAAATCCTATCAATAGAATTTGGATGCTCTCGAACAAATTTATTGAACTCAATAGCTAACTGTCTAGCTTCAAAAGCATCAATGGCATAAAACCCCAACTCATGTCTTTTGTTAGCTAAATCTCGGTAGCTAACAGCGTATCTTTTGCAGGATGTAATCGGTCTTGAAGACAATTTTTTAAATATCAACTACTCAAATTCTAAAAATAACAAAATAGTACAGAAAGAAATCTACCGAACAATTTGGGAGAGGAAACCGAATATAAAAAGACAAAATGCTTTTGACCAATTAGATGTCAAATAATATCTGAACTAAATTCTTGATGACGATCGTCGTAACCAAATTTTTAACTAAATTGCATTGTTTAAAATTATATAAATTTTAAAAGACTTGAAAGTTACAAAGCACCTAATTATTCAATTATTAGAAAATCTAATTACATTAATAATTTATACTTTATAGATTTGGTATTTCTCCCTACATACAGACATTAATTAAAAAGGTAACTTTAGGAAAATTATTCAATTAATTAAAGTTATGACTTTAGATATTTACAAAGCGATTGTTAAAGCCTCCGAGCAAGGGAATTTATGGGGACTCAAACGAACTGATTACTAACTATGTTTAAATTCACCAAATTTAAGTTTATTCAACTCATTATATTATGGAATCTACCAATCCTAATTTTATTTATAGGAATAATCTCAATACCCATGGAATTATCTGATTCAATTTCAATTTTTTAACAACTCAGATCACTACAGAAAAAAATTTCTTTTTGGTAGAGAAATAATTAATCAA
Source organism: Prochlorococcus sp. AG-402-B19 (assembly GCA_003279615.1). GTDB lineage: Bacteria > Cyanobacteriota > Cyanobacteriia > PCC-6307 > Cyanobiaceae > Prochlorococcus_B. The sequence continues at coordinate 17,726 of QCHM01000007.1, forward strand.
TAACTGTAACCATTAAAATCTAGATATGCACTACTTTTAAACAGCTTAATTGGCTAGAAACTGTAAAAATCTGGTATTTGATATATGGCGATTCCATAAGTAAACGGCCCGTGTTTGATTAAGCAGATTTAAACTGAACACTACTGTTGTCGGTCCATGTCCAAGCAGACTTCTCCATTGTAGACAGATCGACTCTGTGGCTCGCCATCCAATCTCCATTGGCTTCTATAAATTTCTCAATATTCCCCACTGGGTGCTGATGTATAACAATTATTTTTTGAGGGTCATCATCACTACACCCTCTGTACAAAGGCTGAATATTAAACTCTCTATGCCTTCTGTTAGCTTCTTTGCTGTCGAAGATTGCAGCCCACTCATCAAAGGTGCTTTCAACCTTAAAAGTGAAAACTGAGGTAACAGTAGAAGACATCTAAAATCTTTAATATGGGCAAACGATACCCAAACAAAACAAAACTGACTAACAGTTGTTGTAAAAACTAGATAAATAAGAAAACTTTCTGCTAGAAATAGCTGATGCAGATACCAAGAAAGACCCTCAAACGAATCATCAACTAAATTGTTGTTCTAATCGTTGCCATTGTTGGATTCATCAAAGTAAAGCACCCATTTAGTTATTTAATTGGAGTCCCTGTTACAAGTTGGGTCGTTTATCTTTTATGTAATGGCATGTGCACAGATATTCTTTTTGGAGAAACATTAGGTTGTTCAGAAAAAAGTATTTACAAGGAGAAATAAGCTAACTACGAATTAAAACTTTCTCAATCAGTGAAGAGAACCAGATATCCATAACCTGAAAAGTACTTGCAAAGATAAACTCAAGTTAAGAAAACGAATTAATCATAAAACTACTATTAAATTCTCAGAAAAACTAAAATGCTATTCGCTTTACTCAGTTGGAAATAATCTTTCTTTTAGCTGAATTAATACCATGTATTTTAATAGGCTATTTACTAGGACGATTTAAAAAAGATTTATCCCTAACGATATCTCGTCCTTTAATGAGCTATGGAATTCCTATCAGCTTGATGGGGATATTACTTAAGTCTGGACTTGAATTCCCTTTGATACAATCTGCTGCTTTAGCACTGGTAGCTATTGGCTTTTTAATGACTCTATTAAATTGCCTTCAGGGTATAAAAAACTTAATACCAAACAGATCTCTTCAATTAGGTAGTGCATTCGGAAATACTGGGTATTTCGGAATACCAGTTTCACTAGCACTACTTCCAAATCATGCTTTGATTTACAGCATAGGTTTTGACCTTGGTGCGACATTAGTAATTTGGAGTATCGGTCCAATACTGCTAACAGATCCTTCAAAAGTGTTAAGTTCTAATAGATATTGGCAGAATTTCATAAAAGCAATCTTTAGAAGCCCTGCTGTAAAAGGACTGATTGGCGCATTAATTGTTCATTCATCACCATGGAATGAACAATTAACAACCTTACTTTGGATACCTTCAAGGGTTGTAATTGTTTTAGCACTTGTAATCGTTGGAATGCGTCTAAGTTGGTTGAGGAAAGCAAATCTCTCAAGAATAAAAATCCAAATAAGATCGATAAAAAATGCTTTAATCATGAAACTGGTTGGATTGCCAGTCATTATGTTGATCATTTCCTTAGCGATCAGATTACCCAACGTCATGCGAGAGGCTTTAGTACTTCAATCAGCTGCGCCAACAGCAATATCTGTCTTACTAATATCCCAAGCAGCGTCAAGAGATGAAGAGGAAGCTACATCGCTTGTTGTCTTAAGTACGATCATCGCGCTCATATCAATCCCTGCTTGGTTGATGATATTAAGATTGTAAAAAGTTAACAACTATCGCCTTTTAACTCAGTTTGTCTAAGTTGTAAGAAATACAATTTTTTTAATGACCTCAGCTACAGCAACAAAAGCGACAGCAAAGAAAACAGCGGCAGTAAAATCATCAGCAGTAAAATCTCAATCAATTTATTCATCAACCCAATCAAGATTTGCCAGTTCAAAGCTAATTCAAAACCTAGGTTCATCTAATGATGGGGTTCAATTCGATTTTTCAAGTTCGTTAAGAACTGCATTTGGAAGGGACTAAAAGGATATGGACCTTTTAAAAACACTTTTTACAGTTGCTATATGTCTAGGTATTGGATGGGCAATCTCAAAAGGGATTATGTTTGGTTTGACTCATATTTAATATTCCTGAAGAATGGCATCCCACAAATGAAGAACTTGAAGTGATAGAAAGTGCATGGATGCAAGTCAAGATCGCATGCGAAAAAATAAAAGCGCAAACTACTGCAAATAAAAAATATATTTCAAATATGCTTAACGAAATAGCAGATCATTATCAAGAAAATTAATGGCTAAAGAATGGGAACAAAAAGAAGAACATCAAGCAGTTATTGCAAGGAGTATAGAGTTTATTTCTGATGAATTAGCTGAGTTACAAGAGGCTTTACACTGTCCAAATTCATTTATTATTGAAATAGCTAATAGGGTAGTATCTGAATATAAAACAAACCAAATCATCATTAGAAGAGATGAAGAATAAATGGAATTTCTGCAATCACATGATTTAAACCAATTGGGGCTTTGGACCCCTCTTATTGGAGGTATTCTTCTTTACGTTGGCTTAAATCTAAAAATCACTGAAGTTGATCCTAATGAGTAATCAATACATGAAAAATGAGTACAACGATAAGAAATGGTTCAATTTATTAGAATAGTTTGGGATGAAACAAGGAACTCTTGAACTAATTTCTTTTGCTCTGATTTTCTTGAGTCTTCAATTTTGGTGGATAAGGATGACAATTAAAAATGGTCGAACTGGAGAAGTAGATAAATGGGGGCAAAAAACAAACCAAAAGAAACTAAATGAATTGGAGAAAGTGAAGCAAGATTTAGAAAACCTTTTTCGATCTTAGTTCTCAATACTACTAAAACTCTTTAAATAATGAACTATCAAATTTTGCTTGAAAGCTACGCTGCTGGTGAATGGATTAATAAAGACGAAATATCATTACTAGAATTAGAACTTGATTCTCAACTAGAATCTATTAAATTTTCTCGCACTCAAGGTTGCACAGAAAAAGCACCAAAGCACATTTGCGAGGCAGCTCAAGTTTGCGAAGGTAGTAGTTGGCTCACTTGCTTTGCTTCAATACTAGATAAAGCCAATCCCCTTTCTCTTGGGAATAAATCAAGAGGAGCAAAAGTCATTGATGCACTTCTAGATAACAATTATTTAATGAATTAAAATAGAAAAACAATTATCAATTCATTATTAAACAAATCCAATGAGCAATAGTGAAAGTCGTGAAGAAAGGAAAAAACGTTTTAAAAATCTCTCAAGTGCAGAAAGAAAAATGTTGATTAGAAAGAAACTAGCATTGCAAGGTTTAATAGAGGGAAGCGGTGTGAGGGGAAAGGATCAATTTTCTTACGACAATGAAGAAATGATAGATTTAATTCTATTAACAAGATGTTTTCAAAAGAATAAATTTCAATAACTCATCCAACCAAAATTTGTTTTACGAAGTTAGTCCCTGCAAAATGGGTATATGAATAAACCTATTAATAAAAAGAAAATTACCTTTGCAAGGTTTGCTGTTCGTACTCTTGCTATTTCTGCAAGTACCCTCGCTCTTTTTGATTTTCTAAAAGGAGACTATCAAGCTGGAGGGCTTCTAGCACTTGGATGGTTAACCATCGTGATCGGGGAGAAAAGGATGTTTAATGGGGAAAAGCCAAATGAAGAAACCTAAGACAATTTCCAACTGTTAACTATCAATAAATAGATCTATAAAATTCATTCAGCTTTTATTCTCTATGCCACCATAAAAGAGGTAACAGTATATAAGACTTTAAATATTGAGGCATTTTATTCCACCCCATTAGTTCTATGAGTGAGACAAAGAAAAATAAGAACTTCAATCTGACAGAAATGAAGTTCAAGTTTAATGATCTATTTACTGGAATTGCATTGCTGTTGTGCGCATTTTTATGTGCGTTTAGCCTTGCACTAATTGCAATAAGGCTAGGGCCAATAGCTAAATGGGCTAATTATCAGAATATTTGTGTTGAACAAGAAAGTTTAAAATCTCCAATCGAATGGGCGGTGCGTAAGTGCAATGGAAGGTCAAAAGTTTATCAAGTGAAGTGAAGGCAACTTAATTAAAGTTGAGTTGAGGCTTTTTACTATTCAGAAGATAATGTTTTTCGTAAGAACCAATAACATCAAATCAATAGTTTGTTTAGAGCCAAAACAATAGAAATCCTGCCAAAAGTCCAGACATATGACCTAACAAACTAATTCCAGGTAAGAATGACCAAATAATTCCAATACCTGTAAGCACAGAAATAGATTTAAGTAATCTTGGATCTTTCTTTAGGTGACATCCAATGAACAAAAATCTTTTCTTTCCATAAATTGTAGTCATTAGAATAAACGCGTCGATACCAAATAAAACACCACTAAAACCAATGGCTAGAGAAATAGGATCTCTATAAATTAAAATATCTACGCACCAACAAATGAAGGTTTGGAGAGGCATTATCAATACAATAAAAGCCAGAAAGAAATAGTCACTTTGAAGGCTTAAAGATTTAAGAAAATATCTAGCTACGATGATTCCAGAGATATTTGCCAATAAATGATTAACATCACCATGAAAAAAATGGGATGTAATAATCCTGTATGGCTCATAAAACAAACGTCCAGACCAATAAGCAATGGAAGCCTTATCAATTATTCCAAAGAAATCTGTTGCAAAGAAGCAAATAGTGCAAGCCAAAAAGGGGACAAAATATTGCCAATCATCTTTTGAAATCTTCTCAAGCATTCGTAAATAGATTTACCAATAATCCAATCGTACTTCGTGAATATGATCTATTGAAAAACGAATAGTGCTAATTCTTTAACTATGTGAATAAGCTAAAATATTTACCTATAAAGAACATCACCCATAAAGAAAAGGACTAAGGCCTAAGGTGAACAAATCTATTATTGATATAAATGAAAATTGATGTAAAAAAGAGACTAAATCTCAATAGTTATGAATGGTGGAGAAACCACCGAAGGTTTGTAACGCTTGGATTATTTCTTGCGATTTTTGCAGGCTATGTCAGAGGTCCTTCAGCAAAAGACTTCAAAGTGAATGATATATGCGGACGTCTAAGCGCTGATTTAATTACAGGGGAAAAGGCTGCAAGAGAATTGAAACTAGGAAAGAAAAGAATCGATGGACTAGAAGGAGAGAAAGCTCATATTACTAATCACTACTACCATGCCAAGTACTACTGCCAAGGCTACACAAAAGGCAATGTAGGATTGGGATACTAATGACATCTTTACTAAAATAGCCAGAGAAAAGCATTGCACTTTTCAGGCCGCTTTAACGGATCTGGCTTTTTGACTAAGCTTTTACAGCTTTAAGACTAACTTTTCTTGCACGCTTCGCAGGTCTTCCTGCTACAGCCTTAGATGCTCTCTTTGAAACTGAGTTTGCGCTTGAAGTTGCTTTTTTAGCTTGAGCAGAAGCTACTTTCTTAACTGCTGTTTTAACTTTAGTAGTCTTAACTTTTGCTTTTGCAGCGCTCTTGGTTAGAGCAGCTTTAGTTACTGCTGTCTTTGCAATTACTTTTTTAGCAGCGGTTTTTTTGACGGCTGTCTTTTTAGCGGAGGGTTTTGCGGAGACCTTCTTAGCACTTGAGGACTTACGAGTACGGTGAGAGAGAATCAAAGCCCACTCATCAGCACTAACATTTGCAGGCTTATTACCATGGATCTCAGAAACTTTTGCAGCTTTCTCAATATCCTTTATTAAGTTTTTCCAAGAAGCAGCATAACGCTTATCAGATTGTGACTTAGCACCGCTCTCTACAAGAGTTTCAACAACTTGTGATGCTGTAACTTTTTTTCTTCTTCGGTTAAAAATTTCCTTTTGAAGGGTAGCGATCATGGCTTCGCCTTTAGCGCTAACTTTGATACTTAATTGAGACATTGAATTAAGAATTACCTATATACAACATCTAGCACATTGTGGGTATCCAAACCGAACAATCTATTTACATGTAGATGTAAATAGCATTTGCTTCTTATTAAATAACATAAAAAAATATTCATAAAAAGGAATAAGGAGTATAAAAGACAAGTCATATCCACGTTTTGGTATAGATAGGAAAAGTCTCTCTTAGGGAAAAAATGACTATCAAGAAGGAATTAAAGGTTTATTCTTTTTTCTAAAAAGTAAGCAATAATCGCAATAAAACACACAACACATAATCCGACCAATCAACCTAGCTATCTATTGAAAATGTTCTTTCTAATTTTGCTTTTATTTGCTTTAAAGACGGTTCTGAAACCTTTAGAATTTTCTTATAGAAGCCAAAAAACTTAAGACAGGCCAAGGGAACAAATATTATCAGTAATAAGGTTTTAGTTGTAATCATATGAATGTTATAAGCCAAATCAATGAGAAATGCTCAAATATTACTTGTTAAACCTATATATAAACTCAAGTTTTTAGGAAATTTTAGTTAAGGTCAAGCTGTTAAGAACGTTTAATCAATTAAAAAGATGCAAGACAGGAAAGAACTCAAAGCCCTTATTTACCAGGTAGCTGCAGCAACAGATAGAGGTCAAAGAATGAACGCGATGATTGCTCCCATGTACCAAAATAAATTAGTAGAGATGAATAAATTAGTTGAAGCTCTACTACCCCTATCAGATGAAATAACTCAGAGTTCTATTGAAGGTGAATGGGAGCTTATTTACTCATCAGTTGAATTATTTAGAAGCTCTCCATTTTTTTTAGCCATTGAAAAGGCTTTAAACGACAAATCAAAAAGCGATTTATTTTTCAAGCTTCATCTTTTACAAGTTGGTTCATTTGGTCTATCAACAGTAGGAAGAGTCGGTCAATATCTAAATTTTAATAAAGGGGAAATGATCTCCACCTTTGATACCACTATCTTTGGACTTACAACCATCCCAATCCTTGGGTGGTTCAAGCTTCTGCCTACCTTTGGTGGTCGCGTCATAACTCTGGCTAAGGGGCTTCAACTAAAAGACAACATACTTTCTATGGAGTTAGAGAAGACTAAGGTGTCAGAGGTTGATGGTCTGGGAAAAATTCCTTTTTTAGACAGTATTCTTATGGAAAGGTGGTATCCAGTTAAAACCGTATGGAAACTTCTTCCATGGAATAAAGAAAATCCAAATTGTGAGATTAACGTGATCTATGTAGACGAAGATTTAAGAATCATTAGAGATATGCACGGAGCAATGTTTGTTTACATACGACCATCTATTCCTCTTCTAGACCAAACAAAAATTTAAGCAAATTCCCTTCTCAAATACTGAATTCACTGAAGCAATTCCGATGAATTTGTAGTAGAAACTCTAAAGAAGAAAAATTCCTTTAAAAAAAAAATAAATGAAAAATCCAGAAGTAATAGTAATTGGAAGTGGTATAGGAGGATTATGTTGCGGAGGATTGCTAGCAAAAGCTGGCAGAAAAGTCCTGATTCTTGAGGCTCACTCAAAACCAGGAGGAGCCGCTCATGGTTTTCAGAAAGATGGATATACATTTGAATCCGGACCATCTCTTTGGAGTGGAATAGGTACTTGGCCTACGACAAATCCTTTAGGTCAAGTCCTAAAAGCTCTTAACCAAAAAGTTGAATTAATTAAATATCAGGATTGGAATGTTCAAATTCCAGAAGGTGACTACACGATTGGAGTTGGAGATAAAAGATTCCTTGATCAGATCAATTCAATTAGCGGAAATGATGCCATTAAAGAATGGGAACATTTTATTCAAGTAATTAAACCAATTGGTGCAGCAGCTAATGCAATTCCCCTAATAGCACTAAATCAAAACAAGGAAACTATTTTTCAGCTCTTAAGACGTAGTAAAACACTCCTCACTCACTTGAAATCTTTTAAATACCTTGGAGGTGCTTTTGGAAATTTAGTTGATGAACATCTTAAAGATCCATTTTTACGAAATTGGGTTGATTTACTTTGCTTTCTAATAAGCGGTTTATCCAAAGACGAAACGAATGCAGCTGCGATGGCAACCCTTTTTGATGATTGGTTTAAACCAGATGCCTACCTGGAATATCCAAAGGGAGGCAGTGAATCTATCGTTAAGGCTCTATTAAATGGAATTTACTCATTTGGAGGCAAGCTTCAACTTAATTCAAAAGTTAGTCAGATAATTATAAAGAGGAATAAAGCAATCGGAATTGAGCTAAAAAATGGTGAGAAAATCTTTGCAGATCATATTGTTAGCAATGCAGATATTTGGAATACTGTGGATTTAATACCAAAAGAAATATCTCAAAAATGGAGAGAGGAACGGTCCATTACTCCAAAATGCAAGTCATTTCTTCATGTACATCTTGGGTTTAATGCAGAAGGGTTAGAAAATATCCCCCTCCATTCCATATATGTTGATGACTGGTCAAAAGGAATTACTGCTGAAAGAAATGTAGTAGTTCTCTCAATTCCATCGGCATTGGATGCAACAATGTCTCCCCCAAACAAACACATTCTTCATGGATATACGCCTGCTAATGAGCCATGGGAAAAATGGGAAAATCTTAAAATAGGTACTGAAGAATATGAAAAAACAAAAAAAGAGCGTTGCTCTGTCTTTTGGGAACCAATAAAAAAACTAATACCTGATATTCAGGAAAGAATCGAAATAGAAATGCTAGGGACTCCAATTACACATCAAAGATTTTTAAACGCAAAAAATGGAAGTTATGGTCCAGCATTATCAGCTGCAGAAGGGCTTTTCCCAGGGAATAAAACTCCAATTAAAAACCTATTTTTGTGCGGTTCAAGTACATTCCCAGGGATCGGGATACCACCTGTAGCGGCCAGCGGCGCCATGGCCGCCAATACAATTCTTGGTTCTAAATTTCAAAGAGATCTAATAGAAGAGCTAGACATATAAAAAACGCCTATTGTTGCTAGACAAAATAAAAATACAAATCAAATGACTAACTCACTCAATAAAGCTTTTACAGGAGTAATCGCTCTTGCCCTGATTTTGATAGCTGTAGGCCGTATCCCATTTTCCAGAGAAAAAGAACTCTCAAATTTATGCAGGGAATACTACACAATGTACCTTAATCAAAATGACTATTCACTAAAAGAAAAAAAGACGAAAATCAATGTGATAGCAAAGAAAACAGGTCTTAAAGCTGAGACAAATAATGTTGATAATTTTTGCAATTCGTTCTATTTCAACCAAAGGTAGATTATAAATAAGAAAATAGAAAAGTTTTTTGGAATAGATTCCTTCATAGACTCATAGGAATAAATACATCCGTAATTGTATCGATAGATTTAATAGCAATTAAGTAGTTAAATAAGGGTAATAACGAGGATAACCATGAAGAAAGAAACTTCATCAAATCTCCTTGAAAAAATTGATGTCGCTAAAGAAAGAATCAAGGAATTAGAAACAATGATTAATCATTGGGAAGGCATCGAAGTAGAAGACTTTTGGGATACTGAATGCTCCATAAATCCATCATCTCCTGGTTGCCTTCTCTTTAATGATTGACCTAACTTGATAAATCATTAAGCCAACTCAAGTGAATCATCACAGATGAAGAAACTTCTCTAATAACCTTATTTTTGATTAAAAATCAACTCAAAACCTAAAGAATCATTGAATGAACCGCAAAGGTGATTTTCATTATCTTTGAAATCTACCTTTTTTTAAACTCATGATTTAAAAAAAAATTTTATAGAGTTAAAAAGATTATTACTAAAAAATGCCGGAACTATCAAAAGTCGTTTCATCCAATGACTTTGATGATTGGTTTTCATTGAACGACACTGTTATGGGAGGCTCAAGTATGGCAGTTTGTAGAGCCTCCTCAAAAGGCCTCTCACTGGAAGGTGTTGTAGTTGAGGAAAAGGGGGGGTTTGTTAGTTGCAAATCTCCGATATTTTCACCCCTTTTAAATTTATCGAATTATCAAGGTTTTCTATTAAAAATTGAAGGTAAAGGTCGAACTTTAAAATTTGGAGTTTCATGTAAATACGGAATTTTTGGTTTAAGAGAATTTTTCTTAGATAAGTCACCTGGTGGGCTCAGATGGGTAGCAGAAATAGAAACTAAAAGATTTGGAACAACAATTATCAAAGTTCCCTTCGAAAGCCTTGAACCAACTGTTCTTGCCAAAAAACTTTCTTTACCAATTAAATTCAAATCAGACTGTATAAGCCAATTTCAATTACTGCATTCCAAATTCGGTAGACCAGGAGAACTTAATCCTGGCTTTAAGCCTGGCAAAATAAATTTTGTATTGAAATCGATTAATGTTTATTAGCACAATTAGAAAATAAACATATTTATACTTTTCATATTTCATAGGTAATAAAAGCACCTTGAATAATAAAAGTATTTCTCAAAGAATTGAACCGTAAAAGAAATTAAATCTATGAAAAAATTTTGTTATTGTATATAATTTGATTAATACTGAAAACACCCTTTCAGGGTGATTGCTTTTAATATAACTTAAATAATATGAAGAAAAAAGACTTACCACCGATATGTGGGTTTGAATTTGCAATTAATAAATTAGTAAATAAGGAAAGAGATAGTAGACAAGTCAAAGAACAGTCAAGGTTAGAGAATGTTAATTCTGGTTTTGCATGTGCCCTCCATATGCATCAACCAACAATTCCTGCAGGCAAGAATGGAGAGCTCATTTCACATTTGCAATATATGTTTGAACACACATCAGAAGGAGATAATCACAATGCCGAACCATTTGCTCAATGCTATAAACGTCTAGCTGAAATCATTCCAAGACTAATAGATGAAGGATATGATCCCAAAATAATGCTTGATTACTCGGGTAATCTTCTTTGGGGAATCGAACAAATGGGTCGCGAGGATATTCTCGCATCGTTAAAACTCCTAACGTGTGATCAAACAGTTCATCCACATGTTGAATGGCTAGGAACCTTTTGGAGTCATGCGGTAGCCTCTTCAACTCCACCTTCTGACTTTAAATTACAGATAACAGCCTGGCAGCATCACTTTTCGTCATTATTCGGAGAAGATGCATTACGTCGAGTGAATGGATTCTCTCTTCCTGAAATGCATCTTCCAAACCAACCTGATGTTCTTTTTCAATTAATCAAAGCTCTCAAAGAATGTGGATATCGTTGGGTAATGGTTCAAGAACATAGCGTTCAAAATCTAGATGGCTCCAGACTTAGAGACGAGCAGAAATATATTCCCAATATGCTCAAAGCACAAGGAAGTAATGGAGAGACCATCTCTATTCTTTCACTAGTAAAAACTCAAGGGTCAGATACAAAACTTGTTGGACAAATGCAACCTTATTACGAGGCCATAGGGCTAAATAAGCAAAATTTAGGTCAACATATTATCCCCTCTCTGGTTTCCCAAATTGCTGATGGAGAAAATGGTGGAGTAATGATGAACGAATTTCCTCAAGCATTCATTCAGGCTTATAAAAGAATTGGTCCAAAAACTAATATAAGCCCCACAATTGCTATGAACGGATCTGAATATCTCGACTTCCTAGAGACACTAAATATAGATGAAGATAATTATCCATTGATACAAGCAATCGACCAAGACAAAATATGGGGGAAAATCTCAGGGCCAATAACTCCTAGTTCGGTTGAAAAAGCAATTAATGAATTAAAAGAGGAAGATCAATCCTTTTCTTTGAGTGGAGCTAGCTGGACTAACGACTTGAGCTGGGAAGATGGATATAAAAATGTTTTAGAACCAATTTCAAAACTTAGTACATATTTCCACAAAACATTTGACCATTTGTTAGTACAAAGTCCATCGTTAACAAATAACCATCGCTATAAAGAAGCACTCCTATACCTTTTGCTATTAGAAACTAGCTGCTTCCGTTATTGGGGGCAGGGAAAATGGACTGAATATGCTAAAACGATCTTCAGAAAGGGTGAAGAGGTGATTAGAAACTTTGAAATTTCAGAAGAGATAAGTTAAATAAATTTTGTAAAGGCATCAATCAAGAAAAAGAAATAACTAGCAAAAAATTAATTTTTGCGTTAAGGTCACCGACCAAAGCTTTAATGAAATGACTAGTACAAGTTTTGACAAAAATGGACTGGATAAAGCAGGTATTCATTGGATGCAATATCTTTCAATGACATCAATGTCATTACTTATATTTCTTATAGCACTAGACAAAGCAGTTCCTAGCTTTCATCATTTTGTCTTACTTTCAATGGCCAAAGCAGGAATTATTTGTAATGGGATAACTGGATAAAGAACTTTGACAGATCCACTTATCTAGCCAAAGAAAAAATATTAAACTATGAAAGACAAAATCAATCCAGACAATGATGGTTACGACCCATCAGAGGAATACTTCAATAAAAAGAAAGGTGACACACATGAAAATGAAACTGAAGAATATTTCCCTCGAGAGACTTCTTACCCACCCCATTATTAAAGCAACTAAGGAAGGGCTAAAGATAATTCAAAATCCACTAATGATTATTATCTAGGTGAAATGTATGTACCTTTTGGATAGAGCCTTGAGATTGCATTGAATCGATTTGAGATTTGTCTTTCTTTGTCAATGTTGACCTTACGATTAAGAACCAAAACGTTGTGAACCATCCATAGAAAAAAACCAACCAGCCAATACCAAGATATAGGATGAGCCACGACTTTTATTTATCATCTAATTTAAATATGGCAATTTTGACAGTTTTTTCATAAGTATTTAAACCTTTTGTTATTACCCCAACATCAAAATTAGTATGGTTAATCAAGACTATTGAGCTTTTCACTACTTCAACAACTTTGTAAAATTATCTAGAACGTCACTGTTCATATACTAAACATGGAAAATTTGGTGTAAATAAAGCGACACTATTCCCAAATATATTTATTCCTACTAGATTATTCATAAGCTTTTCTACGATTATTGTTTGAAGGATAAAACAGTGTATTTAGACCTCTAATTTGAGGTTGAGATTCCAAAAGTTGATTGAATTATTCAAAAAATCTGTAATTTTATCTAGTTTTGTTTTTTGGTAAAAAGTCTAGAAATATGAGCTTTTCAAATGCCTTTCCATGCATATAGTTTGACAATCATTCTCTTCGGCACTGCTAGATATTGAACAATATGTAACACACTCTAGATAATCATCAATTGGATCAACTTGCCCTTGGGCCATTTTTTTAGTATCAATCATATTCATATAGTCTCCTATAGTTAAGATTAATCTATCCTTTCTTTTTGTTTTTTCTATCGGTATTACTTACTAACTTTTGAGCATAAGAAAAACTGATGCATGAAACAAATTTCAATAGAAAACAATAGCTAAAAAAGGATAAATCATAGATTAAATAGCTCATAAAAATAGTTATATAAAAAACATTTTATTAAACCATGAAAAATCTAGATGCAGCTCCGTAAAAATCAGAATGAACTTTATGCTACTTTCTCAATTTTATCTTTATTCCTATTCTTTCTCTAATAGCTTTTATCGGAATCATATCTTTCATTTGATCATCAATTTGCTTTCTAATTAAATTTCTAAATAATTGGAAAAGCAAACCCAACGTCAAAAGAGATAAGACAAGGCTGCCTAATGCGATTAATGAGTAAGTATCCATTTTAAAGTTCTCTATATATTGCCCATTCATCACCATCAGCAGTAACCTCAGACAATACAGCAATAGCTATTTCGGACTGATCAGAGCGTTTAACAATAATCTCTTTACCACCCATATAAGGATCATTGAACTCGGATTTTGATCGATTAGCCTCTATCTGTTCAGTTGGTGTTAAAAGCTCAAGAATTTTAATCCATATCTCATCATCTAAAGCGAAAGGAGGAACAGAAAACTTACTCAGGCTATTTCCTTTTTTAATATCCATATTATTTAATTTTCAGCATCAATCTCTTTGACTTCATTGATTAATCGCTCTTGTCGTTCAGGCGATATAAATCCAAGAGATCCACATTCATTAATGTCTTGAATTGGATCTGATAGTCCATTATGTTTTGCTAGCCATCCCTTAGTGCAACCTTTACATGCTAATTCATTTAATTCATTAGCCAAAGACTTTGCTTTAAGGGTATCCATCTATAAGAATTTAAACATGTTTTTCTTTCTACTTTACAGTCAATAAATGACTCAAAGAAAAATTAACATGGTTTATTAAACAAAATTGAAAAGTTGGCAAATTTGTACCCTATTAATAGATAAATGGAATCAAAGCAAATAAGAACTAAAAAATTAAGTTAGGAGCTCAAGCAGCTTTCTTTTTCAAGCCCCGATAAATAGAAATATCTATAGGTCTATTCACATCGGATTGAAAATCAACAATGTCTTGATAAATCTCATTAGGTAAAGGTTCCATTACGCATCTTGAATAACTTTTGCTGTTGTCAATCTTTTTTAAAGAAAACCTGTTACCTAGGCGTTTAAAGATATACAATGTCAAAATGCAACTTGTTTTAGTTATATCGTTAGAAGCTGTAGATGCAATACGCAAAACTACTAGCCTTCTCAACTAATTGAGTGAGTAGTTATTACTAATATTATTTTTAGTAGTAGATGCAACATCATATCAATTTGGATAAAGAGCAAAATTTAATCAGAAGTTAAAAAAACAAATGACTTTATCTCCAAATGATATGACTCCATACATAAGAAAAATTCAACAGAAATTTGATGAAGCTCAAACGTATTTAGTGAAAAATGGTTTTCACAAAGTCACGAAAGGGCTTTTACAAGACATCGAAAATGCTAACAGCATAGATAAAAAAACAAACTAATATCTAGTCAATACGATGGAATCGAAAACAACAAAGACCTTAGGAAGACAAGTAAAGTGGTAAACATATATATCCTCTAATATTCATTTACCCTTTCCCGTAACTGAAATCACTGTTTTAGACTTCAAGCTTAGTAATATTTTTTATATAGGCTAATGTATAGGAGATTCTAAAAGATCAACTGTGATGCTTGAATGGCCAGAGAATGTTGTATATAAAATTTTCATTGGTCAGGAAACAAAAATCACAAGATATATAAACAATTGTCCTAACTGCTAAATTTCACGTGCTGAAATTCCTAAAGAAATCGTATCTGAAATCATAGGTATTGAATGTTTTTTGCCGTCTGGGCTTACATATATATTCTCTTTCCCATATTCTGTATCAATGATTTTTTCAAAATGAGTCCCCTTTGGAAGATGTAAAAAATATTTTTGTGCTCTGTTCATCTTATTTATACAACTATTTAAAAATAACTAGAATATTTCCCAACGACAACAATTTGATTGTTTTATGAAAGTTTTGGTAGCTAACTATTTAATTTTTCTAAAGCAGTTAATAATCTTCCTACTCTCCTACCATTAACTCCAAGATCACCACCACCATATCTTGAAGCCGATTTAATTTGAATCTTCTTTTCGATTTTTAAAATCTCCAAGTCATCTGGAAATCTGAAAATCAAACTACGACAAATCCCTTTCCAATAATTTTCATTACTCAATATAACTTTGGTTCTAGGGATTTTCTGGGCTATCGAGACAAGTTGCTCAAAGGTCTGGTCAACATCTTCAAATTCCTTCTGAAAGAAAACGCAATTTAGAGGGTTAAAACAGGGACTAAGACCTGATCTAGAATCTGTCATATTTTTTATGAGAACACATATTGATCATGACTAAAAGTTTATTACCCCCTGGTCTTTTTCTTTATTAATTTATTACTCAGTGATTTCTAGTTTTCCCTACCTAAAAAACCAATGGGGAAAAGATTATTCGATTAAGTTAAACTCATAAACTATTTTGAGCATGAAACGATTAGATAAGACAGGGATGTTACTAATTGTTTTCAGTGTGGCCTCAACACTTCCTTATCAGTTTCATTATCTCTCCTCTGTGAGTTAAGCAAAGTTAATCCCTCTCACGATAGATAGTGCTAATTAAAGGTCTTTTAATTAAAGGTGGTTCGATTCCATATCCAATCCATATAAAACCAATAATTTCCTCCTCACTTGAATTAATTTGTGCAATTTGATAGGTATTAGGGTCTTTAATGATTTTTCCTGTTGACCACTTGCAACCAACATCATCGGAAACAAGTGAAAGCGACAGGTTTTGAATCGCGCAAGCACAAGCAGCATAATCTTCGAGTTTTTGAACTTGATTATCAGTACATACTTGAGTGGCAATAAGCAAATGGGAAGGATTTAACATTTTGTCCCTTATCTTTTTTAAACTAGATTCATCTATTGTCTTATCACCAAACTTCAGAGTCAGCTGTAGTTGATATAGAAGTTCCCTTTTTTTTATCCCTATACTTGTAAAACGCCATGGAAAAGTCCTTCTATGGCAAGGTGCCTGATTAGCTGCAAATATTGATTTTTCAATGACTTCTCTAGGAACACTTTTCTTAGAAAAGATATGAAGCGTCCTTCGTTTTTTAATTGCTTCAGCTATTTCCATGATTTTTTCTTGACGTTATTAACTACACTATTAGCCATAGTGAAATTTTACAAAAAGGTAGTTTAGAGACTTGAAAAATAAAAGACGATTAAACCTTCTCGTGCTTGAATCCAACATCTAAAAAAAAACCATGATTAGTTGAAAATTACTTATTAAGCAACTTGATCAAGAATCACATTTGATGTTTTGGAAAATATCGAGACGACTTGGCCCCTGGGTGTCTTGAACACGCGTTCGACAATTTCTCCACCATTGATAATTACCTTTGTGTTCAAGGAACCAGAAGGTAAATCTGCAGATATGTTTTTTTGAATATTCTCTAGCTCTGGATACAAATCATTAGGTTTAAGAACCTCTTTTAACTCAGGATGCAAATCTAAGATTTCGTCATCAAAGGGCTTAAACTTTTTCGTTAAAACCATACTATGAGAAAGCGGTTACTTATGACTTTTAACCTACTGATCTCATGACGTAAAGAGTATTTAACCAAGATCGACAAATATTAATACGGCTTTCAAATAAAGCTTTAATGGAAAATAAATCAAATATGAAATATATTTCTACTTCTTAGTTAGCTCAAAGCGAAAACTAATTGTTGATTTCTCTTAGTGCAATAACTCGCTTAGCATGATAGTAAATTGAAGTAACCTCCATACTCCTTTCATTTAATATTGACTGTGTAAAGACAGTAATAGCAGCAATACATGGTGTAATAGGTAAAAACATAAGCAATGCAAATAAAGTGCTGTTAGGTTTAAACTTTCTTTGCATTCATTTTTTTAATTCTGATACTATTCTCAACAACACTTAAGTGATGTGCGTGTTCGGTTTCCCTTGAGTAAAAGTAATTAGTTAGACCTGTAATACCATCTAAAAACCTTTGGTCTTTTCCAGAGCATTGAATAAATAACTTCAAGTGCCTTTTCAGTTTTTGGAAGCTTGCAACTAGGCCATGACTTTTGAGTAATCATTGTGATTATTTCGGAGTCAATATTATTTCTACATGGAAAACCACCCATAAAACCAGAGTAATAGAACTCAAGCAAAAATACATAGGCCAAAACTAACTTGGTCAACTAGATATTCGCGAGAAAAATATGCATAAAAAAGGGGACAATTTATGTCCCCCACCTTTCTAAATATCCTTTTAGTTACTTTTGGTATTTATTACCTCTGTAAGTTAAGGATACTTGCATCTGCTTTTTAGCTTCTGCTTGCCTAGATCTGTAGACGTTACGTCTGTAACTGAGTTCTACAACCTTTTTTGGAGCAGCTTCTTTATGCTGAAGGTACTCTTTGCCTCTGTAAGTAAGAACAGTCATTGTTCTTTTCTGTAGTGCTCGTGACCCCGTTCCATGTCTCGAGTCTTACTGCAGCTTAAAATTTAGCTGAACGTAGATCAAAATTAACAGAAATCAACGTTAAACGATGTTCCTAGTGATACATAAAGCAGTGAATTTTATAGTATTAACCAAAATAGTTGTATTTCTTACCAAAAAGAACCTTCGAATATGGAAGGAAATTAATTATTCATTCTCTTCTTTTATCTTTTTTAATCATAATCCAATCTTCCTCCTTGATCTCTCACCCTTACAAAGGTTATTAAGGCACCAAGAAAATGATCATAAAACGGCAAATATGTAAAAGCAATTAAGACTTAGATTCAGTTGAAACATTATTTTAGAGAATTCAATCAAATTCTTCCAAAACACTTCAAGAAGGCAAACCATTTAGTAACCAAACAAAGGCCTCGTTATTTAGAACCCAGTTTCTAAAAACTACTATTACTATTAAATTGATCACAAGAAGAATGAACAAACGAAGCTTTGGATCCTCTATTCCCATAAATCAATTGTAATTAAGTTGATTCAAGAAAAACCATTCATAAAAATAATAACAATAAAGCATCTATAGGAACTTGGAAAAGAGTTATAAGAAATAGGTATTAAGTCATCAATCTTTTCGTATGATTGTCAATCCTCATTAAAAGGCCTACCACCTTTACTTAAATAATCAATATATTTATCAGACTCTATGAGGTAATAATTCCTACTTTGACCGATATATCTAGCTTCGATTAAGAGGTCAGTAACTTCAGGCCAAAAAGATTCAGGAACCAACTCAAGAGGGTTAATTGCTTTAGGATTCCAATTTAACTCAGTCAGAAATAGAAACCAAATCGACTTGCACTTATTGAAATCAGCTAAACAATCTGAATTAATATTATTCATTTATGAATTGGACTGATTGAGCTGCTTTATCAGCTTTGATTCTTGCCTCATCGATTGTTTCAGCCTTCGCTACAGCTACTCCCATTCGTCGACCTTCCGTTGAGCTCGGCTTGCCAAACATAAATAAACTTGTATTCGATTGACTTAAAGCATCTTCAAGTCCCGAATAACATATGTTTGAAGTTTTCTGGGAAGCCAAAATCACTCGACTAGCAGAAGCCTCATAACAAACTATTTCTGGTATTGGGATACCTAAAACAGCTCTAAGGTGTAATTCAAACTCATTTAAGTTTTGGCTAATCAAAGTTACCAAGCCTGTGTCATGTGGTCTTGGTGATAGCTCTGAAAAAATCACCTCCTCACCCTTAATAAAAAATTCAACTCCAAACAAACCTACGCCACCAAGATTATCAGTGACACGTTTAGCAATCTGTTTAGCCTTATCTAATACACTTTCAGTTAATTCAGCTGGTTGCCAACTACATTGATAATCTCCATTCTTTTGCTCATGTCCTATAGGAGGACAAAATAATGTTTTACCATTAAATTGCCTAATAGTTAATAATGTAATTTCCAAATCAAAATCAATAAATTCTTCTAATATAATTTTATTTGATTTACCTCTTGATTTTTCAATAGCCAAGTTCCAAGCCTGGACCAAATCATTTTTATTATTAACTAAGCTTTGTCCTTTACCTGATGAACTCATAACTGGCTTAATTAATAAAGGATAACCAATCACCTCTGCATGCAAATCAAGCTCGGATTGATTCATTGCATAACAAAATTTTGCAGTTCTTATATTTAATTCATTAAAAGCTAAATCTCTAATTTTATCTCTATTCATTGTTATTGCAGTAGCTCTTGCGTTGGGTATTACTGTTATCTTCTTTTCTATTTCCTCTAACACATCTACTGCAAGTGCTTCGATTTCAGGAATAATAATATCTGGATTACACCTATAAATCACTTCTTTTAGTTCGTTAGCATTATTCATATTTAACACTTCAAATTGATCAGCAATCTGCATTGCTGGTGCATTTTTATATCTATCACATGCAATAACATAGCAACCAAATCTTTTTGCTGCTATTACCACCTCTTTACCTAATTCTCCACTACCTAAAAGCATTATTTTCTTTGGAAAAACATTCATATTCATATGTCTAAGTTAGAAAAATTATATAAATATAATATCTGGTAAACACAATTAATTATTAGGAGAAGAAGTAGAAATTAACAAGTATTGTTAATTGAAGATAAGAAATAATTAAAACATAAACAATAAATAGAAATACTGAAGGGCAAGAAATACTCGAAGTAGATTCAGAGCTCATTTGATTTATGGACAAAATCATTTGATCAATCGCGGGTTTGTTTTCTACTCCATAAAATAGAGGAATGATATTTCCACCATCTCAAGTATTTTTTGGACTAACAACTGCATATCCATACATGCGATCCAACCTAAAAAGAACGTTATAAACAAATTCAAATAGTAAAATTCGCCAAATGATGTCCTATATCACCAACACATAGAATACAGCTCCGAAAAGGAGGCATCTAAAAACACATTCCAATTTTTAACTACTATTTTGGGAACATTATAGAGATTATGAAATGCATGCAATACTTTGATCTATTTATCTGATTTTCACACAGTCACAGAAAACGCGCTTATGTAAGCAATCATTAATCCACTCTCATTGATTGCATTAAATAATGGATTTCATAGGATTGAAAAAACTAAATATAAATCTTTCTCCTTGTTCCTATAAAGAGATTATTGGTTGTGTATGTCTTTACGAGTGGAGAAAAGTTAGTTAAAAGTAAGAAATAACATCGACTTATTTAGTAATGGTTACTAAGAAAAAAATTAAAGAGTTCAATAATTTGGATCAGTTCCCAGATTTAAAAGAAGCACTTGTAGGAGCTATTAAGACATTACCCTCCGGATCAATGAATACAAAAATAATCATTAATGAAGGTGAAGTTATAGAGAGAGTGTATAAGACACCCAAAGGTGAAATTATATCTATATTCGCAAATGAGTTTTCAAAAGAAGTTGCCTAAATATTTTATTTAAACTCAATTATTTTTGTATCTCCTTAGTAGGATTAGATGGTTCTTATTGTCAGCACAACAATAGAATCCAATGAGGATGACTTAGTGGATTAAATATAAAATTGCTAAATCCTGGTTAGATACTGCGACTTTTCTTCTTAAAAAAGTTAATGCCTCATCATTCATTTGTGACTCGGCAATCATTTTCTCGGCTTCATTAATACCATGCTCAAGATTTTTTATTTTTAATTGAAGAATTTCCTTATCTTTTCTGCACTGCGCCAGTGTGAAATCATCAATCATTTTAGTAAATATTTTAAGCAGCTAAAAATTTCTTCTAGCTTAATTGATCAAATAATATGTTTAAAAATTCTAATCTAGAATCTAGTGTTTTACGACCAAATTCTTTTTGTTGTTGTTTTAAAATGGATTGACCGTCTGTCCCTAAAGCTGAAGAAATAAATTTTTGATCTTCTGAGATCCACGTATTAACCATCTCATCGTCTATCTCAACGTGAAATTGCAACCCATAAGCTAATGAACCAATACTAAATAATTGTTCCTTACATCTACAACTACTTGCGATCAGCTTTGCAGTATTAGGCAATAAGATTCTGTCTCCATGCCAATGCAAAACAGGGAAAGGATAACCTAGAAATGTTGTCAGTTTGCAGTGATTTTCTAATGATTGAGGAAAGATATTATCCCATCCTATTTCAGCTAATGGTTGATGAGATACAGCCTCTTGAAGCATTTCAACATCACCACCAGCTGCATAAGCTAATAGTTGAGCTCCCAAGCATACTCCTATTAATCCAATACCTTGATTTAAGGCTTTTTTTATTAGATCGACTTCTTCAATAAGCCATGGATAAGTTGAAGTCCCAACGTCTCTTATACCCATAGGTCCACCCAACACCAAAAGTAAATCTCCATTCCTAATTTCTGGAAGAGAGTCACCTAGATCTAAACGAAAAATACAAACACTAAATCCTCTTTCCTTAGCAAGATTGACAAACAGCCCAGGTCGCTCACGTTCTAAATGCTGCAGAACAAGTAAACGACTCATAAATAAATTAAAAATCTACATTTTCATTTGGAGTAAAAACCGAGCAATACAATTTGATGAATAGCTCTGCCTCACTTTCATCTTTACCCTCATATTTGAGTTTTAGATCTTTTATTGCGACTAAAGCAGTTTTCTCTTTCAACCTATATCTTGCACAAGTATCTAGAACTTTAAACATTCGGGTAGTAACTGCTTCTGAAGGAGTGCTTAGCCCCAATAAGACAGGCAATAATAGTAGATATTTCATATAGATAATTCAATCATCTTTTTTAAATAAAGCTCTAGAGAGATGGAACCATTTATTGCTTTTATACAAAAGGAGAAACATTGTAGACAATAGAAAAGAAGGAAATGCTTCTAAAAAAATAAAAAATGGTAATTCAACTTCTTATTTTTTTCTTATTTTACATTTGATTAAAGTTGCTTGAGTTCTTCATATGTTAATCAGCAAAAACCACCTGAACATCTCTCAGATTTATTTAACTCTGCAACAGACTCCGATCCACCGATAATTAAATTATGTTTTGACATTTTATAAAATTTCTCGTGAACAGAATCACTAAACTTTTTTCCCTTCCCATACTCTAATTCACACGGATCAATATTGTTATCAAACCACTTATCATATTGAATATAATTTGGCTTTGCATAATATTTCATATACCTAGAATAATATGACATAGGAATAAATATTACTTACTCAAGTCAAAGCTAGTTTGGTTGTTTTTTAACAAGCTTCTTAAGATATTTCTTTTTAAGTAGCTTTTTTCTTTCTTTCAAGAATTTTTTTAATTGTTGCAATTTCAAATCAATCAGTGAAAATATTCAGGGCAGATTCAATGTAAATCAAAGTTAATTTGATGTAGCACATTTTGGAGAACTATCATTTCCATCATGCTCTTGAATTTTGGTTAAGTCCAAATCAGATATCCCCAGCCCATAAAGTTCAGCGATCTTTATCATCGCCAAACCCTCTGCACCTTTCCATGCTTCAGCTAATACCGACCAAGTTTTTTGACTAAATTCAACTCCTAGATTTTCGTTGTTAGCTCTTTTCTTATCTATGTCTACAACTTTCTTTAGGCCCTGGGTAGATAGATGACTTTTGATCCTTAAGAAAACGACCTCCAACATTGAATAATAGAACTTTTCCATCGCTTTGTTATATGCCCATTCAGCTTCTTTTTGTGCCTTTTTTGCGGATTCGGTTGTAATCTCCATGCCCATTTATTGATTCAGGAATCTGTTTCATTTTTTTTTATTATAGTTATCCGAATTAAGTCTTAAAGGATTGAATTAGAAAATCAACTCGAAACTAAATAATTTAGATAAGTGCTATTATGAAAATAAAATAACTTATTACAAACTGCCATTCCCTATTAAACCTGTGAATTTGTCGATTAGATTAATTGAAAAATGTCTTTAGAACTTACAGAATTAATCAAGGATTTTACAGCAACAAAACTCCTCTCAAAAGTTGAACTAGATTTCTTAGAGAGTGAACTGTGGGAAACCTTCGAGCATATCGATGAAATAACTTACTTAACCTCTGCTCCAGTAAATATCTCTAAAGAATTGAAATTAAAAGATGGTTCATCATGGCAATTATGTTGTGCAGCAGTACTTGATACTGCCAGACCACAAAAAAACTCTCGCTCAGAAAAACTTAGAAAACTTATAGAAGAATTTTCACTCCAATAGTAATCTTTCTCTAAGATTACTATTTCATACATTTGAAATATTTCTACAGAGATTTAAATCTCAGTTATTTGATAAAAATATTTTTCTGAATTTATAAAAAAACATTCCAGTTTTCTCATAAAGATGATTTGGTTCTTTTTTAAGTTCTAAATCATATGGATTGATAAAAATAGAAAACAATATTCTTAAGGCAGTATAAAAATTTTTACTGGACTTTATATCCTGATATTTTTCATTTCTCAATTTATAAATTATATGCTTATCCAGCAAAGCCTCGAGAGAGTTAAGGACTATATCTTTCTCCTTTTTACTGATTGTAGATAACAAAACCATCAATCCTTTTATTGATGAATGATCTCCACTGATAACGTTTTTAAGAACACTTTGATAGAGATTCTCCCATTTATAGGGTTCATTTCTAAAAAGGTTAGAAGCAGGGTCCTTCGGATTAAGCATTAAAAGCCTCTTTTTATCATCATTCTCGTCTTGATCAGAATTCCAATATTCATACAAAGGGGATGATTGAGCGATATTCATGTCTATATAGTGAAAACGGGAATTAAGGAAAATCAGATAACAGTACTGTTTTTCAACAATATTTGATCCAAATCATGTTAATAGTATGACTAAAGGCAGAAAAAATTACTTAAGCATTCAAGTTCTTACTACTTGTAAATACATCTTCTTTTTTTTAAGCACAATTTAAAGTCGAAGACCAAAGAATTATCTAAATGTCGTAGATATAAAAAATAAAAAGGATACAAAAACTACGTGCAGAAATTTTTACAGTGTTATTTATTCCTATCGAATAATCATCAGTATCTAGAGCTAAAGCCTCTATGGTTTTAAGGGTGTTATTTTATCGGTAACAAAACTTTCACAAACTGAACTAACTTGCTCGATTCTTGATTCTAGGGTTTTTGTGGAAAATAAAAAGCAAAAGGATATTGGTAAAATAAGAAATAATTTCATTTTAATTAACTATTTTGATAAGTTTTCTCCAATGAATTCACTTGAGCTCGATATGCATCACCTTTAGAAGCGCATAATTTCTCATGATCCGTTAATGGTATCCAAGACCAATCAAGTCTTAGAGTTAATGAGCAAAACATGATGATGTGACCAATAAACAGGATGGTCCAATCAAGTCCTATATACTCAGAATGAAAGACAGGGTGCATTACTCAATCAAAATGAACTCAAAAACCTACTTGGTGTGAACACGCCAGGAGGGGAACTAGAGGAACGTCATAATTAACAGCATTTTCAAGACCATAGGCTTTTTGAGAGCAAGCGATACAAGAAAAACTAAGTATTACTGAATCTAAACACTTCTACTCTTGCTATTCGGATGGATAAGGTAGGGACAACCAGTAAGTGTGATGTAAAGCAAAAAGAAAAAAAACCTTAAAAACGAATGCTTATGCTCTATTTCATCCTAAAAAATCAATGATTTATTAATTATTAAATTAATGAGTGGCGACAATTTGCTAGGAGATCAACCTCTAAAGTTTTACTCAGAAGAAGTAACTGAAACCAAAATCGAACTAGTTCAACGCTTACTAATACTTAATGCTCAAAAAAATACAATAATAGATTTAGATAGAAAACACAAAAAATGGGGAAATGAATTAGCAAGTTAAAAAAATGCTTAGATTAGTTTTAGAAAAGTTTTTTTATAAATAATTCTTTTACAAGATTTGATAGTTCTATATTTAATGCCAAAATTTCTAAAACATAGAGGTACATCACATTTTTTTTAGCTAAGATATATATATTGTTTTTAAATTAATTTAATTAGATCTTTTTGATAAATGGTTAATCAATTTTTAACTTTCTTCTTTTCAATTCTATTGCTTGTTACGGTTAATCCTCATAAAGCAAATGCAACAACAACTGATCTGCCAGATTGTGTTGTCATAACTCACTGCGTGAGAGAAGACTTTAAGGTAAATGACTTAGGAAATGCTTTTAGGAAAGCGACCAAAATAGTTTCTGAAACAAAAAGAACAAAAATAGTTGAAAAGACTGATTCATTCATTCATGCTGAAGCAAAGACCAAATGGAGAAGATATACCGATGATCTACTCGTCAAAGCAATTCCAGAAAAAGGTATTATTCAAGTCAGATCAGAGTCAAGAGTTGGAGTTGGAGATAATGGAGTGAATCAGAAGAGGGTTGATGATTTTGCTTATCGTCTAATGACAGAAAGAGACATCACCAACTAACTCTCAAAAAGAAACGACTTTAGATACCCCAGTAAAGTAATTGATTTTGATCATACTAAATTTTTCGATTAAGTTTGTTTGCGAAAGTATGGCCTAAGGATAAAAAGTAAGTGATTTTTTATACAAATTGCTTTTCTTTTTATGCTTCTAGCAGCATTTGAACCTGGTAGAGAAATGGCCATCGCCAACTTTTTCCTAGCCATTTTTTGCCTGTTTACCGTTGCCCTTCCTTTCATACTCATCACCCGTGGAGACAAAACAGAAGCTAATCGCGACTTTATTGCAGCAACAGTTAACCCATGGTCTCAAGTTGTTAAAGAAGCTGAGTTAGCACAAGTTGTTCTATCTGAGATCACCTCGTCTGTAAAAATGGAAACGAGTCTGGAAATCGCCTCCGAGCAAAATGTTGGACCGAATCTAGAATCAGGGAACGTTATTTCTCTAGAAATAAAGGAAAGTGATGAATTGGATGAGTCAATAACTCAAATATTACCAACTGAGGATGAACTAGTAGCTGCTTGAGAGATCTAGACAAAACTAGTAATTACTGATAGTCAGACGATCATCAAGGGGCAACTAAAGCCCCTTTTTTAATGATCGTTTTTAATTGTTGGGTTTCATCTGATTCATATAAAGAACATGAGGGTGTTTATTTTCTTCTTCACAAGCTTCTAGCCATTCTTTTATATATTCCTCTTTTTATGCATGACTGTCATTATCACCTGATTATTTTATCTTTAGGAAAATGTCCTTCATGGTCACGTCAAGTGTTCTTTTTTAACTTATGGAGGGTGTCTTCATACTAAATCACCCATCAGAGAATCAACTATGAAAGTACAGACCACAACAGCAAATGTCATTGCAAAGGGCTTTTGAAATAGTCCATTAGGTGAGTTCATTTAAATAACTATCAACTAGCGAAGCTTGCTAATGAAGCACAATAAATAAAAAGCAAACTAAATTCCAATGGTTTGAGTGGTAACGGAGAGGTAAAATTGAGTAGATTACATTGGTTTGTGATCTAAACATTTGATACGTTCTGCGTATTCAGGTTTCCATATGACCTAGCAAATAAATATGTTGTGAAGATTAGCAAGATCGCCATTATGAAAATATGAAACGCTTATTTCCTCTATTATTAATATGCGTTGTTCTCTTATTTTTCTCAGTCATATCAGTTAATGCTGAGTCGGAATTTGAAATGTATTTAAGTGATTTTTATCAAAAGCAAGAGAAAGCAAGCAAAATACTGAAAGAAATTGAGACAGATCTAAAAGATGGATCCAGAGACAGAGTTTGTTCAAGACAAAGAGAAGCTGCTAGCTATGGAATCGAAGCTATGGAGTCGTTGATTAAAGCATTTAAAACAAATGGTTCGAAAACAGAAATGGAGAATCTTCAAGCGGGGCTAGATAAATGGAGAGAGTTGAGGGACTATTGCTAACAACTTTTCTCTTGCAAAATAAATGGATTTTTTAGTTTTTGTTTTTTTTATTGCCGCAATTTGGCTCATAAGAAAATTGGCATGGAATGTAGAAGAGGGAACAAATGAACAAAGAGAACGAAATCCAGAGTTAAATACAAAAAACTTCGATATGCATGAAAGAAGACTTGAACAATTTTCAAAGTCAAAATACAAAAACCGTATGTTTTATATCGGCGCTGATGGTACTTGCTACTATTACTCAGCCACTGGAAGGAAAATTTTTTGCTAATGGATGAAATATCTCAATGGGTTATTGCTGCTTTAATTGGAACATCTATTGCCGCCTTCTTGGCTTGGTTTAACAAATCTGGTTCGGACTTTAAAGACGGATTTGAGCCAAAAAGCAAAAGGACGAAAAAGAAAAAATAAATTGCATCTCTTAGAAAAATAAAAAGGTATTTGCGTACACCATTTAGAACTCAATGAACCTAGAGGCAACAAGCATCTGACGTATTACTAGAGCAATTACAATAAAAATAATCAATCTACTTAAAACGAAAAGTGGTAAATTAATCAAATGAATAAGCACCTAAATATTTTTTAATCCCAGATTAATCAGTATTATTTACTTCCCACTCCAGTAAAAACAAATCCATTAAGAATACAGAAATCATATGCAAAAAGCTTTAAATCTTCTGGCATCTCAATCCATTTCATTTCCTCAATTTTATTTAATTGCTCTGAACTTAGATTCCCTGCTTTAGCATATTCCAGCATCATCTTTGACCAACTATCAGAATAAATATCTACGTAAAATGCCTTTTGATTTTGATCAAAGAAATTAATTTTATCTTGCTTTGTACTAACCTTTTTAGACAGTTGCTTATAATATTCAATGTCCGATGTCATGATTATTTGTTTATTTGGAAATCTAACCTAATAAATTTACTTTTAAATAGTGATGAGATGTTCAAAATCTATACATTAAGTAGTCTGCGAAATCAATCGTGGGACAGTTTTCGTTTGAAGTGGAAAAGATAAAGTATAAAAACTAATTTAACTTGGGAATCATGAGAACTTCATCATTTTAATTACTAATCCCACTGTGGGGAAATACGTCTCCATCCAGTTGACAATAATTCCCTCCATAGTTTTATTGCTAACCCCCTTCTCATCCTCTTGCGATTTTTTAAAAGTGGGGGTCCATTTGATACAAGCCTTCCCTTCTCAATCCAAACCTTAGGGTTTTGATCCCAGCTCTCCCAATCATATCGAAACCTAAGTATCCATATTCCATTTACTTCCCTAATCCAACCATCTCGCTTCATACGAGCAAACAAGCTAATAGTACAACTGTACCATAAAACGTTGTTGGTATTTTTAATGTGACTTTTTGGATGTAGCTTTATTTTTCCGTTTCGGCAGAGCTGTCATATCAGACTTAGGAATGCTGAATGGAGTAAACAATTTCATAGTGTTGATGTATTTATTAGATAAATTTAATCTTAAGATCACCAAAAATTTTAATGCCTGGGTGAAACTACCCTAAAAATATTCGCATTGCACTACAACATCCGATGTGTAGTAGTAGCTAATTTAATTTAAAGCAAAATTAAAATGTTTACTCCCTACCATGTAATCATGTTTGGAATTTTATTAATAACAGGTTTTGCATCAATTCTTCAGATGTCAGGAGGAGAAGACGTATTAAGAAAAAATCAAGCAAAGATTTCAAAATCAAAATTCGATTTGAACAGTTATTAAATTACTTGTGACTAGAAAACTATTTAAGCAAAGCAAGTCCAATCTAGGTTTCGATGATTTGTTAAAAACGGAGCTGGTGTACAAACCTTCTCACCATCCGGTGTTACGTAGCACCTTTCAATGCCCCAACTTCGTTCAATGATTTTCACCTCAGTAGAACCTTTTGGTAAAGGAAGTGCCGCAATTTGAGCTCTGGTCATATTAATCAGTAACTATACATTTTTAGCTCTTGAAAAAAGTTTTATCAATCAGCAAATAAATCCATTGACATTGAATCAAGTGCAAAACACTCAAACTTAATAAAAATAAATTTTAAAGCTAAAGCTAGCTTTTGTTTTTGTAATTTTAGATAGCCAATTAAAATTGGTATATAGATATCGATATTTCAAATCCGACTCAAAGAGACCGGATCATTTAAATTCTTATCATGAAGCTTTTCACCAAACAAGTAATCCTCAGTTCAAAAAAAATACTCCCAATACTAATAAAATTCATGAAATAGCCATAAACTGGTTTTAACTTAAAGGGCAAAGAATCTAAGCCGAGTCAAAAGAAAGATTCATGTTATTAAGCAAAAGGGAAATGACACCTCTCATCCTATAGCTATAGTCAGATAGTGAATCAGAAGTTTATTTTTACAAAGAAGCGAAATGAAAAGAATAAAGCTCAATCAAGAATCTGAGGAAGTTGGAAACACTTATAAAGTGATCGCAATATCTTTAACAGTTGGACTAAATATAATTATCTTTACTTGGTTCTTTCTCTTTTCAGGGTTGACCAAATAAAATATCTAAAATAAAAGACGTGCAAATATGAATTTAATCAGAGTATCAATAAGTCAAAGGAAGCGGGTTAAGAAAACTTAAATCACCCAAAGGATTAGCTTTATTTACTTATTCAGGTATATTTTTTACATACAAATAACAAACAAACGAGTCAAAAGAAAATACGCAGTTATTTTTTATAAGGTTCAGAAATAATCCAAAAAAAAAAAAAAATGCAAGTAGATCTAAATGAACTAGCAAATTCATACGAGGTCGTTCCCGTATCTCTTAGTGATCCTTTTAAATCTTTAGTTGCGGAACCTTCCACGATGGAAGTACTTAGATTCATACCCATTATTGCCTTCATTGCTTTAATAATTACAGCTGTATGGAGACAGGGTATGAAGTTCCCAGTAAAAGCTATTGGCGATTTAAAAAAAGACACCAAGCAAGATTAAATCAATGAATGGATTTAAACGATTTTCTTTTAATTTCTAATGGCTGTAGGATTAATTAAATATCATTAAGATCAAGTAACAGCTACAGAAAATTAGAGGTTAGAGGAGGAATTAGCTAACTCATTCGTCAACTCAATTAATTTTTTAGAAATTCCAATCTCTTTCATTGAGTGTCCTGCACTATCGATTACATAAAGTTTTGAAGAGGGCAATGATTTATTAAGATCCCATGCACTTCTCATGGGACAAACCACGTCATATCTTCCCTGAACAATCGAAACAGGAATATCTTTTAGCTTAGTAATGTTTTTTAAAATATAATTTTCCTCTAAAAAAATGTTATTAACAAAATAATGACATTCTATACGCGCAAAAGAATCTGAGAAATTATCATTTGCGGCTTTTTTAATGGATAATTCTTTTGGCATGAGAAAGCTTGTTGACATTTCCCATCTCGTCCAAGCCTGTGCCGCTTTGGCTCTTTCAGACCTATCTTGACTAGTTAATCTCTTATGGAAAGCATTAATCAAATCGCCTCTCTCATTTTGCGGAATAACAGACTGATAAAGATCAAATTCTTCAGGAAAAATCTCACTTGCACCTTTTTGATAGAACCAACTTAATTCGGTTTTTCTGCACAAAAATATACCCCTTAGAGTAAGACTTAAAACTTTTTCCGTGTGTTGAATGGCATAAATCAAGCTTAATGTTGAGCCCCATGAGCCCCCAAAGACATGCCATGATTCAATTTTTAAGAGTTGTCTTAATTTTTCAATGTCTTCAATTAAATGATGTGTCGTATTTTCTTTTAACTCAGAATGAGGAGAAGATCTACCGCATCCTCTTTGATCAAATTGAACAATATTGAATTCCTTTGGGTCAAAATATCTTCTATAAGAAGGACTACTCCCACCCCCGGGGCCTCCATGAACAATCAAGACAGAGGATCCATTTGGATTGCCGCTTCTTTCCCAGTAGATAGAGTGTAGAGGGCTAACTTTCAATATCCCTTGTTCCTTAGGTTCTATTTCTGGAAATAACATTTTTAATTAAATTTTCGTCTTTTACTTTTGAGACATTTCATTCAACTCAAGCATACATAACAAAATTAGCTACAAAGGATTATAAAAAATGAATTGATCAATGCGTAAGAAAAATTGGCTCAAAAGCTTTCGATTAAATATTCATGCCCCTGGAAAAGGTTTTGCCCTAATGATCTTGGCTTTAACTCAAGTACCAGTAGGAATAAAGAATGCAGCTGAAGTTGCTTGTATTGGTCAAACATCAAATAAGATTTGGAAATCAGAAAAGAATCATGCGGATGCAAACATGCTTGCAGTTCAAAGATGCAATGGAAGAAATTAACTGAAATCATGTGTTCGTCTTCAAGCAAAATTAGATAAAAAACTAAAAAATGTAACGTTGGCCTAGAACTTGATTTTTAACACGATAAAAAGATGAATATTTGAAAATTCTTCTTTTTTATGACTTCAGCGCTAAAAATAATCGATCAAGAACTATCTCAGTTTGGCTGGGTTGAGTCAATAGCTACTAATTCAATAAGTGAATTTAAGTCACCCAAGATAGATGTTGAAGAACAAACAACTAATCAAAAAGAATCTGATCTCATAGACACATTCATATGTCATCTTATTTTCTATGTGGTTTTTTGCTATTCCCTATTTCTATATATTTTTATTGATTTGGGTTTTAGTTCCTTTTTAAAAAATAAAGTAAATACATTATTTAAACTCCAAAAAAAATTTGAACCGCCTTCCTTTATCAGTGCTCATTCCAATTAATACAGACTAGTCCTGTCCTTAAACAAATTATTTGGGTATTCCTTACTATCGCACTAACTAAAATAATGTATTTAGATAGGAAAGAAGTAATTCACTAACGGTCTGAGTCTGCACAGACCGTTTTTTTATTTAAATGCAAAATTTTTTCGCCAAACTATCAAAATATTTTTATGGAATTGAAGTTGGTCAATTCTATGAAGAGCCCATAGGGGATGATTACTTCTATCCAGATTGGTAAATAGACGTCAACTGTGTTTACCATCGTTCAATCAAAGATTTTTCATTACTACACAACTATTTAGAAAATAAGACAATTAATTGATTTTTGACTGATTATAACCACAGACTATATTTTTTTAACTTGGTAAAGCTTTAAGCATAGCCTCTACTCCTATAATTCTTATCCTTAATTCGTTAAACGACTACTAGTTAATTTTACTTGAGTAAAAGCCGCGGTGTATAAATTTAACAAGCTCGATTAGAACATCTATATACCGATATGGAGGGTTATGAAAATAAAAACTCCTTTGAACATAATCAAAAATGCATTAAATGATATTCGAACAATGCATGACTTCTCTTATACGGTTCCCAATGAAACTAGAGATGAGTTTTGGGAAAAAGAATGTAGTAATCATCCAACAGCATCTACATGCAAAGTTTATGAGGGCTAACAAAAATAAACTTTGTACGAGTTAATAGCTGTTCAACCAAGCAAGAATCATCATCTAAACAAAAAAAGCCCTGCCTAGCAGGGCCTTATAAAAAGAGTTAGCAAACTAATGCTGATAGCGATGACCGCGATATGCCAATTGGGAATTTAGCTCAGACTTAGCATCGCTTCTGCATGTGTTGTAGTGATTACGCCTGTAAGTTAGCTCAACACAATCCTTTTGCGCTTTTTGTTCTTTGTGCTGGACATAGGATTGTCCACGATATAGAAGAGTTGTCATCATCCATACTCCGAAAGTTGATTTAAGTCCCCGTTCCTTGGCTTAAATCGAGATGCGGCTCGCTATGAAACGAGTTGAACGTTTTGGTAGCGGTTGCTACAAAAACTATTATGTTATGTATGGATGGCACGCGTAGTTCATCTCGATACAAAACCATCTAGTGGTATATACTCAAATTTCAAAATCTTTTTTTCTTAAATATCAACTTAAAAGAGAATTCTGCTAATTTTTTTTAAGCTTTAAGAGGTCTCCCATAAGGGTTTCTTAGAGACTTCCCATTCTGTTTCCACTGATGACCTCCATAGGTCTCTTGCTTTTTCATAAGTCAGCTTCTCACTTTCATGTAATTGAACATGAGGAGTAATGCCGTGTAGGAATCTGAACCTGCAGCTAGCGTAGTAAACCCTTATGTATGTAGTTCCGTCTTCATCAGGGTGTTTATCTTTTAAAAACCTCATTGCCCAGACTCGATCTTTTTTCACAAGCCAACTTTCATTTTGCATTTTCAGTAGGAGCTTGGATTATCTCTTTTATGCTGCCTAGCCTTTGAATGACAACTATCTGGTGACCAACGATTTTTAACGACCTCAAGGAAATCACATATGAATTCATCTGGACAATCAAGTTCATCCTGCAATTCAGCTAACTCATCAATAAAAAATTCGAATGTTCTACTTATTAAACCTGACTTTTGCTTTTGGGACGGAATCCATTTGGCCATAACTAGAAACAATAATTAGCTAAAACAATAATTAAACTATTACGGCAGAACCTATTTGGTAAACGCCTGCTATTAAAAGCAAAACAGGAAGGTTTATTAAAACTAAAAGCTTAGCGGCAGTAATTTGATTAATTGCTGTCATTGCTAAAATGTCTTTAAATTTTAATCAATTATGGGGAATATAACTAGGAATAATCTATCCCCAAGGTCGGTTCATGTAGGGCTAACCAGTTCGGGTACAAAAGAGGAAATCCCTCCAAAAACGTGAATTAATTCTGGATAGAGTAGGACATTGACATTAGTAGAAGATCTATGAAACGCAATTTATTATTTTTGTCATCGGCTATGTTTTTGACAGCTATGAATGCACAAGCCGAAAGTTTTTGGTTGATCCTTCAAAACAGTACTTACGGAATAGAAAAAATAGAAATGAAAAACATGTCTCAATGCAAGGAACAAGGCAAGCAGTACACAAAAAGTTCGGGTATTCCTCGTTACTTGTGCTTAATAGGCAAATAAAAAAGTATCAAACAAAATACCTTATTGGTACAACTGGATAGTTAACTTGCTGACTTTTGATTGGTAGACGAATTGAAGGTGATTTAACAACAATCACAACCTTTGTCTCCAATTATTGCATTTTCTTCAAAAGTATCAGCAATATCTCGAAGCATTAGTGCGATAAATGCAGGAGGACATTGGAGTTCACTAGCATACTTAGCGTATTGCTGAGCAGTTCCCTGCATTGCTGGAATAATGATGTTATCGATTTGATCTTCAGTGGGTGACCACTTCGTTTCACATTTTTCAGTCATAGTTTACAGTCACCTAACAACAAAAATATAAATGTGTTTTGCATGGAGTCAATATTGCAAATCCATTTACCACTTGCTTAAGCATTTGATCAAACGACACCCAATTTCATTCCACTTTTCACCTTCGCAAGAATCTTATCGTCTAAATCATTGTCTGTTTGAAGAACTAGCCACTCAATTGCACTGATAATAAAAGCTTTCATTTGCTTCTTGAAAAATTTTTTCAACATCAAAAAGAGTACTGGCTTTAGTATTAAAAAAAGGAAACTAACCATTACATTCCAATTTATTCAATATGGTTTTACCTCATATTCCCAAATATTGGTGTAACCACCCCAAAAATCTTCGCATTGCACTACAACATCGACTTAGTTCGTTGGTTAGATTCATCAGGAGTTTTATTTTTTTAGCATGCTCACTCCATATCACATAATTTTATTCGGAATACTTTTAGTAGTTAGTTCTGCTTCAATTTTTCAAATGTCCACTGCAGAGCAAAGCTGATGACATCATTTTTTATAATTGCAATGGCTGGTTATTTCTATTTGATGGCCTGCTTATGGAGAGATTTAAGAAGAACCAAAACAAGTTGAAATTCACTTAATATTTTAATTTTTAAAATTGCTTGTTAACTTCAAAGAAGACTCAAACAAATCTTCTTTATTATCTAGCAAAAAGAATGCAAAGCCTTACAAGATTTTCAGTAATTGGTATACCCGCAACCATTGGAATAGGAATTGCCTGGGTCGGTAATCGAATTATTAAAAATGAAAAAGGTCTCAAAGATCGTGAATTAGAACTTAAGCTTCAACTAAACAATAAATTTCATTGAACATATTTAATCATAAGAAAAACTCAATGATGAATAATATTGGCCTAATTTTATTTGATATAGATGGGGTTATTCGTGACGTAACAAACAGCTATCGATTGGCTATCCAAGAAACTGTAAATTTTTTTAGTGGGTGGAGACCCTCGATAGAAGATATTGATTCTATAAAAAGTGAAGGCTGTTGGAACAATGATTGGGATTTGAGCCTAGAAATGATTAATAGACATGTACAAACAAACAATCTTTCTTTTTCAGCTCCGTCTAGAAGAATATTAATTGAATGCTTTGAAAACTTTTATTTTGGTGGAGATCCAAACCATGACTCTAGTGAATGGTCAGGTTTTATTAAAGATGAAACTTTATTAGTCAAACAAACACTTTTTAAGGAATTAACTCAGCGAAGAATTGGTTGGGGTTTCGTAAGTGGAGCTGAATTACCATCAGCGAAATTCGTCTTAGAGCAGAGGCTTGGCTTAGCCTATGCTCCCCTGATTGCAATGGGTGAAGCGCCTGAAAAACCTGATCCAACAGGTTTTATTTCACTATCTTCTAGACTTTCAAAAAATCCTTTAGGCCTTTCCAACCCTCCAATTGCATATATTGGAGATACTGTTGCAGATGTTAAAACAGTAATAAATGCTCGAATTAAGATCCCTGATCAGAAATTTATCAGTATCGCTATTGCTCCCCCACATTTACATGTAGATTCAAGTCGAGAGAAACGTCTAAGTTATGAGGCAGAGTTGAGAAAAGCAGGTGCAGACCTGATTATTAAATCGATGGACAATTTAAAAAATGAAATTCTAAATTTGTTTATAAACCAATAGCTAGTTCGATAATCTAATTTTTATTTCTCATAATTATTCAGTTGAACAATAAAAAACCACATAAAATAATTTTGTTAGAGAGGTGCTAAAAACAATTAGTAAATTATGAACAATTAACCATCTTTAGCACGTAACTGCAAAACGAAATCAAGCTGAAACTGCTTCAGCATTAATTACATCATCGTCAGACATGTTTACTTCATCATCATTTGATTTCTTATTTTGAAGAATGTAGTAAGCAGCTCCACCAGCAACTGTTGATGAGACAATTAATCCAGAAATAAGTGTAAGTGCAACGAGTCCGCCTATCAGTCCACCTTTCAAACGAAGAAGGTTTGATTTAATTAAAAGAAGTAAAAGTAATGATGAAGTTGCTTTTAATGAAGCGATTCTTAAAGCTGTTAAAGGCCAAAATGGATTAAAGAAAAACATTTTAAAATTTCTTTCTTCAAATGTAGAGGCTTTTTTGACTTATTGAGGAAAAAAAACTAGAAAATGGAGAAATTGCTTGTAGTTCCTTTAGGTGTAACAAAGTCTTGTACAACTTCTTCGCTCATACATTCAGTTGGATAGGAGATCACATTCTTTGCTGTGAATCCTGCACCAATGGCAACCACACCAATCACAAAAATCCATTTAGATCTTTCACTTGAAATAAGTCTGTTAATCATTTACGAAAAATCATTGATTTATATTCTGTCAAATAGTCTGAGAATTGGGTCAAAAAGTATTGATCGAGAGTTTTATCAGCATTTTGAGAAGTCATTACCCAATAAATAAAAGCCCCCAATACAGAGAAGAGTTAATATTTTCGACCAAAAGTTTTCTGGATAATTCGAATCGGAGTTGAATTGATTTTCTTTTCTCATTACTTCCAACGTATACGTTCTGGATGATCTTTTTCAATTTTCCTAAGTAGCAAAACCAAACCCGCAAGACTCAATGGTCCAATGACAAGTGCAACTTGCATAAAGGTTTTTATTAAAGGATCTAAAACCGCAAAAAAATTCATTTTCTCAACAACTGTCGCCACCATTACAACCAATAATCTTGAAAGTGAGTCTGGAGGAATTAAGAACATATCTTCTTACTGATTTACTTGTTGCTTTTATCTTAGTATTAGCTTGAATTTAGAAATACATTTTAATTATTTTTGGAATGTGCGGTCAACGTCCAAATATTCGCCTAGTCCGTCCTCGGGTTTCCTCTGTTAAACAACTAACCCGGTTTCAATCATTGGTAAGTTTCTTTAAAAAATATTAGTTCTTGTATTAGGAAGATTTCAATAAAGTTGCTAATTTCGTATTAGCTCCAAATTAACTTAATTGACCTTCAGATCATTATTGTTATTAGCACATCTACAAGCATTTCTCATCCCTATCCTTATTGGAATTAAGTCCATAAACAGATTCAAGAATATTAGATTTCCTCTGCTACCACCTTTTGCCTTTATCTCACTAGGACTTGCTTCAATGTTTGAGATGTTCGATCATACGACTACGGATTGGATATATGTAGATCACTCATCAATATATAATTGGCTGTTTTATTCATTTCTTTCTATTGGATTATCGTTCCTTACAATTTCAGTAGCTAAAAACAAGTCGATCATAACTAGCAATATTTTGTTAATAATTGCCGCGGTTTTTTCTTATTGGTTACTAGACAAGTCAACAACTCTTTTAATTCAAGTATTAATAAGTATTCTACTTATATCGCAATGGTGGAAACGATTTAAAGATTGGGTCTTCTTTATTTATCCCATCATGGGAGTATTCTTTACTACATTCTTTGGGATTCTACTTTCAAGTTCAGGCGAACAAATATGGCATGTATTTATAGGTCCATCTGGAACGATAAGTGTCTTAGCTTTTTACTCAGTTTTAAAGAGATCAAGAAAAAAAGAAATCATTTCTGCTTAATAAGATATTGATCAACTTCAAGATCGCTATGATTTTTCAAAATTACATTTGCAGTTATCATCTTAGGTAAGATGATTCATCCAATTACGTTGATTAATGTTTAAAAGCTAATGAGTCTGAGTTCTCATAGACAACACAAAATTTATATTGCTGCAACGATGGGGTATGGACTTGGTTCTGAAGATCCAGAAGAATTAGCGCTTTATGAGATGATCAAAAAAGAAATAGAAAAAGACTCCAAAAACAGAAATATGGGCATTAAAAGAACTGATTAGACTCTCATTTCAGAAAGTGTCTAAAGATAGGGTAGGCATTTAACTTCGCTAGCTTAAAGATCTGCGGGTGTAGTTCAGTGGTAGAACGTCAGCTTCCCAAGCTGAATGTCGCCAGTTCGAGTCTGGTCATCCGCTTGAAAAAAAATCGAAACTAAATTCTAATTGTGTGGTCTAACTCACAACAGCAAGTTCAGTCCACAGAAAACAATAGATATCGACATAATTTGATTTTAGAGATTTACATGGATACCCCCTCTAAGGAACAAATTCTTGCTGCATCCAGTGGATGGGTAGCGACAACATTAAATTTCTTTCCTGGCCTAGGTGCTGGATACCTTTACCAACGTCGCTGGATTCCTTACTTTGTAACTGGAGGAGCAGCTACAGCTTGGTTCGTTCTAGGGGCCATCTTAAATGGTGATACAGAGCCAACAAAAGCCGAACAATTAATTGGAATAGGAGGCTTATTTTTGATATCAATCACAACAATGGTTGAATCTAAAATTGCTCATAAGAAAGCAAGATTAGTCGTAGAAGAACAGATTCAGGCAAAGACTCCAAAGAAAAAAGGAGGTCTTTTTAGATAATCAGTCATTTAGAAAATTAATAGTGATGACAGTAAAAAATCATAATTCTGTTAGGAGAGGTTGAAGATATGATTAATGAGACAGAATTTTATATAAAAATATGCAATCCTCTTTTTGGCTAATAATCATCTAATCAAATAAGTGGCTCTAGAAACAACTGTATTCAGCTTTAAGATTTCTGTTCCGTTTGAACAATGGGCAGCGGTATATGACAGTGAAGAAAACAAACAACTTATGAAAGAAGAAAAAATTGTTTGTCTTTATAGAGGGATAAATAAAGAGGATCCAAGTAGTGCCGTTGTTATAGAGCAGGCTGAAGAAGGTAAATCAATCGCAATGTTTTCTAATCCTGAAGTAAGACCATTAATTGAGGAAGCTGGACACATTTATGATTCAACCGTCATCACTAGTTACTTACGAAGTTAATTAAAAGATGAAACACTTTCTTTCTCTTGTTGTATTTGCTGTATTTATAAGTGGCTGTACAAAGAACACTTCTCGAGTCAGTTCCTTAAAACCAAATCTAATCTCTGAAACACAAAGACAAAGAAATCTTTGCCTTGATTGGTATGCTTACAGAATTGAAACTGCCAAAGCAATTTCAGACCTCAATCTCAAAACAAAAAAAGAGTCGGATTTAATGGTTTATTGTGAGTTCTTTAAAAATGTAGCTGACACGAATTAACTTTTTACATGGAATTGAATTAGCCCTGTAGTTTTATGTCTTGAAACTTTCCCAACAATACAACTGAATCAAAAATATTTGACTCTCCATTATTTAGACTTATCGGCTAGTACAAAACAGATTTTAAGAACATTAAAGCTTCGAATCTATGCTAGAAATATAAAAGAAAGAATCATCAAATTAAAGACTTAACCAACTACAAAAAAATCTAAATGGGCAGTACTAAAGCTATGCAGACGACTAGAACTTTCTCTGAGTTTGCAAACCAAGCTGACTACTCATTCTTGGATTCTCTCGAACCTGATCCTCAGGCAACAGATGATGGTGACGACCACCTAACAAGAGAGGTCTTTTCGGGTCACTATGTTCCTGTCACTCCAACAGCAATTCCAAAGCCAGAATATATCGCTCACAGTAAAATATTATTTAACGAGTTAGGCTTGAGTCAGGAACTTGCTCTAGATGAGCTTTTTCGTCGTCTATTCTCGGGCGACATAAGTGTTGCGACAACACCGATGCGACCATTTGGTTGGGCTACCGGTTACGCACTATCTATCTATGGAACTGAATATACTCAGCAGTGTCCATTTGGGACAGGTAACGGGTATGGAGATGGGAGAGCTATTTCTGTATTTGAAGGTCTTTTTAATGGCAAAAGATGGGAGATGCAACTGAAAGGAGGAGGTCCAACACCATACTGTAGAGGGGCTGATGGACGAGCAGTGCTTCGTTCAAGCGTTCGTGAGTTTTTAGCGCAGGAATATATGCAATCACTCGGAGTACCAACATCACGATCTCTCACACTATATGTCTCTAAATCTGAAACAGTCCGCAGGCCTTGGTATACAAAAGACTCCAATTCAATCGATCCAGACATATTGGTAGAAACACCAGCTGCAATCTCAACACGAGTCGCGCCATCATTTTTACGGGTAGGTCAGATAGAACTCTTTGCACGTCGAGTACGCAACAATGAGCATCAAGATGCAATGAAAGAGCTCGAGATGATTGTGAAGCACTTAATCATAAGAAATTACAAGGAGGAAATTGATCCGACCCTTAGCTTTAGCGATCAAGTCGTTGAGCTGGCAAATTCATTCCGAGAACGACTCACATCATTAGTAGCTAATTGGATGCGGATTGGCTACTGCCAAGGTAATTTCAACAGTGACAACTGCGCTGCAGGAGGTTTCACCCTCGATTACGGTCCATTTGGTTTTTGCGAACTCTTCGATCCCAGATTCCAACCTTGGACAGGAGGTGGTGAACATTTTGCGTTCTTTAACCAACAAGTTGCTGCCGAAGCAAATTATCAAATGTTTTGGGGGGCGATTCGACCTCTGCTTACCGGCAACGCAAAGGCACTCGACAGGCTAGATAGCATCCGCGATGGATTTACTACGGTAATGAATCAGAAAATGGAGAACATGTGGACAAAGAAACTAGGCTTAGTCACCTATGACGCACCTCTAGTAAATGAAATGCTACAGCTCATGGTTCACACAAAGGTCGACTACACAATCTTTTTCCGAAAACTTTCAAGTATCCCAAAAGAACTTAAGGACTTAAAAGATAGTTTCTATCTACCAATTGCAGAAGAGATTGAGACCAAATGGATCAGTTGGCTACAAAGATGGCGTGAGCACGTAATTAACAAAGGTGATCAAAATAAAATATCAGCAAAAATGAAACGTATTAATCCAAAATACACATGGCGGGAATGGCTCATCACACCAGCATACGAAATGGCAGAGGAAGGCGACTATAGTCTCATAATGGAACTACAAGCTGTTTTAGAGAAACCTTACGAGGAACAATCATTAGAGGTACAGAAAAAATACGACAGACTCAAGCCCAAGAAATTCTTTGGAGCCGGTGGGATTTCCCATTACAGCTGTTCCTCATGAATTAACACCAGAATTTAAAACCTACGAAGTTAGGGCTATAGAATTTAAAAATAAAGTTTAATTATCTTTAATAGGAACTACAAACATAAAAAGATTCTTTGGATGACTTTTTTATATAGGTAACCGAACCAATCATTCTCTCGAAAAAGGAATATTTAACGCATTATTAAATCATTTAGTTTTAAACATGTCCGAAGATACAAAATCTAAAATCAGAATTTTTCTTCCATTTAGTTGGTTCATTCCCGCTCTCATTTCTTTTGGAGTGATTAATTTCCACCAACTTTCTGCAGGCATCTCACCCATATCCATCTAGAACCATGTCATCACATATTCCTGAATTCTACGAATCAATAGTTGAAGCTTCCGATAGAGGAGAGTTGTGGGGGCTAAATCAAATTTCTAATAACATTAATCAACTTGAAATCAACTTTGATCCTTCAGTTTATAAATAATGCAAAACTTCGATAAAATAAATCCTCTAAACCAAGAAGATAGAGAATTACTTTCTGATTTAAAGTCCACCTTTGACCTTGGGACACAAACTATAATTGGACAAGATGAAGATGAGATAGTTGATGACCTAATTGATTTGATGACTGAATATAATGAAGATCTATAACTAGAGTTAACACTTTAAATACTAACTTGTATGATTTATAATTATATTTTTTTTAACTCTATCGAATTGTAAAAATTATTGAACTCCCGAAAGTAAAAAAGAGAAAATCTCAACTATTAATTTTTTGCCAAATAATTTCAGCATCTCTAAAAAGGTAAATAGCTTCTTTTCTACCAACGGCTCTTTCAGCATCGTTCATCAACTTAATATAGCTCTCTCTCAAAGCCTGCTTTTCCATGACAACTTTGGTGAAGATATTAAGCTTTTCAGATCGATCGTCTACATTTCTTTTAGCTCCATTCTTCATGAATCGATGCGGGAATCTAGCTCTTACCCGAACGTTATGCCTACTCATTTAACAAGATCTAGGTTACTGATTTATTACTCGAACATTCTGAAAAGGCAAGATATCAACTGCGTGTAGGGTTAACCTCCAATTTTTTATTCAACTAGGAAGCTTTACCCACTTCGATTCCATAGTCTTTCGCGAGTTCTATCAACTCTTGGATTGACAAGTCAACTAGATAACTTCGGATGCATTGAAAAGCATTAAAGCTCTCAATACTTTTTCTCTCATTGAACATTGCACGAGAGATTCTTAGAGCTAAGGCTTCTTTAGTGAAAATTGCACAAAAACAACTAATACAATGCTATTAAATTTCTGGATATGTGTGTGTACAAATCATCTTAAAAAAAAACAAAAAATAAAATCAATATAGTTGTCCGCAAAGTCACACTCAGCACATTGACCTTTTAATATTTTACTCAAAGGAATAATTATGACAGAAGCAAAGAAAAACAAAAAACTTGGATTTGTCCCAAAGACGTCAAAGACTTCAGAAAAAAAAGAGGTAATTAAAGAGCCCAAAGGAAGACTTATATCCTGGTCTCCCTGGCCTCCTGCTAATTTCAAAACTCGTTACCCAGCATTCCCTTTAGTTACGACTGTTTTGATTTTAATAATTTTACGCTGGCTAACCTTAGCTAATTAACTACTAGTAAATAGTTAAAAGTTATATAAGGAAAGTTGTTTTTTAAAAGTGAAAATAGGGGATTTCTCTTGGGGGGGCAGTACGCGTAGAACAGATTCCAAATTGCAAGCACTCCATCACATCATCATCATATTTTGGCTTGTAATTAGAAAACAAATCAGACATTTCATTTCCTTGAATGGAAACCCCAGAAAAATTTCGAAATAATTGCTTTGAGAATGGCATGGTTAGACATCTAAACAACCTGCTTAATTTCTACTCATAT
Source organism: Prochlorococcus sp. AG-402-B19 (assembly GCA_003279615.1). Lineage (GTDB taxonomy): Bacteria > Cyanobacteriota > Cyanobacteriia > PCC-6307 > Cyanobiaceae > Prochlorococcus_B. The sequence continues at coordinate 61,158 of QCHM01000007.1, forward strand.
TGGTTTAAGAAATCTATGGTGAAGAACACTCAAGTATTTATACAGGCAATGAAAACCAATTCAATACATAGAGACAATTGTCTAAGGATCAACTAGTCCTTATCTTGAAAGACATTGTTTTATTAATAAGAGGCAACTTTTTCACCACGCTTTACTTTGGCTTTTCTCGACAATAAAAGTTCCATTATTTTGATTTTTTTCTTTGACTAAAGCCATCCGGAGACTGAAGATAAGAAGTTTGGCCTAAATAGGGATCTTCGCCAAAAAGATCATTCATTTGCTTTTCTGTCATTTGCGTAGGAGCTTGAACGGTTTCAGTAGGATCTGAGTCTATATGCGATGAATCTATTTCATCTGCATCAACAGCCGCAGGAGAAAGAATCAGAAGGAGACCAAGAGAGAAAGAAATGATTCGGATTAGCAATGAGTTATTCATTTTCTTGAATTTACCTATCGGTAGAATCGGAACTATCAACTTGTTCAACCGTCTCATCTTGACTTGCTTTGTTCTTATTAGATAAGGAACATCCACCTTCGCCCCATGCCAAAACAGGAGCTGCCGAAAAAGAAAAGGCAAAGACTAAAGGTAGAATTTTATTCATAACAAAAATTGGAATCAAAGCAATATTAAAGCCTTTTAATAAAGTTCGTTTGACTGACTTAATTCATGTCCATTCCTATTTCCATTTCATTCATAGAAACCTCACTCTGATCACTATTTAATGGTTCTACACTAATTTCAGGCAAATCTTCTTCGCTTACTCCTGGCAAGGATGGTTCAATAACTATCCCGAGAGGATTATCGCCATTGTCTTCTAGAATTGACGGCTTATCAAATAGAGACTTGTCTTCTTGATCTGTAAGAAATTCTGATTCTGTTAAAAGATTATTATCTTCACTAGCAATTTTTTCACTTGTATCCTTTATTAGTAATTTCGAAAGATCAACAACGTCTATGATTACTGACTTTTGACTTTCATACATATCTTGTATCACATTAATTATTTCACCTGATTTTGTGGATTGGGAAATAAAAGCAAAACAAGTCCAGCCAGCCAGAATAATTGAGATTAAGACAATAGAAATAAAAGCAGAATACATTGCTCTTATTATTGTTTTGATCATTCGGTAACTTTAGATATTATTAAATCTAGGCACATCATTTAATACTTAAAACGGGCTCTTCACACCCTGTAAAGGCGTATAAATACTTTAGGGTTTACTCTCTAGTTTTTGCTACCTGAATAGAGTAGAAAAATAATAGGTTATTTAGGCAGCTTAATTATGTCCTTTAATCCATTCAAACCTTTAATTCAAAACATCCAAGAATTATTCTGCACTAATATTCAAACTGATAAACAGCGAAAAGATGAGGACCAAGAATGCTTACAGTTTGGGATTTGTGCTGTGCAAGCCCAATCACCAAGACCAGAAGAGTTGTATTTTGGATGAAAATAATTTCAGTACTATGCCACTTCAGGAATATTTTCAATAAATTCATCTAATTCTTGAAATTTTCGTTCTAGATAAAAGATCTTTTTGGTTTCAGTCATTTCATCAGAATAAAATTTCACTGGTAAATTAGAAAGAAGGTTATCACCACTCATCAATCAAGTTTCACTTAATTTTTACACTATTAAACCTAATAATCAAAAAGAACCAACCTCTACAACTATTAAATTTTTGTATACCATACTTAAAATCTTCAAGGAATTTCTAGAGAAATATGTTTCTCAAAATGTACAAATCTTCAGAGACTAACTTTTAATCATTAAACAGAATAAATACTTAAGTGTTTATTCTCTAGGTATCATCAGCCCCATAGGAGTAGAAATAGAATGTGGATCTTCGAACTCCTATGTCCTACGGAAATCGGTTTGCTCAATTGACTACAGAGGCTGCAGAAAATGCCGCTCGACTTGTTCTTAGTCAACTATCTGAAAGACTTAGTTTTTCAAAGCATCGAACAAACAACGATGAAGAAATGGAGTGTTTGCAATTTGGCATATGTTCTTATCAAGTTCAACCACAGAGAGTAAATTTCTAGAGTGTCTCAAATGAAATACACTGAACTAATTTTGATATTTTCGTCATTATCATTGACCTTTTTAGGTTTCTCTTTTCTCTCAATTTAATTCATTGAAGTTGTTGAGAAACGTATGAAAAGATTAAATAGAAATTTGGCGATAGTAATGATTAGTAAAAATCATTGATTATCAGAATCTTCCAGAAGATCTGAATATTCTGATGAATGTAAAATTGGCAACTCAGAAGCGCTATTAGTTGATCTAACTAACAAAGCAGTTAATTCTGCTGTCCTTTTATTATTAATAACATTGTTACCATGAGCAGAAACTGCAGCTCCAGCAACAAGGGCAGAAATTGGTTTCCACCAAGGTAGAGATTTTAAGTCATTCTTTTGAACTTCTGCCCAGAGAAAACCCAGCCCAAGCAAAACTCCAAAAACGACTCCAGACCATTGACATATTTCAGCTGAAATTGATGTAGTATTTTCAGCAGCATTAATTTGATCTTCCATTAGGTAAAAAAATCGCAAGAAAAGAGCATGATTACTCACATAATATAAAAGCACTTCTTAAAACATATGAACATAAGTAATTAATCCAATCTGATCATACATTTTAAATGTATTTATTTTGCTATTGACGGCAAAATTGAATACATCAAAAAAAAGCTAAGAATATAGATTGATGAGACTTATTTTTTAGAAGCTCAAGAATAAATCATAAAATTTTCAAATATCATCCTTTAGACAATCCTTTGATCAATTTCAACTAAATAAAATCAAGCGTCCAAATTCATAAATTTTGCAACATTACTATGCCATTGAATGAAGAATAACTAAATATTTAATTTGATATTACAAAAACCCCTTCCTCCATGCTTGAAACTCTTTTAACACAAGAGTCATGAATTAATGCAAGTGAAAAACTTTTTCACTGAGTACAAAAATCAAAAGGCCTATAGAGGAGATTGCAAGTATTACTCCACCAAAAACAAGAGAGTTGTTTTGTTCAAAGTTTTGTTGAGCTACAACTGTTTGTTTTTTTGAGGGATTTGTTTTTTTTACTTTTTTTGGTTTACTCATTAGATTTAATTTAGTTAGTTAGTTAGTTCTCTGGGTAGTTAATTAATTAATTAACTGAAGCTTTAAAATTAGATTCTCATACAGCATCTCCCCAGAATGTTATTTAGCCCGTTATCTGAAAAATATATTACTATTTTCAAGTTGTAAGCATCTCATGTGTCCCATCTGAAGCCTAGAATATTTAATTAATTCAATTTGGACTTTCTTTGTCGTTTCTTTTTTAAGAATCTAAAGAGCATTTCATATTACATCTACTTTATCTATAAGGAAGCTATTATCTTCAGGCTCTTTTTACTCAACAAAGTCTTTTTTTTGCTAATACTCCTTCAGTGGTTCAATTTATGATTATGTGTTGTCAATTTCCAAGCGTTGTATAAGGATTTTCTATTTATCTCTTCTCTAAGAATTAAACGATCTGCAGCGATCAAAGGATTATCATTAGGAAGGAAGGGAGCCCTTAAAGAAACACCCAAACCTTTAGCTTCTAAATAAATCCCCCCCTCCATATGTACTATTTGAAATTCCCAACATTTTTTCCAATAAAGTGAGAACGGATTACTTGCAAAAGTACCAAGACTTTTAAAAAACATGAGTAATTGAATGTATTGAATGTCTAGATATTAGATAGCAAAAAACAAAAACCATAATTGCATTAACCGCTACTCCTTATATTATTTCGCATTATTTTTGACCCTTCTTCTTCTGTCTAGCAAGTGCATCATTTTCAAGAGTTGTATTTATTAACCCCTGGTAGTCTCCTCCTGCCGAGGCAACACCAAACATCAGAATAAACCCCAAGCCAGCAATAATCGTTACGACCCATGTACCTGTAGCCATATTTAGAGGAATTGCAAATAATGGAGAAGTCATTATGGGTTGATTATAAAAAATATCATAGACATTTTTTTTATGAGTTAACTTTATAAGATTAAACTAAGTCACATTTCTGATCGTGATAGTCATCAAAACATGCTGCTTCAACAGTTATAACACTTGTTTCTATAGATTAATCTACTCCATACTCCAAGACTAATTTTCAGAGAAGTTAGTAAATAATTCGTCATTGATACAGCCAACTAGACCTGTCTTTTGATATGACTCATCAACTTTTGTCATTTCATAGTCATCTTCATGAAAAGAGCATGTGTACATAAGATTTATCACTCGATCTAGATCAATATTTCTGTCTACGACATCCTGCCAAAGCCTTTTAGTCAATTCTTCATCGCCTCGATCAAATTGAGCCTGAACCAAATCACGTACAAGATGAAAAACTACTTGACGATCATCACGAATTCTTTCATCATTATTTTCCAATAAAACTTCTGATGTATCTGGATTGAAATTATTTATAAGAGTCATCTAGGATTTCAAGCATATTTGTATCCAATTTTACATAAATATTCATTATAGCAATCAGTAATTATTTGGATCTTGCCATTATTTGTTTTTATAAAACAACAATTTTTTTTAGTCATCCTTAAATAAATTTATGAAGATTCACCGACAACCTCAAAAAGTGCTCTATACCTAAAAAAATTACTTATCTAAAATGGCAAAGGCATTTCGTGTTGACGCAGGATTTGACAATCCTGATGTAAGCCGCAGATTTTTATGGATTCAATTTATTGTTTTTACTGGATTGAATGTTCTTTTCTTAGTTATCTTCCTTCTGTATAAATACAACACAACATTTCATAGCGTAATAACAGGTAGACCTTCATAGCGCTTATATAACTTTAAGCCAATGGTCAATTGATTCAAAATCGAATATTCTTGCAAAGATTTAAGAATTAAAATGAAAAAATCTTTTATTGTGGGATTAACGGCAGCATCCATAGGTCTTGCTGTAGGTTATCAACTTCCTAGAACTGGTAGTGCTGGATATGTTGTAATTACAGGTACTACAAAAAATAGAGAAGCTGCTAAGGAATATTTTCAAAACGTTAATCAATTCACCAAGGAGTGTGGTTTTACGACTTTGGTATTAGACAGAAATACGGATATCAGGGAAGGAAACAAGAGAGGAGATGGTGGTCCTCTGACTGTTATTGCAAGGCATCCAAAAGGTAAGGATGCAGTAGTGAATTGCTACGAATCAAATGAGTATCAAAGATTAAAAGCTATTCGAGCGCCTCATACCAATTGGAATTTTCGCATCACAGAAGGAACAAAATAAATCCAATGAAATAAACTCAATAAATTCGCTAATTCCTATTGGCTAAAATATCCTGACTTATAAATCACGAGCAAGTGTAGATATATTAAATTAATAAAAACAAAATAATGTTATCCCATCGAAAGAAAAAGAAAGTGAACTAAAAGCAAGAATAGCTCATAGGATTTCATACCTTATTTATTAAATGCTTAATAATAATCTGTAATTCCTTAATAAGCATTTTATGTTTTAATATTATCGTAGTTCAATTGAATACAACTTAAGAAGAAATTAAGGTTAACTAATGTTGTAAGAGTTAGGGTTCCAGCGAATTAGTTGAGTTTATCAATTGAATATATTTTTTAAGTATTAGGAGGTTTAGACAATTTATTCACACTGAATTCTAATAATTAGATTAATCACTACATCAAATAAAAGATTTAATTTCAGCTTTCGAAAACTTAATCACAAGGATCACAATAACTTTTGCTAAGTGGGGATTCAAAAATCAAAAAAAACCTATAAATTCTGCTTGCCCAAGAAAAATCAAAATGCAACTTACCACCTTCGCGTTGGCTTTCTCAGAGTGGGGAATTGGAAGATTCCCATTAGATTTGATTATTTTTCTATCAGTAGTATTAATTTTTGCTCTACCAGCAGGTATCAATAGAAAGAAGATATTTGTTGAAGGTGATGCTTTTACAACAAGGATGAAAAGCTAATAGGAAACGGTCTCTAAAGAAAGCCTGACTTAGCCTACCAAGGGACCAAATTGCATATAGTAAATATATACTAATAGCGAAGTGTAGTCTCTAATGATTTATTGACCATGGCAGATACATTTACCACCCTTCCAGGCTGAACATTTCTTTTTTTTGCACTTCTTCTTTTTCTTCTTATCTCCCATAAGAACTAAATTTTATTTTTTGATTTTACTAGAGGCGAATTTTAGCTTGATGAATTATCAACCTTAAAAATTTGCATCTATGAATATTTTCAACTTTATCAGCCATAAGGAATCACCTTTGATAAAAAAGTTGAATTCAATTTTTATTGGTTGTAATACCTAACTAAATCAACAATCAAAAAGATAACAAACCCAACAGCTAGCACGAGTGGCAATATTTGACTTCTCCCAAGTTTTTGGAAGATATTTGGGCTTTCATCCTTCTTTTCTTTTTTAATTGCCCTAGGAGGCAAACCTTGTTCTTTTCTCCTTTTAGCTTCTCCCATAAATTGTAAAAGCCCAACAGTCTTAAATGATGACGTCTTTATTGCTGAAATTCTAGAATCGTAAAGATTAAAACAAAATATTTTAAAACTTGGTGATGACTTCTCGATAAAGAATTTATGGAACCATTGAATAAAAAATTAAAGAGGAAAGGAATGAAACTGGCAATCTATTCAAAGTGTTTGCTACAAAGCTTTGATTAACAGGATATACAACAACAAAAAATGTCTATATGTACTGAATCAAAAAGTTCCACTTCTTCCAGATGATGCTAGGGCTATCATTACAGGGAAAAGTGTTCATAGTGTTACATTAAATACAATCTATTATGACTATTTGATAGATCCTTATATTCATAGAATTTGATGGCTATGACAATCACAAAAAAACTCACCTATAGATATGCTTTCACGTTGTTAAAAATGAAAAATGCTGAGGGTAGAAATGAATATATGGATTTAGCGAAAGAAGCAAATCTTTTATGGCATCAAATAGTTAGCCAAAAATCTAAAAATATACCTCGTATTAATTGTCGAGCATAACTCTTTTCTTCTAAGTCTTTAATTAAGCAAAAACAGGTTTTTTTGGAGCAGGATTATTACGACCAGGTCCAATCAACTGAACAAACTTATTTTTAATAAAGGATCCAAGGCCAAGATCAATAAGGATGTGCAAAACAAGGGAAACACAAAAAATCGCATAAAAAATAACGTGGCAAATAAAGGTATTTACAAAATCAGACTTTTCAGACGAAACTTCGCTTTCATTTAATTTAGATGGAATGAAATCATTAATTGAATTAACACTTGCTGATTCGACCAATCCAAATGATACGAGTTCCTGATCTTTTACTGTTGGAGCAGCAGTAGCAGTCATAACAGAAGTCTTAATTAGATCTACCTTACTTACTTATTGATAAGTTTGGCTTATGACTTTATTTTTCGTTTTAAATCTTTTTCAAATAAGACATTGTTTCCAGATCTTTCTTCAACATGATTGGCACTTTTTGAACATCAAACCTGTTTTTTAACTTTGAAATCTTTTTTTCAAAGAATGTAATGATAGACATCAACGTATTTAAGTTTTATCCATTAAATCGAATGGACAAAAATCTTCAATGCGTAAGAATTACCATCAATAAAAGAGGGCTATTGCCTCCATAGAAAAATCAACTGTAAATTTCTAAATTTTACTTCGTAAAAAGAGAGCTCTTTACACCAGCTTGTTCCCACTTTTTAATAACTGGCCTTAGGAATGACATTGGGAGGGCAGTTAAAACAGCAAATGAAACAACGAGAATTAGGTCAGTAGTAAAATGATTTATACCAAAATCAGTGCCTGAAAGCCAGAGCCAAGGGAATGCAGAAGCAAATAAATTAGTTAGCATTGATTTTCTTCAAGTCATGAAAGCATATAAGAGCTTTGTATCAAATTATTCTTGGCTTAGTAAAAATTATTAGTTAATACATATTTGCTAGATTTTATTAAAGTTGAAAAACGTCAATTCGTTTATTCAACTCTTTTACCTTTAATCAATCCATCAATGGACAAAATAGGCTTTCGATAAGAACAAAAACAAAAAGTAGTAGTGCACTAGTATCAAGAATAACTTCGGTATATATTGCGTTTAAGAAAGCAACTTATAATAAGCAAGACATTAATAAAACTCGCATACAAAAACCTTTTTTGTGGAGTCGTAATCATAGCTATAAATTGTTAATAAGAAGCCAAAAACCAAAAGGCATGGGGCTATTACATCAGCAAAAGTTCAAACAAAAAAATAATTGTTCTAGGACTTAGTTTTCTTAATCAATGAGATTGTTTCATCTAAATCTAAGCAAGGTTGTATAGTTATATCCATAAAATTTCTCCAAGGATGCCAAAGTTTCCATATCGTTTCTAAAGAATCTGTCCTAACTACACAATGACCAATACCATTTTGAATCATGAAAACCCATGAAAGAACCTCATAGGTTTCTGGTCTGTTTTCTACTCCTCCTGATTCGTACCATTTAACCAACATATCTCCACCTACTTCTTGATCTTCTCCATCATTGAATTCATAAGAGATTAGATAACGCTGCATAGATCAGAAAGGAAACGAAATAACTTTTATAGTTTGCTTAAACCAACAAAATTTTCAATTGAATATTTTACTTTAAAAACCTTAATGTTTTTATTAATATCCTTCAATAAAAAAAATAAAATAAAAATAGATTATTTATCTTTATAAAATAATTAGTAGGAGCAACTATTAATAATAGTATTTTTAATCAACTTATCATTAAGTGGTTTATCCCAATTCTTAACTTGATTAAGGTCGCCATTAACAGGAAGTTTACTAAATAATCTATTCTCACAATCAACTGCTATCAAATATGAATTTGTATTTATGATCTCATGATCTTCAGGATTGATTTCAGAGTATTTAGTTATAACAGAAAGAAAACCTCTATTATTGTATTTTATTGAATTAACATCTATAAATTGTAATTCATTACTTGTGTTAGCCACTTCTATCCAATTTATCTCCTTAGAATACAACCCATCAATACCAGTGAAAAATATTAGAGAAAAAATATAGCAAAAGGTTAATGCAAACATTATCTGTTTTCTAAAGGGCATAATTATTTTCTTGTTATGTATATATTGACTACCACTTAAGCCAAGAAATTATAAAAAGTCATTTAAATCTTATATTAAATATACATAAGTTATCTTTTCTTAAACAGTGAAAAATAGTGTTATCTATAGATCATATTGAATTAATCAAACTCATGCCAACAAAAGAAGTCTTATATTCCTCAGCAAGAGACCATGTATATAGCTAAAAAATAAATCTTTTTTAATAGGCTACTTGTAAAGTTGATCATACGAGAAATATTCCTCCATTTCTCTACCCAAAGAGAAAAGGACTTCATTAACTCTTTTCAGCTGCTTTTCCAATTGACTTCTCTTAAATTGCAAATCAACAAATCTCCTTTGCAACTCAGCATGAGTCCTTTTTCGATAATCATCATTTTGGTTGCTTTGGCTTGCTGCTACTTTGTTTCTCATAGCTATGACCTTTAATTCTTTGGAAGAGGAACATCAAAATAAATCCTCCTAAACCATTAAAAATTCTTAGATTTTATTAGGGGATCTATAACTGATTTACTAGAGATATCAGTAAAATGTAAACCCGTCTTAATGCGGGAGTATTATCACTACGTATACCAAGCTAATAATTAATAGTGCTTGACATAGAAGGGTCTTTTAACTTTAATTTTATATACGAAGATACAAGAAACATTCAAATTACTCAAACTAAGTGAAAAAAAAAATTTAAGTTTATCTAACTTTAAATATTCAAAGAATTGATGTTGATCTATTAATTAAGTCTACTTAAAATACATATCTATTTTAAGTATGCATAAAGAGTCATTGAAAATTATTGTAAAGTGTATTGGACTAAATCCTTAAACATTGATCTATCAATAACTATTTAGAGGGTTGTTTTTTTTTTTTTGGTTTTTGTAGCTTATAACCAAACTCGATAAGTTGATGATATGTCAATCTAGTTTGTAGAGCACTTAGAGATAGTCGCTTCTCATCATCTTTTTGAAGATAGAAATTTCCTCTATTAGTAGAATTTTTTTCTATCGTGATATATTCTTTACCCTTCTTGAGGATCCAAGGCTCTTTTTGATAGTTATTATCTCCAACTTTGTAATCCCATGGGACTAGTCCTGATTTTTTATTTAATGGCATTTTAAAACTACATACCATATATATTTTATTCTACATACTATTGCCCTAATAATCCAATTTATGATAATAAAAATTCAATGATCTAAACATCATAAATACAAGCCACTGCAATTATAAATAGCTATCAGAAACGAAAATAGGCTTATTCAAATCGTGCTTTTGATTAGAAGCTATAATTTTTGATGCAATCGGATTCACTTTATTCTCATATTTCCTTGACCTATAGATCTCAAACCTACAAATATCATCACCACTTAGAAAGCAATCATCAATAAAATCATCAAGGACTTGAGATGGCATTATAAAAAAAATAATTAATTAATTAATGCTTTATTAAATAGATTAAGCAAGTCCGTCTTAACACCTATTCCTTTTTTTTTGAAAACAGGACATGATCTCCAATGAAATATCAAATTAAATTAAAGATAAAAATAGAATCTTCAAAAGAAAGAGTCGGAAAATAATTAGCAACAGAGCATATACAAATGCAGAGATATTAGGACGCTATCTTGCACAAAGATCAATTGAAAACTTGAATCTTGTTATAACAGAAGATCCAAAGGCACTTTATAAATTGCTAAGGAATAGACCAAGTTATTAAATTGTGAATCTACACATTTTCTAAAGATGAAAAAGCTGGTTGAATTTGCTCAGAAATTATCGGGTAGTAATACTAAATTAATCAAAACTTAGTTTATTTACTATAAAGGAATGGATCAATGAGTCCTTTCTTATTCAAAGAGCAGGAATAATAATTAAATGTTACCCCTCTTATTGAAAAAGATAAAACAAATTGCAACCATATATATAGTTGCCCCACAACAACTGAAAGTTGAGCTATAAATAAATAATTAGAAACTAATAATGAATTACCTGCAAACTCTTTCTCCCATTAATCAACTTGTAATTTTAGTAGCCTTTATTGGACTTTTATTTGGTTTTTTGGTAGTTTATCTTGATAACAGCAAAGATTACGAGTTAAAGAGAGATTGGAGAAACAAAGTTAGTAAAAAATGAAATATGCCATTACGCCTGAATATAGAATGAATGTGAAAGTAATTAGCTTTAAAAGCAAAAAGAATGGAATAAACTAAGTTAAAGATTTATTGAGTAATCCCGTGGGTTGCACATGGCATCCATAAATCACCCATCTTATGAACACCGATACAACCAAGTTTCTTAGCTTCTTCCTCTGCCCTTGCTTTAGAAGGATAAGCAAAAGTATTATTTGAAGACAAAGAACTACTATTATCAATCGTTTGCTCAATAGAAGGATTAGCAGGACTCCACACTTTGATTCCCATAGTAGTTATACCAGCAGAAAATACCCCCATACCTACAATTGAAGCATTAACAACACCCATAGCGACTACACCGAGGGAGACAACGCCCATAGGTACAACTCCAATTGTAACAATTCCCATAGGTACAATTCCAATCGATATATAACCAAGCGGAGCAAATCCTATTGCAATTTTTTTAGGTTTACCTCCACAATGTGTTGGTCCTTGAGTTTGATCAACTTCAGAGTTATTCATAATTTTTCTGTGAGATAAATCTAATGATGGTGATGTCCATGACCATTCCCTTTTTTATTCTCTTGATGTAAATCATGGCTCTCGCATGGCATCCATTTACTACCCATTTGATGAGCACCTTTACAATTGAATCTTGAAGCAGCCTTTTCTGCTTCTGCCTTGGTATCAAAAAGGGCAGGAGTAGCGTCTTGGCTTGAATGACTTGAACATCCCATTAACAAGAATGAAAAAGGAGCCAAAAATGAAGCTATAACAACCTTAAACAAAAGCATTCTCCCTAGTTTTACTATTTTGACTATTTAATTCATTATTAACCATTAACTTATCTATTGCATAATTATTGCTGAAAAGTTATATAAACTCTTGAAAACACTAGCCAGAAAATATTAATAAAACTTTTTTCTCACTTATTATTCAAAGATTTATCAAAGAAATTTAGAAAAGGAATGTATAAAAAGTCACAAAATAAAACGGCACACTCGACAACCAACAAATGAAGGGAGGTGCCAAGATATCTCTAGGTTAACTAGTAATACTAGGTAAAATGAAAGCTTTTAGGAATGCTCTATTCGTGTCATCGCTATTAGGGTTTATTTTCCCATTTAGTGCACAGGCTGGTGGTAGTGATCATTCAAACCATCATGGCAACCATGGCAATCATGGCAATCATGGCAATCATTTTAATAGTGGAGATGAACATTCATCCCCCTCAACAATGCTTATGGGAAAGACAACATTTGTCATAGGTGGTGTTGAAGGTGTCGCTTCCAAAGAGGAAATGACATTTAACTACGATATGAAGCTAATGGGGATGACTAGCCTTACAGGAAAAGACATGCTTATGACTGCTATACGTACGGGCAATTTCACGAAGATGGACCCCTTTGGGATGATGGGAGCTGCAAGACTTGATACTAGTTTTTTTAAGAGCAGTGATAATTTAGAGCTTCATAAAGCTTTCTATAGGTTTCCTATAAATGACGATATTGAAATCACTTTTGGTCCCAAGCTTCGTCAAGATGACCTTCTAGGTGTTTGGCCCAGCTCTTACCCAAGTGATGAAATATTATTCGTTTTAAACCAAGCTGGTGCTAGCGATACGTATTCTAAAAAGATGGGTGCTGGTGCTGGCATTACATGGTCTAATGATAGATTAGTAGCAAGTGCTCTTCTCGTAGCAGAAGATGCTGCAGATTCTAGCAAAGGATTTTTACAAGATAATTCTAGTGATATCATAACTACTCAGCTTGCTTTAGTAGATGATTCATATACTATCGCTATTGCCTATACAAACTCTGATAATGGAAATACTGACGGGAGTGCAGATGCAGATGATTACACTTCTTACGGACTCAGTGGTACATATAAATTCTCAAACGAGTTATCAATAAATGCAGGCTATGGATGGAAGAATCCTGACAACGTTAACGATGCTTCCAATATTGAAGATGGGACTACCTGGATTATTGGTGCCATGTGGAATGATGCATTTATAGATGGCAACAAATTGGGTTGGGCAATAGGATCAGCTGAAACCCATAGAAATGATAGTGGTTATGGCGACCCATTGGCATGGGAAGCTTTTTATGAGGTAGCGATTAATGATCGTGTCACAATCACACCTGCTATTTTTAACATTGAGAAAGAGGGCTCGGAAGATGTTTCAGGAGCTTTGATTAAAACTACTTTTAATTTCTAGTCTTATCAAACATAACTATGCTGTAGTGGCGATTCCTGTTGCCACCACAGCATAGTTATGTTTTCTTAGAAAATTTTACATCGTATATAAAGTAAGGTTTAGATCTAAATGATTAAGATACTAAATATACTTTATATTTAGCTTTAACTTTGATACAAAAAAATGATGAAGGAGTCAAACGTAATTAGCCTTCTTTAATAAATGGTTTAAATAATAGACAATAAAAAAAGCTATCTAGTGATCCACTCATTTGGAAAATAAATGTAAGAATTCAAACCTAATAGTTCTATAGTAGTGGATCAAAAAAAGACTTTCTTTACTTTTCTAATCTTGCTCTATGGAGGATTCCCTCTGGTCCAGGCAGGAGAGATTACTTCTTTCTCTCACAAAACTCAAAAAAGAATTGCAAGTTCAGTTAAAAGTTCAAGTAACGAAAGAGAATTACATATTAAAAAACCTATCATCACTCATGATCCATCCAAATGTGATGAATTTGAAGACCCCAGATCTATTCATTGCTTAGGACCTGTTCAAGCATCGAAGCCAACTAATCGACTTGATCGTTTTATTCAAGGAACTGCTAGTTACGCTTCTAAATTTGTACCCCTTTTAAATAACAATTCAAAAGGTAGTGTCTATTCCAATATGTTGATCAATGATGGTAAATCACTGATCGTTGATAGGGGTTACGGATTAATTAATGAATCAGCTAATTCTCAAATACAAAAAATTCCATTTTTTGCTCAAACTTCTATCGCTATTAACTCAGCAGGGGAATCAGATACAAGCTTTACCCTAGATAGCTTAATGAAGCTGAAAACTGTTAATGATTCAGATGGTGCTCTCAAAACGATTTTGTTTGGGCAAGGACGCGGAACTACTACTACTGATAACGACGGAACAACAACCAACCTTGGTTTAGGACTTAGACATCGTCCTGATGACTTATCAATGCTTGGAGGAAATCTCTTCTGGGATTACAGAATGACTGACTACAGCACATCTCATAGTCGACTTGGTTTAGGAGCGGAGTATTTCTTGAAGAGTTTCGAACTTAGAAACAACTATTACATGGCAATCACAGATAAAAAAACTGTGACCATTGATGGAACTCAATATACCGAAAGAATTGTTCCAGGATGGGATGCGGAAGTGGGTTATCGTTTACCAAATTATCCGCAACTAGGTGTATTCGTTAAAGCCTTTAGTTGGGATTATAAGGATACTGATGATCAAAGCGGTGTAGCTTATGCCGCTACCTGGCAAGCGACACCTCATATAAACTTAGAGGCGTATATCTCTAGTGAAATATCGGGTTATGGGACAAAAGAGAATTCAAAGTTGCATGGAACAGATGATTATCAATTAGGAGTAAAAGTGAAGTGGACAGGCCAATCAGTCAAATTCAAAAAGAAAAGCATCAAGGAAAACATAGTTCTTCAGATGACTCAACCAGTACGTCGTCGCTATGACGTTCTTCTTGAGCGTAGCTCAGGAGGATTTAGTAATAGGGTTGGTGGATCCTAAAAACAAACTCAAATAATTATTATCTAAAAAAAATTTTCAAATGAAATTCTCAAAATTACTCTCAAATACACTGATTACTGGGCTAACTATTTTTGGATATACAGTACTTGTCCCTTCAGAAAAAGTGTCTGCAGCAGCTTGCCCAGATCCCTCAACTACAACTCTTACTAGTCTTGCGACTGGTGGTGATGCTACAAGCTTCTATCAAGTTACTGAAAACAATGAAGCAGGCGAAGGTGGCTTTTGTGAAGGAACTCCTGATTCGTATGGTGTAACTGTTTACAAAATGGGATTTTGCACTTCTGATCCTGGAAACCCGACATCTGGAACTGCTCCTAATTACAGCAGTTGCACTTGGACTTACGAGAACACAAGTGGACAAGCCGCTGCCTTTGGAGCAGGAGCAACATTTAATCTTTCTGATACTTATGCTTCCACACCTGCAGTCGGTTCTTATGACTACGCTGTGATTGTTATTGATAAAGATTTTAGAATAAAAGCTAAATATGGACCGATAGGACCTGTAGGGGGAACAAGAACGACTTACTATACAACTTCAACTTTTAAAGAATCAGCAACATCAACTGATGGCACTGCACCAAGTACTTGGGCTGCAAGTACGGCTCCGCTTAACTCTTTTGATCCAGGCGGATCATGTGAGGCCACTACAGATGCTTCTGTGAGTGGAGGAACAATCTATGCTTATTTACTTAATTCTGCGGGCACAGTTATTACTGATGATTCAAGTGCAGGTGTCACAACATGCTCAGGGGTTGAACAATTACTAGGTGTAATGAAAATGAATAGTTCAGTAAATATAACTTCAGCTACTACTGGACTAAAAGCAACTTTTGTTGTAACGAATAACGGAGCTTCAGTAATTCTAGATCAGACTAACAATGAAATTGAATTTGATTCCGGTCCTTTCAGTGTCTCTTTTGAAGTAATTGAATAGATCTATTCCTCAAATCATAAAATGTCTTTTTTTAATAGATGAGTCTGATATTTAATTAATACCCTAAGAGAACCATATTCCACCATTCTTAGTTGCTTCTAAAAAGAATTTATTTTGTTCCTTTTGTTTATCAACAAGTTCTTTTGAAGCGCTTAAATCAAATGTTGCATTATTTCTGGTTTTAATTTGAAGAGGCCATAGCTTTGAGAGCAATGATCTTGTTCTTGCTCTTGCAAATGAAACCATAGAACAAAAATCGTAAAAAGCAAAAGGTACTAATTAACTACCCATATTTTTATAGCCTTGGAAAAGACATTATCCATTACATTTGTCTTGAGATCGAGATCTTAAAGGACACTAGGTGCAATTAATATTGCTAAATATATTTTAAAAGAAACACAAATATAGACAATAGAAACCCCTTTACAAACAAGTATTTAAGCTCATAGCCTTTGTTGATTTCTTTGTAAATCGTTTGATCAAAAATTTGTCTCCTTTAACTCTTTTAGCAAATTTGAATTTTAAAGATGTAAGTAATCAAATCATTTTTTTTTAATATTTCCTTTTTCAAAATTCTTATAAAGAGCATATCCAATCAGAAATAAAACAATCAAGGAAAAGTTCTGATTCAAGATCCCTATTATCAGATACGCAAAAACTGGAACCAACAAAAATCTTTTAGCTGAGAGCTTTTCTTCGGTACTTAATTCATTCCATTCGAGATACCTTTTCCACTGAAAAACTCTTTTCATTTGCCTCCTACTAGTTTGATTCCTATTCAAAAAGCTATGAAATAAAACTCTTAAATCATCTAAACGGTTCATAGCCTTATCATGACTCTTTTAATTAGCCTTATAATAGTTGGTCTAGAGGTGGAACAAATACTTAGCCTTTCATAGCAGCTTCAATAATCGAAATCTCTCTAGTATTTTTTTTGTTAAGACCACGAAGATCCAGTTGAAATCGTATCACCTCTAATGCAAGTTTATTAAAACGAAATGTAGCTTGTAAATAACCATGCGAGAAATCAGATTCAAAATATCCAAAGCCTTTCAAGTCTTTTACTAGTAAGTAGCTATCGAAAATTTTGCTATACCATCTAATCAACATACTATTATCCATAATGTCAGCCATGGCAATGCGAGACAAAGTTTTAGTTCTTACAGCAAAGTAATCATTAAGGTCTTGATAGATTGGTAATATAAATCGCATTATGCAGAACAAAAAACAGTTGGTAGTTCAAGATTACTGATTAAGCGTATTAAGCATTTCATCTTTCCATTATGCCTGAGTCTTTAGAAATTCTGTTAAAACAAATAGTTAAAGCTATTATTTTGTATTTTTTGAATGCTCTTGAATGTTATGAATATAATGATGAAACTAATTCAAATTACTTTGAAAATTTCTATTCAATTTCTAGCACCTAATTATGCAATACCTTTTTTGTCTAACGCTCTCTGAAATGGGTATAAGCCGACCATTACTAGCCATAATAATTTTCTTTAGTATTTTATTTATGGTTGCCTTTGGCTTTAGCTCTAAGAATATGGATAGTGATGGAATTACGGATTGGATGATGAAAAAGCCCAAAGACTGGATAGGTCATAAAAAGTTTTAAAGAATGAAAAAATCATCTTTCAATTAACAATATGATAGTTATTACTTTCTGGAAGTTGGCTAACTTTGTATACATTGGTGTAATGGAAATACTACCTATTTGAAACTTTTATTGCTTCTAAACTTTAACGCTTCTTGTTGATAGCAGCTTCTTATTTCTTTGATATGAGGTTGGTTTTCTGCTAAATCGATTGGCATTTTTCTTGAAGCCTTTACTAGTTCGAAAGCATACCTATGAGTTTCTTTATAAGAATCCATTGCCGAAGTAAGGATTTCTTCTTTAATTTTCACAAATTTATAAACCATTTGTCTATATCCAAATAAAAAAATAGGTATTAACTCATCGCCCCGTTAGTGATCTGAACTGTTTAACATTTTATAAATTGATCAGGCAAAAGAAAATCATCACGTTGTTTAATTAAATCTTCTACTTTATTAATAAGATCTCTATAAAGATCAGCTCCTATCATCTGTTCTTGAGTAAGTTCACTTCCATGCGAATCACAGTATTGAATAACACCTTTATAAGTAAAAAAACCATTGTCTTCTTGCTAGTGAATCAAATACGATAATTTCGTTAACTATAAAGCTTGCATAAAGTTCCAACTTTACTTCAAGGTCATTAGTGTCAATCACAAAAAAGAGTGTATGACACCTTATTGTAGGTAACTGCCTAAGGAAGTATTAAGGATTTCATTATTAACCTCTTGAAAGAGTCTGGACACCCGTTATAAAGAGATCAAATTGATAAGTTTTATGGCTTTCATTTCTCGTTTAATTACCAACAGGGTAACCAACCTAATCAGTAGATTTGGTATTACACCTCAAGCAGTTGAGCAATTTGAGAACGACTACCCTCTCCAGCAGAAAGGAGATCATCATAGATTCCATATATAGTTCTTTGACCCCTAACTTCTTTATTAACTTGTTATGGGAGAAGCAAAAAAAAGAAAAAAGGTCCTTAAAGCAATACTCAATTTGATTGTTGTTCTAAACGTTGCTCTTTTTGGGTTCATTAAAGTAACGCACCCTTTGAGTTATTTAATTGGCGTTCCTATTTTTACATGGGTTGTTTATCTTCTAAGTAATGCGCTATTCACCGATCTTCTTTTCGGTGAAAAATATGGGGCTAGGAATAAATGAGAAAACCAATCATATTCCAAATAAAACTGTTCTGTAATCTCCTCATAAAGATATTTTAGAAAATCGAAAATCAATTTTTTTTATATCCACAGCGTTCTCTTTTATTAAAAAAAGCAAATAGCAAAACTGAAAGACTGGCAAGATTAATAAAAGAAAAATTATACAGTAATTTTGATTAGACTTAATTTTAAAAAAAGTTTGTTTAGTGGCTCTTTCACAGAGATCACTTTTCCATAAAATTGTTCACAATTTTGAATTAGAGGCTTAAATGGGTTCATATCCATTGTTTTAGTCTTAAACGATTACTGAGGTTCCCACTTGAAATGCTCCAGCCAACAGAAGTAATGCTGGAAGATTCCAAAGAACTAATACTTTTAAAGCAGTTGATTTGTATGTTGTAGCAGTCATTTAAAAATAAATTGAAAGTTTTTCAATGAACTCAGACAAGAATTACTGATATTCAAAAGGTAATTAACAAACCTGTGTATCTGATGTTCGGTTGAGGTAGGGCTTTCCCACTCCTTTCTTACAAATAGGAAAAGTAAACCAAAATTAGAGAAAGAGGGATTAACTAAATTATTTATATTTTTGTTCTTGATCTTCTTGTTCCCATGCTTGAAATTGGAAATACAATATTGCCGCTAACGCTACGAAGATTAAAAGAAGTCCAGCCCAACCTAAAAACTTATGCTCGGTAAAAAGATTTGTCAGCGATGACTTTTCTACATATCTAGCATCCATCTCGTTTTGAATATTTCCAGCCCATACATCAGCAGCAAATAAAATATTTCCAATTAAATCAAACATTTCAACCTGAGACTTAAGAACAAAATTAGACAAAAGAAAACTCTCTCTGTGAGGATTAAATAAATTGGGTGAGAAAATTTATCGAAGAAAAAAGGTGAACATTCCAACCCTTAGATATAGCGGAGAGAAGGACAGGATTTTACTGACCTTCTCCTATCCTGATTGATTATTCTTTCTTATCACACCTTCAACTCAAAAATAATCTAAAAAGATTTTCTCTAAAAACTAAAGTTCGGTTGAGGTAGTGCTTTCCATTTTTCCACGAACAAACTATCTATTTTTCTTTTTCTTGTCATAATTAAATTTCGTAGGAACTTTGTTACCTTGCCAATCAAGGGTGCCTAAATACATTTCCTCACCCAGTAAATAATTTAGTGCTTCTTCTGACATCGGATCAAGTGAAGGAGCTTAAGCTATTTCATCTTGAGGCATTAGCTCAATATCTTCCGCTTGAACTGCAAGAGGCCAGAAAAAAAATGTCCAAGACAAAAAGCAAAGGAGGGGTTCATCTAATCCAATCTATCTGCATAATCTCTGAGAATATCAGCAATGACATTAGGTGGTATTTCTTCTTGGGCGTCCTTGCAAAGATCAAAGAACTTATCCATAAACTCTTTTCTAGTCATACTCCTGAATAGGTCGATTTATTCTATTAAAGTCCAAAATCATCTCTGGCTTAAAGAGTTAACTTTGTATTCACATTTTTGTATTTTTTCCTACTCCAAAAAAAAGATGTTGAGAATCATTAATTAGATAACCTCTTTAGAAACCTTTATAGGCAAAGATTCGATTTAGTTTTCGACTGAACTGCTGCTGCTAATCCTTCATCGCTAGCGCCCAATTCAGACATTTTGAATTAATTAAAGGACGAAAAAGATAAGTCATTAAAAGTAGTTCTTGGTCTTCTATTGTTTGACAGTCCTTTAGCAATACAAGCTCTAAAGATTCTTCCAGGCAAGCCATCTAATCAAAGAATTGACCCACACTGGTGTGTTATGAGTAATAGTTTTCAAAGAGGTATAGCAAATGCTAGATTTAAAGAAGGATCGATTTTTTTTAATCAAGAGGTTAAAAAATGTCAACAAGCCTTAATGCTCAAATAAAAAGTTCATTAACAATATCTCACATTGTTATATTTATCGTCTTAAAACATTGAAAATCTAAATGGTAGTTCTTCAAGCTGACTATTTAAAGAACGGTACTTGGGTGTGTCCTTCAGGTGATACAGCTACTTGGCAGAGTTCTAATTATGCCGATTATAATGGATGGGCCGTTAGAGAAAGTTATGATCCATATTATGATGGTAGATACTGGGATTCCTGGGGTTATGTATACATTGATAGTGATTTAAATGGTGTATTAGATACTTCTATTGATCAAGTTATTGGCAATGTTTATGTAGAATATGGCTCTGAATATGGATCAGGTAATTGGCAAAGAACACCAAATATGTCATATGGCGACTTTAATGGAAGTGCTTATGGCATGTTTGAAATAACGGCGACTTTAGAATTTAATACTACTGAAGGGGTTGATCAAATTACAGCAAGTAATAATCCAGAAACTATTATTAGTCTTGGAGGTAATGATGTAATTGATGGTAGAGGTGGAAATGATAACCTGCAAGGAGGAGCTGGAGCGGATCTTATTTATGGTGGAAAAGGTCGT
>QCHM01000008.1 GCA_003279615.1 Prochlorococcus sp. AG-402-B19
CCTTAAGCCAAGGAACGGGGAGCTTAAGTTAAAACGATCCAAATTAATCATGTCTACGAGTTCCGCACGAAGCACTGAAAGAAGTGCCATTACTGTTTCAGCAGGATTTTTGGGAGCTTTCATTGTTAGTTCTTTAGCTGTTCAGCTTTTTAGAAACTACTCCCCTACTGTTCAAAATAAATTAACTACTGTTGACCCAGTAATTGCTAGTCCTGCCACTCTTTGGTCTGAACTGGGAACACGAGATAACATTATGATTAAACAATCAAATACAAAATTAAATAAAAACAGTTCAACTTCTATCAATATTCAACCTGTAATAGCCTCTGAGGCAACTTTGTGGTCTCCTCTTTTTATTGATTGATTTTACTAATCTTCAATTCATTAATTGATTCAAATATGATTAATCAGAATTTAGATTATCAGTATAAAATTTAAACTTAATTCAAGAAAATCAATAAATTCTATATATAAATTTTGTATTTTTTACCAGATAATATTCAACATCTTGAAATCCTCAGACGACTAATTCATTTTGGTAGCAATAACTACTCAATTAAACAAATAAGTATAAAACTCTCATTTTTTGTATCGACTACTACTTAGTTGGAATATGCCGGCTGATTTAATTCTTCAAAACGGTTTCATTTTTTACCGTTTTCAATAGGCAAACTTTTCAAGCCTTCTTTCTTACTTTTTAATTTCAATGCTTGGCAATCTTTGGACATTTCAAGGGAGATATCGAACACTTCATCTCACTTGGTTTGCGTTTTTTCTAACTTTTGTTGTTTGGTTCAATTTGGCTCCCCTGGCTACGACTGTTAAAGCAGACTTGGGGCTCACTTTGGGTCAAATTCGAACGGTCGCTATCTGTAATGTTGCATTAACAATTCCAGCGAGAGTGCTCATTGGAATGCTTCTAGATAAATTTGGACCACGTAAAACATACTCTAGTCTTCTCGTATTTTCGGTAGTTCCATGCTTACTTTTCGCCTCAGCAGAAACTTTTAATCAATTAGTTATCGCTCGCTTATTACTTTCAATTGTAGGTGCAGGATTTGTAATTGGTATTCGGATGGTTGCTGAATGGTTCCCACCTAAAGAAATCGGTCTAGCAGAAGGAATATATGGAGGTTGGGGTAATTTTGGCTCGGCTTTCTCGGCCCTGACGATGGTTGCCATTGCTGGGTTACTTTCTTTTTCAGGTGGATTTGAATTACCAACAGGTGCCGTTCTTAACTGGCGAGGTGCTATCGCTGGAAGTGGTGTGATTTCAGCATTGTATGGCATCTTTTATTTCATTAATGTCAGAGATACACCTCCTGGAAAGATTTATCAGCGCCCAACTAAAACAGCTGGTCTAGAAGTCACTTCTATGCGAGATTTTTGGGGGCTTTTGGGTATGAATGTACCTTTTGCAGCCATACTTTCTGTTTTATGTTGGAGGTTAAAGAAAGTTGGTTTCCTTGATGAGGGAACATATCCATTAGCTCTTTTCGCTGTTTTAATTTGGTTCGCTTTTCAGACCTGGGGAATTATTCGTACAAACTCAGAATTAATTGCAGGAACTAAAATTTATCCAAAAGAAGACCGTTATGAATTTAAACAAGTAGCCATTCTTGAACTCACTTATATTGTGAATTTTGGTTCTGAGCTAGCAGTTGTTTCAATGTTACCTACATTTTTTGAGACAACATTTGATTTACCAAAAGCAACAGCAGGTATTCTCGCCTCCTCCTTTGCTTTCGTTAACCTTGTTGCACGTCCAGCTGGAGGTCTAATTTCTGACAAGCTCGGAAGTAGAAAAAATACTATGAGTTTTCTAACCGGAGGCCTTGGAATTGGATATCTTGTCATGAGTTGGATCAAACCTGGTACTTTTTCAGGTATAAATGGAATTATCGTTGCATTGTTCATAACAATGCTTGCTTCCTTCTTTGTTCAGGCAGGGGAAGGTGCTACTTTTGCTCTAGTGCCACTTGTTAAACGAAGAGTTACTGGACAGGTCGCTGGTCTTGTTGGTGCCTATGGCAACGTAGGAGCAGTAACTTATCTAACTATATTTAGTCTTCTACCTATGTGGATGAGTGGAGGTGGAGAAGCGACAGCAGAGATAATTGCTAATTCCAATAGTGCCTTTTTCCAAATCTTAGGAATAGCAGGGCTGATAGTTGCATTCATGTGCTTTTTCTTTCTTAAAGAACCAAAAGGATCCTTCGATGAATTACATGAAGGGGAAATTGCTTAAAATATCAATCAATTTTCAATCAAAACCTTGGGTAACTACCCAAGGTTTTATTTTCTTATCTCATTGAATTGAGATGACAGAGAAAATTGAAAATTTAACTACTCAATGTCCATATTGCGGAGTTGGATGTGGTCTAGAAATGCAACCACCAGCTGAAATCGGAAAGGCAGTCCGTAGAGATGCAGATGGTTATCCGATGTGGAGGTCTAGAGGAAATCGCAATCATCCATCCAACCTTGGACAAATATGTATTAAAGGTGCAACCGTAGGAGAAACCTTGTCTCCAGGAAGATTAATTCAACCTCTGTTTCGAAAGAATTTCAATGATAAATATCAACCGATTAGCTGGAATGAAGCTACAGATAAGATAGTTTCACAAATCAAGAAAAGTTTAATCAAAAAAGGTCCAAACTCTATAGCGATGTATGGTTCTGGACAATTTCATACTGAAGACTACTATATTGCTCAAAAATTACTCAAAGGAGCTTTAGGTACAAATAATTTCGATGCAAATTCAAGACTATGTATGAGCTCAGCTGTAGCTGGATATAATTTAAGTTTTGGATCAGATGGTCCTCCATGTTGTTATGAAGATCTTGATCACTACACCGTTGCATTCCTTATTGGTACTAATACTGCGGAATGCCATCCAGTACTTTTTCAACGTCTACTCAAAAGGAAAAAACAACATCGTGATAAAGTAAAAATTATTGTTATAGATCCAAGATTAACCGACACTGCAAAAGCTGCTGACATTTACCTGCCTATTGCTCCAGGCAGTGACTTAGCTCTGTTATATGGTATTGCCCATTTGGTTCTGAAAAAGAACGGGCAAAATACAGAATTTATTGAACATCATACAGATAAATATTCAGAATTTTTAGAGATTATAAAAAATTGGACACCACGAAAAGTTGCTCGCTTTTGTGGTATCCCAGAAAAAAAATTAGAAGAAGTAGCTAATATGTTTAATCATCACGAAAGGGTGCTCAGTCTTTGGTCAATGGGTGTAAATCAACGCAGAGAAGGTACTGCGGTTGTTGGCGGACTTATCAATCTACATCTTCTTACAGGGCAAATTGGGAAAGAAGGAGCAGGACCTTTTTCACTTACTGGCCAACCAAATGCTATGGGAGGACGGGAAGCAGGAGGCCTATCTCATCTACTTCCTGGTTATCGAAATATTTCTAATACGGAGCATAGACAAGTAGTCGAAAATCACTGGGATTTTCCTGCAGGAAGTATCTCTGAAGAACCAGGTTTAAATGCCTGGCAACAAATAGAAGCAATGGAAAAAGGAGAAATAGATCTTTGGTGGGTGGCTGCAACTAACCCACTCGTAAGCATGCCTGATCTAAATCGAGTAAAAGCAGCAATAAAAAACTGTTCACTGGTTGTTTTGTCTGAAGCATATATAAATACTGAAACCTCTCATTACGCCCACCTATTATTGCCCGCTGCACAGTGGAGTGAGAAAGCAGGTGTGATGACTAACTCAGAAAGGCGAATTACTTATTGTCCAGCTTTTCGTCCTTGCTTTGGTCAAAGTCGTGCAGATTGGGAGATCTTTGCTGAAGTAGGCCAAAAACTTGGATTTATTGATCAGTTTACTTACAATTCTGCTTCTGAGGTATATTCAGAATTCACAGCTCTGACAAGTGGTCGTCTTTGTGATAGTTCGGGACTTAATCATGAATTATTAAAAAGTATTGGTCCCCAACAATGGCCATTTCCAAGAGAGAGTAATCCTACGAAAAAAGCCAAGCGACTTTATGAAGATAAAAAGTTTGCGACACCTAATGGTCGAGCCCAGTTTTACACCAAGGAACCTCTGGGAATTGCTGAGCCTCCATGCGATATGTACCCCTTAGTCTTAACGGTTGGGCGTTACCTCGGACAATGGCATACCATGACTCGTACGGGGAAAGTAAATCGACTCAATAAAATGCACCCTGAGCCATTACTTGAAATTCATCCAATGGATGCAAAAGATATGAATATTAAAGATGGTGAGTTATCTGCTCTTAATTCTCGTCGAGGACATCTTACAGTACGTGTAAAAGAAACTGATCGTATACGTCGAGGCACAGTTTTTCTCCCAATGCACTGGGGTTTCACTCAAGCAAATCACTGTGAGACAAATAACTTAATGCATGAACAAGCATGTCCCGTATCTAAACAGCCTGAACTAAAAGCAAGCGCTGTAATTGTAGCTCCAGTGAATCCAGTCAATCAACCAATTGAAAACGATGAAAAAGGATTTGTTAAATACGTCAAAGAAATAGTCAATATGCAATAAAAAATGAATAACAACACTTTCTTTGAGAAATAACTCCTATGTCGAACAACTACGAAGAATTTAAACCCTATTTAAAAAAAATTGGTAGTGGTGAGTTTACAGGAAAAAGTCTCACTCGCGAAGAGACTAAATTAGCTCTCAAGATGATGCTGAGAGAAGAAGCAAGTGCAGCACAAATCGGTGGTTTCATGATTGCACATAGAATTAGACGTCCTATTCCTGAAGAATTAGCCGGGATGATTGATGCCTATATAGAACTAGGACCAAAGATTCAATCACCCAGTAATCAATGTCAACCGATATTTTTTGGAATGCCTTTTGATGGTCGAAAAAAAACAGCACCTATTTATCCTCTAACAACTTTATTATTACTCAGTCAAAAACAGCCTGTTATTTTGCATGGTGGTTCTCGTATGCCAATGAAATACGGCATTACCCATAACGAACTCTTTCAAGCTTTAGGAATAAATTTAACCGGTCTATCCATAAAACAATTACAAAGTTTTTTCAACCATAACGACCTTGCCTTATTCCATCAGCCAGATCATTTCCCACTAGCTGAAAATTTAATTCCATACAGAGATCAAATAGGTAAGCGACCACCTCTAGCAAGTATGGAATTAATCTGGACATGTCATCAAGGAAATCATCTACATATAAGTGGTTATGTTCATACTCCTACAGAAGAAAGACACTGGAAAACACTTGAGCTGATGGGGGAACAAAATATCATTACTGTCAAAGGACTTGAAGGTGGGATAGATCTTTCAATATGTCGTTCATCAACAATTGGACAATACAACAATCAACATGGAACTAGAACAGTTTTTCATCCAAAAGACTACGAATGTTCAGGAAAAGATATTGAATGGAACGATATCGCAGAATGGAAGAGATTTGCTCTGCAAGCTCTTAATGGCGAGGGTCCTTTAACTAAAGCATTAGAATGGAATGCTGGTATTTACTTTTTTTATGCAGGCCTAAGCTCTGATGTTAAAAAAGGGGTTGAAAAAGCTAAAGAAGTAATCAATTCAGGATTAGCTTTAAGCCACTTAAAAAAATTAATTAATTGGAAAAAAGAAAATATTGATTCATAAGACCTTGTTTAAAAAATAGATTTAATACAAAGTTTTTTCCATTAAATAACGAGAAAAACCAACACCACCTATTTGAATTTCCTCAGGAGCAATAATTATCCATCCATGACGTAACAGCAGTTGATAACTAC
This sequence comes from Prochlorococcus sp. AG-402-B19, assembly GCA_003279615.1. GTDB lineage: Bacteria > Cyanobacteriota > Cyanobacteriia > PCC-6307 > Cyanobiaceae > Prochlorococcus_B. The sequence goes on from QCHM01000008.1 coordinate 5,776, forward strand.
ATAAACTTGCCTCCGTTTTTAAATTAATAGGTCTATCTTGAATAGTATCTGCCTCAATCTGATGCAAAAGAGCTGTGGCATGGCCTTGTCTTGAAGAACGACCTCGGCAATAGAGTAATGCCAAACGATTTTGAGGATATTTCAAGGCAAATGCTTCAATTGTTTTATTAACGCAACTTACCCAGCCCACGCCTTCCTTCAGAGGTTTATCTAGAATCCCAGGAAGATACGCTAAAGCTGACCACGCTTCAATCTGTTCTTGACTATATAAGGATTTATCGCAAGTTCGAATCGCATCTTCATAAACTTCTCTGAGAGCAATTTCATCAGAAATCTCACAAGGTCGCAAATATCGATTTAAACTGTTTTTATTAATCGAAGTCAAGTTCTCTGACAATATGAGAGGGTGAATAAATTATGAGCTATTTGCTTTGAGAAGGCTAAGAATTCCCACACTTTTAGGAGCTTTCATAACACTTCTAGATGATCGATTGGGTGAAACTATTGTTTTGCCTTTATTACCTTTTTTATTAGAACAATTCACCACAAGCGCGACGACCCTCGGTTTTCTAACAGGAACTTATGCAATATCCCAGTTTGCTGCAGCCCCATTAATTGGAGCCATGAGTGATCGTTTCGGTCGTAAACCTATCATGATCACATGTGTATCAGGTTCAGTAATAGGAATATGTCTCTTTGCATTAACTGTAAGCCTGAATTGGGATAATTATTTACCTTTATGGGCCTCAACTTTGCCGTTATCTTTACTGTTTTTAGCAAGAATAATTGATGGTATAAGTGGAGGGACAGCAGCTACTGCTACTACAATACTTGCAGATATCTCAACTCCCGAAAATCGTGCGAAAACCTTTGGTTTAATTGGTGTAGCGTTTGGTTTAGGTTTTATTCTTGGGCCAGGATTAGGAACCGCGCTAGCTAAATTTAGTGTTACTTTACCTGTATGGGTTGCTAGCGGATTTGCAATATTTAATCTTATTTTTGTAATTTGTTTTTTACCTGAAACACTGCCAAAAAACAAAAGAAATTTATTACCAAGAAAAAGAGATTTGAATCCAATTAGTCAGCTACTAATTGTATTCAAAAACCCCTTAGCTAGAAAACTTTGCTTGTCATTTTTTGTTTTCTTTATGGCATTTAATGGCTTTACAGCTGTTTTAGTCCTTTATTTAAAAGAAAAATTTGAATGGAGTCCTGAATTATGTAGTGCTGCTTTTATTGTGGTTGGAGTTATTGCGATGATTGTTCAAGGAGCACTAATTGGTCCGCTGGTGAAAAGATTTGGGGAATCGAGACTAACTTTTACTGGTATTGGCTTTGTAATGACAGGATGTATGCTTTTGACGCTAGCAAATATAGACACTTCAATTCCTCTTGTATTTACGGGCGTCGCAATACTTGCAATGGGTACTGGACTAGTCACTCCTAGTTTAAGAGCACTCATCTCGAGAAGACTAAGTTCTATTGGGCAAGGAGCAGTATTAGGAAATCTACAAGGTTTACAAAGTCTGGGAACTTTTCTTGGGGCAATTGCAGCGGGACGCTCATATGATCTTTTTGGTCCAAGAAGTCCATTTTTTGGCACAATATTGCTTCTAATTTTTGTTATGTTTTTAATTTCAGGAAAAAATTTTAGCAAGAAAAAAGTACCCGTCTAGACTTATAGATGGCCAAGATATTAAAATAATATTAGAAATTAAATAAATTATTTATAGATATGAGTACTACCAACTTAAATAATGAAACTTATATTAATCGTGAACTTAGTTGGATAGATTTTAATAAACGTGTGTTAGAACTAGCTATAGAAGAAGACACACCTCTACTAGAAAAAATTAAATTCAGCTCAATTTTTAGCAATAATTTAGACGAATTTTTTATGGTTAGAGTGGCTTCATTAAAATCACAAGTAGATGGTGGTATCTTAAAAAAAAGCCAAGATGGCAAATCTGCAGGAGAACAACTTCTTGCAATTAGAGAATATCTAGATCCCATTTTAGAAACACAACAATCTAAAACAATACAATATATAAAAGAAGAATTTAAAAAAAATAATTTATTTATACTTGAATATAAAGAATTAAACGAAAAACAAAGACATTGGATTGATAATTATTTTACAAATGCAATCTTTCCTATATTGACTCCCTTAGCAGTTGACCCTGCTCACCCATTCCCTTTTATAAGCAATCTTAGTTTAAATTTAGCTGCTATTGTCTTTGATAAAGAATTAGAAAAAGAACAATTTACTCGTATCAAAATTCCAGGCGAAAGTATTTCTAGATTTATAAGTATTCCAATTGAACTAGATAATAATGATATAGCACAATATACATGCATTCCCATTGAGCAGATTATTGCAAATAATTTATCAATGCTTTTTCCTGGAATGGAAGTTAAAGAATTTTCGTTCTTTCGAGTAACTAGAGATGCTGATCTTGAGCTTCGAGATATTGAGGCTGATGATTTAATGAGTGCACTAGAAGAAGGTTTACGCAAACGGCGAAAAGGAGGTGAAGTTGTCAGGCTTGAAGTCTCCTCAAATACACCAAAAAACATTCTTGATCTTTTACAAGAGGGAATGCATGTTGAGAAAGAAAATTTATATCACATTGAGGGATTACTAGCCTTAGATGAACTAATTGAATTAACAGCAATTAATCTTCCTAAACTAAAATTTAAAGACCATCAAGGTATTACTCATAATTTACTAAAAAATAGTCAATTAAGAGATCATGAAGATTTAGATTTAAGAAATAAAAGTAACTTTAAAAGTATATTTTCTATTATTCGTCGTAATGATTTACTAGTTCATCACCCATACAATCTTTTTTCTACATCAGTAGAAGAATTTATCAATCAAGCTGCAGAAGATACACAGGTAATGGGGATCAAAATGACATTATATAGAATCTCAAAAGACTCTTTAATTATTGATGCTCTTATAAGAGCTGCTGAAAAAGGCAAACAAGTCATGGCTCTAGTTGAACTTAAAGCAAGATTTGATGAAGATAATAATATCCAATGGGCAAAGCAACTAGAACAATCGGGAGTCCATGTTGTCTATGGAGTGATTGGACTGAAAACTCATACAAAAATTGCATTAGTCATAAGAAAAGAAAAAAATAGATTAAGAACATATTTTCATATTGGAACTGGAAATTATAATTCAAAAACATCTAAGACATATACGGATATTGGTCTATTATCTTGTCAGCCTGAACTCGGACAAGATCTTATTGAGCTATTTAATTATCTAACAGGATTTGCCAAGCAACAATCCTATAGAAAATTATTAGTTGCTCCAGTAAGTCTTAGACATGGAATAGAGAAATTAATCAAAAGAGAAATTAAATATGCAAAAGATAACTTACCTGCAAAAATAATAGCGAAAATGAATTCGCTTGTTGATCCAGAAATCATAAAATTGCTTTATGAAGCATCACAAGAAGGAGTCAAAATTGAACTTATAATTAGAGGAATGTGTTGCCTATATCCTCAGAAAAAAGGACTAAGCGAAAATATAAAAGTAACAAGCATTATTGGTAGATTTTTAGAGCATTCAAGAATTTTTTGGTTTAATAATGATGGAAATTCAGAAGTTTTTATTGGCAGTGCAGACTGGATGAGGCGAAATTTAGACAGAAGAGTAGAAGCAGTGACACCTCTTGAAGATAACAAAATCAAAAAAGAAATTAAACATTTATTAGATTCTTATTTAGAAGAAAATAAAGACTCTTGGAATATGCAAAGTGATGGGAGCTACGTAAAAAATAAAATTTTGAATGATAAAAAAAAATATATTCAAGAAAAAATTATCAAGTTATACAAAAAAGAAGAAAATTAAAGATTTCAAAGTTTTTTATGAAAACATTTAATCTATTTTTTTGATGCGCTTTATACCTAATTAGCCCAAAAAACATAAATTTTTCGTTTCAATTAGTCAACTTCTGCTTATAAGTGCTACCTTCTTAATAAATCTAATTTCAAGAGGCCAGGGTGATGGGGATCCCGCTGGAATCTGCCAGAGATCTTTCTGATGTTTCATCAGAGAAATCAATTGCGGCAAGTACAACTGACAAACTATCTGCATCAATTGTAAGTAGTCAAAAATCTCGGACGTCACGAAAGCCAAGTAATCGTCTCGCGACTGATGCCATAGGTTTCTATCTGACAAGTATTGGAAGAGTCCCACTTCTTACTCCTGCTGAAGAAATTGAGTTAGCTCATCACGTTCAACAGATGAAAGATTTGTTGAAACTTCCGCAAGAACAAAGAACTACTCGTCAAAAACACAAAATAAAAATGGGTAAGCGGGCCAGAGATCGTATGATGGCTGCAAATCTAAGATTAGTTGTAAGCGTTGCAAAGAAATATCAAAATCAAGGTCTAGAGTTACTTGATTTAGTACAAGAGGGAGCAATTGGTCTTGAAAGAGCTGTTGATAAATTTGATCCTGCAATGGGTTATAAATTCTCAACCTATGCATACTGGTGGATAAGACAAGGGATGACTCGTGCCATTGATAACAGTGCAAGAACTATTCGACTACCAATACATATCAGTGAAAAGCTTTCAAAAATGCGTCGTATCTCACGTGAATTATCTCATCGATTTGGGAGACAACCAAATCGACTAGAACTTGCCAATGCAATGGGCATTGAACCTCAAGATCTAGAGGATCTTGTATCTCAAAGCGCTCCATGTGCATCACTTGACGCTCATGCAAGAGGAGAAGAGGATCGTAGTACTCTAGGCGAATTAATTCCAGATCCAAATTATGATGAGCCTATGGAAGGAATGGATAGGAGTATTCAAAAAGAGCACCTTGGTGGATGGTTATCTCAATTAAACGAGAGAGAGCAAAAAATCATGAGACTTCGATTTGGTCTTGATGGAGAAGAACCACTTACTCTTGCTGAAATTGGAAGACAAATAAATGTTTCAAGAGAACGTGTAAGACAACTTGAGGCAAAAGCAATTTTAAAATTGAGGGTAATGACTACTCACCAAAACGCTGCATAAACATTGCCTGTCCAAATAGCTATTATTATTATTGCTGTATGGATAATAACAATTTTAATCATTGCATTTTTATGTAAAAGATATTTTCCAAAACAAGAAGAATTAAGTCGAAAAATTATTCATATTGGAACTGGACCAGTAATTTTATTGGCTGCATTATTTGAGATTCCAAAAAATATAGCTTTCTTTTCTGCATTTTTTATCACCATAGCCTTAGGTATTAATTACCAATACCGTTTATTGCCAGCCATTGAAGATATAGAGAGAAAGAGTTTTGGAACAATTGCATATGGTATCAGTATCACACTTTTACTCTTAATGTTCTGGCCACGCTATTCATCATCTATTTCGATAGGAGTCTTATCAATGGCTTTTGGTGACGGATTAGCAGGCTTAATTGGGCGATCAATTAATTCTCCAAAATGGTTAATACTTGGTCAAACAAAATCAATAGCAGGAACATTCACAATGGGGACTGTAGTAGCTATTTCGACTGAAACAATCTCTTCATTTAATAGTCTGGAGATACAACCTCTAGAAATAATAGTCATCTCACTAGTAGCAACTATTTTTGAACAGATAAGTCCCTGGGGAATTGACAATATAACTGTTCCCATTGGAGTAACGTGTCTGGGAGTATGGTTAATAGGAACATAAAACAAGTTATTTGATTGATTCAGCTAGTTCCCCTAATAAAATTTCTGTTGTAGAAAAGTTGATGCATGCATCGGTAACACTTTGTCCATAGGTAAGTTTTGATAAATCTGAATTTAATTTCTGATTACCTTCAACAAGATGGCTTTCAATCATAACGCCCATAACATTCTTGGATCCAGCTTTTAATTGTGATGCCACATCACGTAAAACTTCTGATTGCCTACGAAAATCTTTATTTGAATTGCCATGACTACAATCAACCATCAATCTTTTAGGCATATTAAATCTTTCTAACTCTTCAACAATTAAATTAATTGCATCAAGATGATAATTAGTACCGTTTTTGCCACCTCTCAACACAAGATGACCATCTGGATTACCTGTAGTACTAACTATCGAAGCATGACCATCGTTATTAATTCCTAAAAAATGATGAGGTTTTGAAGCCGCTTGCATTGCATTAATCGCTATCGTTGCTGTCCCATCAGTACCATTTTTATAACCAACCGGCATTGATAATCCAGACGCCATTTCACGATGAGTCTGACTCTCTGTCGTTCTTGCTCCAATAGCAGTCCAACTAATTAAATCAGCAATATATTGAGGAACAACTGGATCAAGTAATTCAGTTGCTGCTGGCATTCCTTTTTTGGCTAAATCAAGTAATAGACCTCTTGCCTTTCTTAAACCAGTATTAATATCGTAAGAATTATCAAGATGAGGATCATTAATAAGTCCTTTCCAACCAACAGTTGTGCGTGGTTTCTCAAAATAAACACGCATCACGATCTCTAACTTTTGATTATATTTTTCCCTCAATGGGGCTAAACGAGTTGCATATTCAATGGCAGCATCAACATCATGAACCGAGCATGGTCCAACAATCACCAAAATTCTTGGATCATTACCATGAAGAATCGATTGAATCTTATTTCTAGTAGTAGAGACAACTCCAGAGGCTGCCTTATCTAAAGGCAAATCTCTATGAAGTAATGCTGGTGACATTAATGGACGAGTCTCGACCACGTGAAGGTCAGAGGTGCTATCCACCATTGAAAAATATGATGAGGTGGACATTTAAAACGTGTTCATAGATATAAGATTAGAGAAGTATCAGTCATAGGGGGGTAATAAGTTGCATTATCTGAATGTTTGTTCAAGAAACATGGGGTTGTAAACAATGAAAACACAAGGCCCTCACTCCAATACATTCTCTGTTGAGATTTAAAAATGCTAAAAAATTACTTATCACATCTTGCAGAAAGAGAAGCGTTAGGAATCCCTCCGCTTCCTTTAGATGCAAAACAGACAAAAAATTTAACAGAGGTTTTAGAAAAACCAGATAAAGAGTTTGATCAAAACTTCTTACTTGATCTCCTTGTTAATCGAATTCCTCCTGGAGTGGATCAAGCCTCTTATGTCAAAGCGACTTGGCTAAGCTCAATTGCTCAAGAAGAATCAAAAAGTCCGCTAGTAAGTCCTTTAAAAGCAACTGAGCTTTTGGGTACAATGATTGGAGGATATAATGTAGGAGCATTAATTGAAATACTAAAATCTAATAATAAAGAATTAGCATCTATAGCCTGTGAAGCATTAAGTAATACTCTTTTAGTTTATGATGGACTAAATGATCTTTTAGAATTAGGAAAAAATAATATTTATGCAGAAAAAGTTATAAATAGCTGGGCAAATGGAGAATGGTTCACAAATAAACAACCTTTGGCTAACGAAATAACAGTAACAGTATTTAAAGTTGAAGGAGAAACAAATACAGACGACCTCTCTCCCGCAACGCATGCCACAACAAGACCTGATATTCCTTTACATGCTCTAGCGATGCTAGAAACTCGAGATCCAAATGGTTTAAGCACCATTGAAAAATTAAAAGAGAAAGGACATGCCATTACATATGTTGGCGATGTAGTTGGAACAGGAAGCTCTCGAAAATCAGCAATAAACTCTGTCCTTTGGCATACAGGACAGGACATACCTTACGTTCCAAATAAACGAGGTGGTGGAGTTGTAATAGGAGGAAAAATCGCTCCTATTTTCTTTAATACGGCTGAAGATTCAGGTGCGCTTCCAATTGAATGCGATGTAAGCAATCTCAAAACAGGAGATGTAATTACTATTTTTCCTTATAAAGGAGAAATTAGAAGAAGTAAAAATGAGACAAACAGTGGAGAACTCCTATCAAAATTTGACTTAAAACCACAAACTATTACTGATGAAGTAAGAGCAGGCGGGCGAATTCCTTTAATGATTGGAAGAGCTTTGACAGACAAAGTGAGAGCAAAATTAAAACTTCCTCCCTCTACTCTTTTTATTCGTCCTGCTCAGCCACCTGCATCAAAGCATGGGTTTACACAAGCTCAAAAAATGGTTGGAAAAGCTTGCGGTGTACCAGGGGTACTTCCAGGTGCAAGTTGTGAGCCAATAATGACAACAGTTGGTAGTCAAGACACTACTGGTCCGATGACTAGAGATGAAATGAAAGAATTAGCCTGTTTAGGATTTTCTGCGGATCTAGTTATGCAGAGTTTCTGTCATACGGCAGCATATCCCAAGCCCGTTGATATCAAAACTCAGAAAGAACTCCCTGATTTTTTTGCTGAAAGAGGAGGAGTAGCATTAAAACCCGGCGATGGAATTATTCACAGTTGGCTAAATAGAATGCTTTTACCGGACACAGTGGGGACAGGTGGCGATAGTCATACACGATTCCCATTGGGCATCTCATTTCCAGGAGGTTCGGGGGTTGTGGCATTTGCTGCAGCTATTGGTTCTATGCCTTTAGATATGCCAGAGTCAGTTCTTGTACGTTTTAAAGGGTCTTTACAAACTGGCGTCACTTTAAGAGATGTGGTTAATGCCATTCCGTGGATGGCTATACAACAAGGGCTTCTGACCGTCGCAAAAACGAACAAAGTTAATGTGTTTAATGGAAAAATATTAGAAATTGAAGGTCTACCAAACCTAAAATTAGAGCAAGCCTTTGAATTGACTGATGCAAGTGCAGAAAGATCTTGTGCTGGGTGTACTATTCAACTCTCTGAATCAACAATAAGTGAATATTTAAAAAGCAATATTGTTTTACTTAAAAATATGATTGCTAGGGGATATAAAGACGCAAGAACAATCAGTAGAAGAATTAAAGAAATGGAGGATTGGTTAAAAAAACCAGCTTTACTATCAGCCGACTCAAATGCGCAATACTCAGAAATCATCGAAATAGACTTAAATGAACTCAAAGAACCTGTTTTAGCTTGTCCTAATGATCCTGATAACGTCAAACTTTTAAGCGAAGTCGCAGGCACTCTCATTCAAGAAGTTTTTATTGGTTCATGTATGACTAATATTGGTCATTATCGAGCCGCTGCAAAAATTCTCGAAGGAGAAGGGAAGATAGCAGCGCGATTATGGGTATGTCCCCCAACACGAATGGACGAGGAAATTTTGAAAAAAGAAGGATATTACAAGATTTTTGAAAAAGCTGGTAGCCGAATGGAAATGCCTGGTTGTTCTCTATGCATGGGCAATCAAGCTCGTGTAGAAGATAATTCAACTGTTTTCTCAACCAGTACAAGGAATTTCAACAACAGATTAGGAAAAGGAGCTCAGGTATTCTTAGGAAGTGCAGAACTAGCCGCTGTTTGCGCTTTGTTGGGTCATATACCTACAACTGATGAATATCTTGCAATAGCTTCCAAAAAAGTTTCCCCTTTAACTGAAGAAATATACAGATACTTAAACTTTGATGAAATACCAAACTTTATCGAAGATGGCCGTGTAATAACAAAAGAAGAAGAGGCCTCTATTTTTCAAACCTAATTTGAATTAAATGATCAACAATCAAAGTCAAAATCCCGTAATAAAGAAATCAAGTCAAAGCATAAACAGACTTCTTCAAAGAAAATGGCTAAATGTAATTCTTGCTCTAATCCTTACAGGTTTAGGAGCAGCATTAACAGGAATATTATTTAAAACTGGAATTCATGCATTAGAAGATTATCGATCAAATCTTCTGGGATATATGCCTAGATGGATCGTTTTACCAATATTAGGAGCAGTAGGAGGGGTGATTTCAGGATCGCTAATTCAAAATTGTTCCCCTGCAGCAAAAGGAGCAGGAGTAAGTCACATCATTGCATTTCTTCGCCATAAGCCAGTCCCTATGGGATTAAGAGTTGGAATCGTAAAACTATTTGCTGGAATAATTGCTATTGGCAGTGGATTTCCATTAGGCCCAGAAGGCCCAGCAGTACAAATGGGAGGATCTGTTGCCTGGAAAATGGCAAAATGGCTAAAAGCCCCTATATCATTTCGCAGAGTCATAGTTGCAGCAGGAGGAGGAGCTGGAATTGCAGCAATTTTCAGTGCACCAATTGGAGGCTTTGTCTATGCAGTTGAAGAACTTCTCAATTCAGCCAGACCAGTTGTCCTCTTACTAGTAGTAGTAACAACATTCTGGGCGGATAGTTGCGCGGATATTCTACAAGCGATTGGACTAGATCAAAAAGCTGGTGGATTTGTGAATAATTTAGGTTTTCAACTCGAGAGAGCATATACACCAGTAATCAAATTCTTTCCGATAGATTTTTTATACCTAATAGTTTTAGGTATCTTACTTGGATTCTTAGCAGAAATGTATTGCCAATATGTGTTAAAGATGCAAGTTATAGGAAACAAATGGTTTAAAAATAAAACTATTCAAAGAATGAGTTTATCCGGATTATTGCTCGGCTCAATGTATTCGATAATGCCAGAAAGTTTTCACAATATCGAAGGATTACAAAAGATTATTGTTAATGAAAGTAGTAGCTTCACGCTCGCAATAAGTATATTTTTAGTTTTATTTCTTGCATCTGGTTTAGCAGCTGCCTCAGGAGCCCCAGGTGGTTTATTTTATCCAATGCTTACACTAGGAGGCGCTATAGGATTAGCTAGCGGAATAGGAGTAGAAACATTAACAGGACATGTTCCAACAACCTATATTTTTGCAGGAATGGGAGGATTCGTTGCTGGATGCTCTAGAACCCCTTTAACAGCAATGTTTCTAGCATTTGCCTTAACTAAAAACCTGCTAATACTTAAACCACTCTTAATAACATGTATAACTAGTTTTTTAACTGCAAGAATATTCAATGAACATTCAATTTATGAAAGACAAATTGAAATTGAAGAAGGAGAATTAATAGCGTAAAATCTAACTTTTTCTAAATTGAATCAAATCTAAATTAGATTCAGATTGAATGATCATACATCTAAGACCTATTAGTAGTATCCAACCTAAAATATTAATCCTACTATCAAACATTGGGATATCAGTTGCATGGAAACAAATAAGAATCAAAAGAGATGTCCACCATGCTCTATCAATTAAAAAGCTTTTTTGTGAATGTAATTTATTAAATATTTTATAATAGGCAGAAATTATTAATAAGCTAAAGACAAAAATATTTAATAAAAAAGAGACTAAAATTCCATGACTAATAGCCAATTCTAAAGGCAAGTTATGAGAATGACCATGAGATAAACCTGTCCGCAAAGGATAAATAATAGAAAAGGCTGCAGCTCCCCAACCCCATAGAGGTTTTTCAAAAATTAAATCAGTTGCAATTTTCCATTGGCCAATTCGTGTTGCCTCAAAAGGTCTATCAACAAACTTCATATCATTTAATCTCATCCAAATAGATTCAGGCACAATACTTCTTGCAAATTGTTGTATTCCAAAATCAAAAAATGGTACAACCGATATAACAACAGGTATTAGACAAACCAGCATCAAAGGAATCAACCAAATCCATGATGCAGAACCAACAACCAGAGGCAATCCTAACAAAATTGCGCCCCATGCATTTCGAGAATCAGTCAACATCATTGCCAACACAAATGCAATCAAAAGAGCAAAAGGAATGACTCGATTTCTACCAAAAATAAAAGGATGAATAACCGAAGCCAAGCAAAATGACCATACCCCCGACAACCAGGCAGCAGTTATATTCGCATAACTAAATAATCCAGACAATCTGCCAAAAGGCTCTCCACCTGGAGAAATATGCCAAATTATCAAACCATCTAAAAGCTCCCAAGGACCCTCCCATCCAAGCCATAACTGACCAAAGCCAGTAATCAGAACAGGAAGACTTCCGAATACAAGCAAAGAAGCACATTTCATTCTTCTTTCAGGAGTTAACAAATATGGTTGCAAACCCCAAAAGCACAAAAAAAATGGCAACCAATTAAAAAGACCGAGCCAGGCTAACCAACCAGTTTGAGAATGAATACAACCAACTAGCATCAAAAAGGATATAAGTAAAAGGGGATAATTCCAATATTCCTTCCAATAAAGATCTCTTCTGCTAAAAATTCCTTTGAAAAGAGCAAAAAGCAAAAATATATATGAAACTAATGCACTGGAAGGCAAACACAATACTCCAATCTGAAAAGAGGTCCAGCCAATATTTTCGAATAGATTGTTTTTGAAATTAAATACGTACCTATTATTAATCATGTAAATACAGCAGTTCTACCCCTATAAACAATAACTTGTCGCCTTAAATGCAATCTTAAAGCTCTTGCTAAAGCGACTCGCTCCAAATCCCTGCCCTTTCGTATTAAATCTGAAACCTCATCACGATGACTCACATTAGATATAGTCTGTTCAATGATAGGACCTGCATCAAGATCGCTGGTAACATAATGCGCTGTTGCACCAATTAACTTCACTCCTCTTTCCCAAGCTTGATGATATGGTTGAGCACCTTTAAAAGCAGGAAGAAAAGAGTGATGAATATTGATTAGATTAGGAAATTTTTCTAAAAATGACCCACTTAGAATTTGCATATATTTAGCCAACACCCCTAGATCAATGTTGTACTCATTCAATAAATCCAAAATTTTACTTTCTGTATTCGCTTTATTATTTTTATCAACTTTTAAAAGCTGAAAAGGAATTTGAAAGCTAGAGCAAAGATCCTCTAAATCTGAATGATTTGAGATCACTAAAGGAACATTCATACATAATTCACCTGCCTTCACTCTCCATAAAAGATCAACTAAGCAGTGACTTTGCTTGCTAACAAAAATAGCAACATTTGGAATATCATCCGAAAAGCTCAAAACTGCTTTTCCTTTTAATCGCTTCTCAAGTAACATTACCTCAGAATTTATTTCATTTTTATCAAGCATAAAACCTTCTAAATCCCATTCAATACGACTAAGAAACAAATTTGCATCAGCATCTGTATGGTGATCTGCATGTCTAATATTCCCATTTTTACTTGCAATCCAATTAGCCAAATCACTAACAAGTCCAGGTTTATCAGGACAAATGAACTGCAAGATAACTGTTTTAATACTCACTCGACCAATATCATTAACTATTCTCTTTTTTAGAGCACTCACTGAAAATTAACAAGCCAAATTCCTAGCATTTGTGGAAATGAATAGCCAAAAAGCCAAAAAAAATGAAATCGAAATCTCAGTAATTGGTAGTGGGATAGCAGGAATTACAACTGCTTTTTATCTAGGGAGAAAAGGATATAAAGTAAATTTAATAGACCCAAAAGTGAACTCAGAAATCAATAATTTAAATCCAAATAATGGAACACAAGCTGCTTTAGGTGTGCTTATGGGAAATATATACAAAAAATCAAAAGGAAGAGCTTTTTTATTACGTAATACAAGTATGAGATTATGGAAAGAATGGCTTATTGAAATAGATCATTCTGAATCACATATAAAATTTGAAACACCATTAATTAAATTAGCAAATTCAGAACAAGAATATCAATCTATGATTGAAATAAGTAAAAATAAAAGAATATATGGAATTGAACTCTTAGATAAAACCTCTATAGAATTCTGGAGTTCAATCTTTGAAAAAAAATTAATAGGTGGCTTAATATCTCATGAGGATGGTCGATTAAATCCTATTAAATTAATCAAATCCTTAATGAAAAACCTAGACAAGATTAAAGTAAATAAAGTAGAAGATAGTGTAATAAAAATAAGTAAGAATGTTAATTCATCTGAAAAAAACTGGAAAATCTATCTAGAAAAAAAGGAAAGTATTTATCAAGATTATGTAATAATTTGTTCTGCAATAAATACCCAAAAACTACTGAATCCATTAGGCCATAATATAAATTTAGAGCCGGTGCTCGGACAAGTTATCGAATTAGAATTAAAGAATCCCCTTACAAATTGGAGAAAATGGCCAGCAATATTAAATCATCAATCTATAAATTTTATACATCATAATCCCAATCATATAATTATGGGGGCAACTATTGAATCCGGAACTAAACCATCTATTTTATATAAAAAGGAAATGTTAAATAGTAACAACTTGTCTCTAGCGTGGATGAAACAAGCAAAGATCATAAAAGAATGGCACGGAATCAGAGCTAGACCAACTAATGAACCTTCACCATTATTAAAAGAATTAGAGCCTGGATTATTAATTAATACTGGTCACTATAGAAATGGCATTTTATTGGCTCCTTCTTGCGCAGAATGGATTGGACTAAAAATAGACGACAGAATAAATAGTTAATTCTTATTTTGTCTCAGTAAATTCAGCATCAATAACATCGTCTCCATCATTTTTCGTATCAGTATTAGAATCATCAGCAGCCTGTGAAGCAGCATTTGCTTGTTGGTATACAGAAGCTCCTAATGTGTACAACTCTTGCTGTAATTCCTCAACTAATGTCTTCATAGATTCGTAATCATCTTTTTCAGTTGCCTCTTTCAACTTGACTCTTTTTTCTTCAACTTTATTTTTTGCAGCTTCATCAACTTTATCGCCAAGCTCAGTTATCTGTTTTTCAGCTTGATAGACAAGTGTTTCAGCTTGATTTTTTATATCAATTTTTTCACGCTTTTCTTTATCAGCAGATGCATTCATTTCTGCATCTTTCACCATTTTATCAACTTCGTTATCAGACAAAGTAGATGCACCAGTTATGGAGATACTCTGTTCTTTGCCACTACCTTTATCTTTTGCGGTAACACTTAAAATTCCATTAGCGTCAATATCAAAAGTGACTTCTATTTGTGGAACACCTCTAGGAGCAGGAGGAATTCCATCCAAACGGAAGGTCCCTAAGCTTTTGTTATCTGAAGCCATCTCACGTTCACCTTGTAAAACGTGTATTTCTACATTTGTTTGACCATCTACTGCTGTTGAATAGGTTTCTGCCTTTTTAGTAGGAACAGTAGTATTTCTAGAAATCATTTTTGTCATCACCCCACCCAAAGTTTCAACACCAAGAGATAAAGGTGTTACGTCCAGTAGCAATATGTCTTTAACTTCACCAGCCAAAACTCCTCCTTGAATAGCAGCTCCTACAGCAACTACTTCATCAGGATTGACTGTTTGATTAGGGTCCTTAGTAGTAACTCTTTTGACTAACTCCTTAACTGCTGGCATACGGGTAGAACCTCCAACCATAACAATCTCATCTATTTCTCCGGTAGATAACTTTGCATCTTTCAAAGCTTGCTCTACAGGAACCCTGCAACGATCAATAAGAGTTGAGGCTAGCTCTTCAAATTTCCCCCTGGTAAGAGTCAAATCAAGATGCTTAGGTCCTTCTGGTGTAGCTGTGATAAAAGGAAGATTGATTTCACTTTGAGTCGCATTTGATAGTTCAATCTTGGCTTTTTCAGCTGCTTCAGTTAATCGCTGCAATGCCTGTTTATCTTGGCGCAAATCAATTCCTTCATTGCCTTTGAATGTAGAGGCCAAATGATCAACTATAACTCTATCGAAATCATCGCCACCTAAATGAGTATCTCCTGATGTTGAGAGGACTTCAAATACTCCATCACCTACTTCTAAAACAGAAACATCAAAGGTACCACCACCCAAATCAAAAACTAATATTCTTTCATTACTTTTTTTATCTAAGCCATATGCGAGTGCTGCAGCAGTTGGTTCATTAATAATTCTAAGAACCTCTAGCCCCGCAATCTTTCCTGCATCTTTTGTTGCTTGACGCTGTGAATCATTGAAATATGCCGGTACTGTAATTACAGCTTGAGTTATTGTTTCACCTAAATATTTGCCAGCATCCTCAGAAAGTTTTCTTAAAACTTGAGCACTCACTTCTTCAGGAGAAAACTGTTTGTCAAGTATTGGGCATTTTAATTTGACGTTAGAACCTGATTTTTCTACTCCATAACTGACTTCTTTTGATTCATCATTCACCTCATCTACTCTACGTCCAACAAATCTTTTAGAAGAATAAAAAGTATTCTCAGGATTCATCACAGCTTGACGCTTTGCAATTTGTCCAACTAATTGATCTTGATTTTTGGTATAAGCAACGACAGATGGTGTTGTTCTAAATCCCTCCGCATTTGCGATTACAGTGGGCTTACCACCTTCCATAACAGCCACGCAACTATTTGTAGTACCTAGATCGATTCCAACTACCTTCCCCATGAGTGAAGAGCTCCTTTAATTTCTTTCTTTAGCTAACATCCTCCTCAGTGAAATACATTTGAGGCAGGCGTGGTTCCCGAACATTCTCCTTGCAATTTTGAATCTTCAGTAACACCAAATGAGCACTATTACTGGAAAAACTAGTCTGGTAGGACTCCTGGGACAACCAGTAAATCATTCTCTTTCACCGATTATGCATAATGCTGCATATGAAGAAATGGGACTTGACTGGTGTTATGTAGCTTTTCCTTGCGATACAAAAAACCTAAAAAAAGTAACAACAGCCTTGAGAGTTATAAATTGCAAAGGCTTAAATGTAACTATCCCTCACAAGCAAGAAGTTTTAAAAGCTTGCAATAGCTTAACTGCAATTGCAAATGATATTAAAGCAGTTAACACGTTAATTCCAGAAAAAAACAATCAATGGATTGGTGCAAATACTGACGTAGAAGGTTTTTTAATGCCATTAAAAGATAAAAATTTAATTAATAAGAATGCAGTTGTGATCGGTTGCGGGGGAAGTGCTAGAGCAGTTGCTATGGGTTTAAATAATCTGAATGTTAAAAAAATAACAATACTTGGTCGCAACGAGACTTCCTTGAATATTTTCGTCAATAATATGAAAAATATATTATCAAAAAATAATATATTAATTGAGGGTATTAATCATGAAAAATTAAATATTAGCGCATATATTGAAGAAGCAGATTTAATTATTAATACAACTCCGATAGGGATGAATAGAAAAACAACAGAAGAAAAAAGTATTCCTCTTGGCCGTAAAATATGGGATAGTCTTTCTAAAAAAACTATTTTATATGACCTAATTTACTCTCCCAGACCAACCAACTGGTTAAAGCTAGGAGCACAAAGCAATTGTCTCACGATTGATGGGCTTGATATGCTTGTAGAACAAGGTGCCTTATCAATAAAACTTTGGAGTGGTTTTAATGATGTTCCTACTGAAACAATGAAATCATCTGCCAAAAAACATTTAATGGTTTAATCTAAACTAAAATTAAATTGCTTATGCCTTCGCTAGGAGAAAGAATATTAGGAATTCTTTTATATTTAATTCCATGGGCAGACTCCCTTAAATTTGGTAATCATTTATTTATAAAATATCCTTACACTCAGATAATACAAATACCAGCAATCCCAATAATAATAATAGAAAGATTGATACCTTTCGGTAATTTTTTATTATTTTTGTTAATATTTATTGGACTAGTAAGAAATAGCAAAGTATCATATTTTTTACGTTTCAATGCACTTCAATCTCTGCTAATAAATATTGGTATTATCATAGTCAGTTTTATATTTGATATCTTATTTAATCCTTTTGGAAACTCATTAATTATAAGGACTTTTTCAAGCACGCTATTAATTAGTCTATTTTCAATTATTACTTATTGTGTCTGGTCTTGCACACAAGGTAATGAACCTAATCTGCCCGGAATCAGTCAGGCAACAAAAATACAATTGTGAAAAGTTACCTCTTAGGTATAAGATTATAAATCGGCCGCTCTTAATGAGCCATTTAGTCCTTGCCGGAAATTACTATGTCTGATCAACCTTATTACGAAACCATGTACATTCTTCGCCCGGATATTCCGGAAGAAGAAGTTGATAACCATCTAAAAAAATATAGTGAAATTCTTGAGAAATCAGGTACAGAAGTATTAGATAGTCAAATGAGAGGGAAAAGAAGACTCGCTTATCCCATAGCTAAACATAAAGAAGGCATATACGTTCAACTAAGTCATCAAGGCGATGGACAACAAGTTGTCGTCCTTGAAAGAGCTATGAGATTAAGTGAAGACGTTATACGCTACCTCACAGTCAAACAAAATGGTCCTTTACCGACTCCAAAATCAACTTCTAAAGAGGATGACACTGATAAATCTGAAACCACTGAAAAGGAAGAAATAAAGCCTACTCAAGACAAAAATGAAACGGAAACTAAAGACGAGAAAATAGAAGGCGAAAAGAAATAATATCAAGGAGGTTATCAATTCAAAAATTCATTATTTTATTTATTGATCCAAGACCAAATTCGACCAGGCAAGCCCCATACATAAATAAATCCTTCAGCGGATTTATGGTTGAACTTGTCCTCTTTCCCATAAGTAGACATATCTGGAATATATAAACTATTGTTTTTTGACTTGCGACCAATAATATCTGCATTGCCCTTGAAAAGCCTAATTCTCACTGTCCCATTAACTTGCTTTTGAGAACAATTAATAAATCCATCCAAGGCTTCTTTTAAAGGACTAAACCAAAAACCTTGATAGACCAAATTAGCCCATTGCCTTTCCAGGCCATATTTAGTATTTAATAAATCTGCAGGAAGAGTTAAACTCTCAATCTCTTGGTGAGCTTTAATCAATAAAAGCAATCCTGGTGTTTCATAAATTTCTCTGCTTTTAATTCCGACAACTCTATCTTCAATAATATCCAAACGTCCAAAGCCGTGTTTTCCAGCAAGGCTATTAACTTTCTTAATGAGAGATACTGGTTCCATTCCTTGACCATCAATGGCAACTGGGTAACCATTTTCAAAAAGAATATCTACCATCTGTGGTTCATTAGGTGAATTAGAAATAGAAGAAGTAATTCCAAAAACGTCTTCAGATGGCATCTCAAATGGATCTTCAAGCGGACCTGCCTCAATGCTTCTCCCCAAAAGATTCAAATCAATTGAATAAGGATTTTTTTTACTTACAGGGGGGATAATTCCATACTTTTCACCATAAGCAATAGTTTCTTCGCGACTCATACCCCATTCCCTTGCAGGTGTAAGTAATTTCAGATCAGGAGCCAAAGCTCCAATAGTCACGTCAAAACGAACTTGATCATTACCTTTGCCAGTACACCCATGAGCGACTCCATCAGCATTCAATTCCCTCGCAATTTCAACTAGTTTTTTGGCAATTAATGGTCTTGCCAATGCAGTTGAGAGAGGATATTTACCTTGATATAACGCGTTAGCCCTAATTGCTGGAAAAGCAAAATCTTCAATAAAAGGTTTGACTAAATTACCAATAATTGAATCAGAGGCTCCAGCGGAAATAGCCTTTTTTTTAATTTCATCAAGCTCATCACCCTGACCAAGATCTGCTGCAAAAGCAATTACGTCCTGCACTCCATATTCCTTTTTCAAATAAGGGATACAAACACTCGTATCAACTCCTCCTGAATAAGCCAAAACAACCTTTTTAACTTTTCCCATATGCTTCGCTCAGTTAAGGAATTTCAATTCTCCTTATTAAATATAGAGAACTATTGGGCAATATTTCTGATTTGGAGAATCAATATAAAATCAAAATTTTTCAAAGCATAGAAATCTAGTGAAAAATCATTAAAAGATTATTCCCATGGCTGCTTAATAGATTTTCCAGATTGTCTTTCAACGAACAATCCCACGAACCATACTGAAACAAAAGCAAAAGAAGATAACCCAAAAAAAATCAAGACGTAAATCAACCAAGTATCAATGTTATGACCAAAAACCAGCAAATCTTGAACATCATTATTTGAAGTGAAAATAAAATAAATTGATAAAAAATTCATAGTCAATGAATATAGAAAATTAAATTAACGAATCCAAAGCCAAAGACCTTTTTAGCCAAAAATATACTAAAAGGAAAAAAGAAGGGCCAAATACCAAAAACCACACTAAAAAATGATTGATATAAAAGGATTCCGGATGAAGAATGCCAGCTGCTCGAAGAGAAAGACTCACTAACAAAGCCATACTCCAAGTAATGGTCATCACTATCAGCTTTGAAGTCAGCATAAAGATAAGAAAATTAAACCATAATGCATTATGTTAATTCATCGAACATAATCTTGATATGAGCGATCTAGAAAAAATCAATTTGTCTGATTTAGACGGAATTAACCCTGCATTGACTCGTTATGGCAGGGAAGAACCTGCACCTGTGCTGCCACTTCGCGAAGAGCCTGATTTATTATCATGGTTGGAAACAAGTGGAAGATTAGTTTCTGATGAAGATTCAAATGATCAAGAAATAAGTACAGTTGAGGAAGAAGAGTTGTCAGCTTTAATGGGAGAAAAAGAAGACTATAAAGCTGAAGAAGAATCAACAGATGACGAATGGGAAGACTAATTAAAATCTTAAATTTTGAAAAAATCTAAGAATCTTTTAGATAAACAAAAAATATCATTTATTAATAATATTAATAAGCAAATATTTATTATATTTGGATTAATAACATTAGTATGTTTATTTTTTGATTTTTATTTTCATAATAGTAATTTCACAATATCATTTTTAGTAACAACTCTTATCTCTGTATGTATTACTGTTTTATGTATCCCTAAATTAAAAGAAATCAAAATTAAACAAATAATCAGAGAAGAAGGACCAAAGAAACATTTTCTTAAGCAAGGGACACCAACAATGGGAGGAGTATTCTTTATTCCAATAGGAATAATAATAAGTAATATTTTATGTATTAACAAACCAAATTACGATATTATTCTGACTTTAAGCTTTCTTATTATATGTTTTATGTTTATTGGCCTAATTGATGATTTACTAAGTCTAAAAAAACAATTTAATACTGGACTTAAAGCGAATCAAAAATTAATTTTACAAATAATTATTAGTTGTATTTTTATGATTATTTGCTCTGTTAATAATTTTATACCATTCAGACTTCAAATAGCAAATCAAAGTATCGATATAGGAAATTTAATTTATCCATTAGGGCTATTCGTATTGTTAGCTGAAAGTAATTCAACTAATTTAACAGATGGTTTAGATGGTTTATTAAGTGGTTGTAGCGCTATAATTTTTACCGGTTTAGCTATTACTTTATTAATAGATAATCAAAGCAATAATGAAGCATTAGCTTCTTTATGCATAGTAATGGCTGGAGCTTGTATTGGATTTCTTTTTCTAAATAAATTTCCTGCAAAACTATTTATGGGAGATTCTGGTTCTTTAGCTATTGGAGCCTCCTTAGGTGGTATCGCTTTGGTATCAAATAATCTTTGGTCTCTATTAATCATGGGAGGCGTATTTGCAGCAGAATCTATCTCAGTAATAATTCAAGTAAGCATTTTTAAAATTTCTAAGCAACTAAAAGGCAAAGGTTATAAATTCTTTTTGATGACACCAATACATCATCACTTTGAACTTAAAGGTAACAATGAGAGATTTATTGTTAGTTCTTTTTGGTTAATTACATTATTATTGGTAATAATAAATCTAACGTTTTTAATTAAATCTTAAATTTTCAAATTGAAGATATGAGCTATTTCACTTGGAAAGAAGAAGGATTAACAAACGATTGTGAAACTCTAGATTCTATGGCCGCTCGGTTTGAAGAATCTGCAAGACTAATGAGAAAAATGTCAGCAGAGGGTTTTAAAGTAGAAAAAAAGAATAAACGTCAAATAATAACTCATATAGATTCACAGATTTTTAACGATTGGGGGTTTATAAGCGAAGAGCCACCATATCAACAACTTACTTTAGTACTTGAATAAGATAAACCAATTATTTTAGACTTTTTAAAAGTCATTGATTTTTAATTTTTTATTACTCATATTTACAAAATATTTTAAACCATCAACAACACTATCTTGAGTATCAGAAAAGAACACTCTTGGTTGAGATTT
This sequence comes from Prochlorococcus sp. AG-402-B19, assembly GCA_003279615.1. Lineage (GTDB taxonomy): Bacteria > Cyanobacteriota > Cyanobacteriia > PCC-6307 > Cyanobiaceae > Prochlorococcus_B. The sequence goes on from QCHM01000008.1 coordinate 27,588, forward strand.
AAAAGAATCTAATGATAAGTCATGATCGAAAGGAACAATATTAGTGGTCAATCCCTTGATTAATTCAGCATCACCCTGCTGACTCGCCACAATAATAACCTGCTCTAAAGATAAACCCCAACGTAACGTCAAAAATCTAATAGCTTCCGCTCGTGATGCTCGCAAAGGAACAACATCTAAATACCAATGACATTTTAGGTGAGGAAAAGCAGCCAACCCAGAATTGCTGAGTCTTTTACGTACTAAAGGTAAAATTGCTTCACTTGGCTCTTTTAATAGATAACTAACCTTGAAAGGCGCTTGATTTTCTATTGATTGAAGTTCTAAATAATCTTTTAAATCGAACAAAACTTTTTCTACGCCTTGACGATCCCACTCAAGCGCTATTAAATCTTGCCAAAAAATATCTGATTTATCTGCATCCGCATAATAAATTTCAGTGCCAGCTTGGCATATCCAAACTGTGGGTTTGGGTAATTTTGTTTCTGCATATCGATAACGAGCAGATTTAATTGATCTTCCAGTTAATATTCCCAATTCAAGATTCAAATTTAATGAATGATCTTGTAACTGATTTCTCAAAATAGATAAGCCATTATTAGATTGCTCAAGATAATTATCTAAATCAAGAAATAATAATTTCTTTTTAATAGGAGAGGTCTCTGGAATATTTGCGAATGTCAAGTGACGAGGTGCAAGAAATTTCAATCGCTTTTGCATCAATGCAATGTAATTACAAACATGAGCATCCCAACTGAAATGCCTACTTACACCTTCAACGCCATTATTACTCCAGGTTTTCCATACAGAAAGATTTGAACCTGCAGTCTCTAAGCCATCTCGAAACGCTTCTAAATCAGTTACGTCTACAAGTAAACCATTTTCACAGCGCGACAAAATATCTCTTGGGCCACCATCATCAGTAGCCACCATAGGCAAACCACAGGCAGCAGCTTCTAATAATGTCAAACCAAATGGTTCTGTTAACGCAGGATTAACAAATAATCCCTTTCTATTTGCCACCCAACGGTATATTGAAGGAATTTGTTCTCTTTTATGTTGTTTTGGATAAGCAACTTTTCCATATAAATTATATTTATCAACCAGCTCAAAAACCTGTTGAAATACGTCTCTTTGTTGTTTATCAAGCTGACGTGAATCATCTCGACAACCTAAGATTAAAATAAGATTATGTCTTTGCTGAAGCAAGGAAGAACGTCCATAAGTCTCAATCAAAGCAGGAATATTTTTTCTCCTTACTGCTCTAGATATAGCCAAAAGAGGAGGAAGGTTTGTATCTCGCAAAAAGGGTGTAAAAAGTTTATCTAATTCTTTTTCTTCTAAATCTAAGTTGAGATCTTGTGAATGAAAACGATTTAAATCAACACCTGGTGGAATCACCTCTACTTTATTAGAACTAAATCGTCCATAACGAGCATATTGCTCTTCAGATTCTTGCCTAGTACTTGTTATCAGTAAATTTGCATGTGCTAAAGCCAATTCCTCAGCATCAATTCTTTTACTAATTGAATAAGTCTGTTCTATTTGATCATGATCTACTCCAGCTGCTAATAATCTCCTGAGTTTTTCACGACCTAATGAATGACCAGTAAAAACCAAAGGCAAGCCCAATCTTCTACTTACCAATGCTCCGACATAACCAGCATCCGCATAATGAGCATGAATCCAATTAGGTAAATGATTTTTTTTCTGTAATCTTTGAACTATTTTATCGGCAAGATCATCTAAATAAGGCCATAACAATTCTTTTCTGATATAACGCTTAGGACCAAAAGGTAATCTAATAATTTCAGCAGAACTCGATATTTTTTCACATGGATTTGAGTAGTCAGAAGATACCCTTCTATCAACAATTAATCTAGTAATAAGTTCAACTTTTTCAACTTCTGGCCTTGCTGCAAGAACTTTGACTAATTCTAAAACGTATAAAGTTTGCCCCCCAGTATCTGAATCTCTTCCCAATTCAAGATCATGTGAACGGATTAAACCATGCAAATTTAAATGTAGAAGTCTTAATCCCAAGCAAAAACAATGGAAAGAATGCAGGATAATTAATTGATTTTTTGTTCATTAAACATAAAGAAAGAATAATAATTTTATTTTTAAAATTAATGTAAATCTTTAAACTCCAGTGATAGAATGACTTTTAAAAGGAAAACTGAGAATAACGCCTAGAAAAAGAATCTTTGAAGTTAAGTAATATGAACAGAAGTCAATATTATTTTCATGCTTTTTTTGGCGGATGATGTTCTAAAACTTTTTTAAGATATTTACCGGTATAACTATTTGAATTTGATGCAACTTCTTCAGGAGTACCCATAGCAATAATTTCACCTCCTCGATTGCCTCCTTCCGGACCCATATCAATAATCCAATCTGAACATCTAATAACATCTAAATTATGTTCAATAACAATAATTGAGTTTCCTTTATCTACTAATCTCTGTATAACATCCATTAATTTATGCACATCATAAAAACTTAAACCAGTTGTAGGTTCGTCAATTAAATAAAGAGTTTTACCAGTAGCTCTTCTAGATAGCTCTGTCGCAAGTTTTACTCGTTGAGCTTCACCTCCAGATAATGTTGGAGCAGGTTGACCAAGCTTGATATAACCTAAACCAACATCTAAGAGTGTTCGTAATCGATCTGAAGCTTGTGGGATTGCAGAAAAAACATCAACAGCTTGTTCAACAGTCATTTCTAATACATCAGAAATAGAAAAATTTTTATATTTCACTTGTAATGTCTCTCGATTAAATCTGGCTCCTTTGCAGACATCACATTGAACATAAACATCTGGGAGAAAATTCATCTCAATGATATTTACACCTTGACCACGACACGCCTCGCATCTTCCACCTTTTACATTAAAACTAAATTGCCCTGCTTGATATCCTCTTGCTTTTGCTTCAACAGAAGAAGCGAAGATTTGACGTATAGGATCAAATGCACCTGTATAAGTAGCCGTATTAGAGCGAGGAGTTCTGCCAATTGGTGACTGATCAATAACAATAACTTTATCAATGGATTTTATACCTTTTAGTTCTTTTAAACCTTTTGGGAAAGGAACTTTTAAACCAAGAGAATGAGTTAAAGCAGGATGTAGTAATTCATTTATTAAAGTACTTTTACCACTTCCACTAACTCCAGTAACAGCAACCAATCTACCTAATGGAAAGTCTACTGAAACATTTTTTAAATTATTTTTATCACAATCAATCAAGCGCAATTTTCTTTGCACTGAATCTCTGCGACTAGTAGGAGTTGGAATAGATGAACGGCCACTAAGATAAGCTCCTGTTAATGATTCTTTTGCGCCCAACAAACGCCCTATAGATCCTTCAGCAATAATTTTCCCTCCATGCACACCAGCTCCAGGACCAATATCAACCAAGTGATCTGCCGCCCTTATAGTATCTTCATCATGTTCAACAACCACCAAAGTATTACCTAAATCGCGTAATTTTTTCAATGTAGACAATAATCGATCATTGTCTCTTTGATGTAGTCCAATACTAGGCTCGTCTAATACATATAGAACTCCTGTTAAGCCTGCACCTATTTGAGTAGCAAGACGTATACGTTGAGCTTCCCCTCCTGACAAGGTCATTGCAGGTCTATCTAAGGTTAAATAATCCAGTCCAACATCCAAAAGAAATTTAAGCCGTAATCGAATCTCTTTTAAGACTAATTCTCCAATCTTTTTTTGTTTATTAGAAAGTAATTGCTTTGAGTTTTTAGACTTCTCAAGACCCATTAATTCTTCTACATTCTCAAGTGTTTTGGAAACACTACATGAAGTAAGATCAGTGATTGAATAAGGACCAAGTTTTACAGCAAGAGCTTCAGCACGTAATCTCTTGCCATGACAAGTTGCACAAGGTACTAGTTCAAGATATTTTTCTAACTTTTGTCGAACAGATTCACCATTTGCATCCTGTAATTGTCTTTCTAAAATTGGTAAAATACCTTCAAAAGGTCTTTTAAAACCAGAATCTTGTTTATATCTACTATCAACTTTTATTAAAATTGGTTCTTTACTTCCATTTAACAAAATATTTTTTTGCTCTTCTTTTAAATCTTTCCAAGGAGTTTTTATCTCAAAACCAAACGCTTCCCCAACAGAGAATAATAATGAAAAATAATATGAATTATCCTTATCACTCCATGGTGCAACTGCAGCATAAACAGGCAATGATGGATCAGGTATAACTCTTTCGCAAGTAAATTTCTTTAAATGTCCAAGACCATGACAATCAGGACATGCTCCATATGGACTATTGAATGAAAATAACCTAGGAGACAATTCTTCTATAACTGCTCCATGCACTGGGCAAGCAAAATTTTCAGAAAATAATCTTTCTCTATCAATCCCATTAGGAAGTTCTTCATTCTTTTTGGGGACTGCTTCAACTATCGCTAAACCATCACCTCTTTTCAAAGTAGTAGTTAATGAATCGGTTAATCTCTCTTCAATTCCCTCTCTAGCAATCAATCTATCAACAACGACTTCAATAGAATGAACTTGATTTTTATCTAGCTCTATATTATCTGCTAATTCTCTAACTTCTTTATTAATTCTGACTCTGACAAATCCCTCTGCAGCAAGTCCAGACAATAACTTTGAGTGAGTGCCTTTTTTACCTCTAACCACTGGAGCAAGTAATTGATATCGAGTGCCTTCTGGAAGGGTCTTTATTTGATCAACCATCTCGTCAATAGTTTGAGGCTTAATTGGCCTGGAACACTCTGGACAATGAGGCTCTCCTGCTCTGCCAAAAAGCAAACGAAAATAATCTTGTATTTCTGTAACCGTTCCAACTGTTGAACGAGGGTTATGACTTGTTGATTTTTGATCAATAGAAATAGCTGGAGATAGACCCTCAATTGAATCAACATCTGGTTTATCAACCTGACCCAAAAATTGTCGTGCATAAGCAGACAAACTCTCAACATATCTCCTTTGTCCTTCAGCAAAAATAGTGTCAAAAGCTAAAGAACTTTTACCACTTCCACTTACACCTGTAAAAACAACGAGTTTATTTCTTGGAATTGATAAATCAACGTTTTTTAAATTGTGCTGCCTTGCACCACGAACAGTTATGACCCCTTCACTAGAAGGATCAGTATTTAATCTCTTTTTTATTGAATTAGATTCTGAACTTCCCATTAGGGAAAATTGTTAATGATTAATTGTATAAAAAAATATGCTCATCATGCAGCTTTGTGTTCAAGCAAACTCGCCGCATAAGCTTTTGCTTCTACGATTTCTCCTCCAGCTAATGTCGCTAGTTCCTTCTCTCTATCTGCTATTTCCTTCAAATAAGTAAGCTTAGAAACAGTATTCCCATCGATTACAGTCTTTTTAAAAGCAAAATGATTATCAGCAAATGCTGCAATTAAAGGTTGATGAGTCACACAAAATACTTGCCTATGAGCGGATAACTCACTAAGAAGATTAGCGACGTAACTACTAACTGATCCACTAACACCTGAATCAATTTCATCAAAAATCAAAAGATTCGTTTGATCGAATGAAGAAAATATCGCCTTTATAGCAAGAAGAACTCTAGACTTTTCACCACCGGATGCTATTTCTGACAAAGGAGCCAAAGGAAATCCAGGATTTGCAGAAAACATGAAATTAACTTTATCTATTCCATTAACCGTTGGTTCACATTCTTGGAAAATAATTTTAAATCGAACATTAGGAATGCCTAATTCTTTTAAACTTTTTATTAACTTGTCTTCTAGTTTTAGAGCAGTTGTTTTTCTTATGCTTGATAATTCTTGATTTGAAGTATCTCTTTGAATTCTATACTTTTTCTCTAGAGAAATAAGTTCTTTGATTTTAAAATCATCATTTTGAGGAGACAAATAATTATTTAATTCATCTTTATAAGAAATGAGCTCAGGTAAATTTTTTTGATATTTTTTTTGATATAATTTAAGAGTAGACAGTCTAACTTGTATATCATTTAATAAAATGGGGTCTATATCAAGTGTGTTTTCATAATCTTTAATCTGGCAAATTAAATCATACAATGTATTAACTATTGCAGAAAAATTATCAAAAATTGGTTCCAAGGTGGAATCAATTTTTGATAAATGCTTTAATTCATTAATGCAAAAATTTGTATGATCTAAAAGTGAAGGGTATTCATCCATGCTCTCATCTAAACGAATTAATAGAGACTTAATTCCCTCTTTTAGTCTTAATAGATTTGAATTTCTTGTCTGATCAATTTCTAGCTTAATATCTTCATGTGAATCCTCTAATTTTAATTTTTCTAAGTCTTGATATATATATTGCATTTCCTCAAGTTCTTTTTTAGATTCTAAAATTTTAGATTGAGCTTCATTTAATTTAAAATTAGAATCTTGCCAAATCTTCCAATTTTGACTGACATTAGTAATAGATTGCTGATTTTTTGTTAAACCTAAAGAATCTAATAACTTCAATTGATAAGATATATCATGAAGGAAAAAAGTATCTCCCTGCAGCGTAAAGTCTAATAATAATGATCTCAAGTGTGAAATTTGATCTCTATTCACCAGTACACCATTAATTCTAAATCTAGATTTATATTTACCTTCTTTTAAACGCCACTCACGCGTAACTATTAACTCATCCTCAGCATCAACCTTTTGATCGATGAGCCACTCTTTAGTAGATGGCAAAACAAAAAACATACCTTCAACTGATGAAAAAGATGAACCTTTTGCAACCAATCGACTATCTAGCGGGGCTTTTTTCGTTGCCAAAAGAGCATTTAAAGAATCGATAAATATTGATTTTCCCGAACCAGTTTGGCCTGTAAAAACAGTAAATCCCTTCTTAAAGTCGATCTCTATATTTCCAAATAGAGTTATATTTTGAAAGCGAAGACTGTTTAGCATAACTCAAAGCAATCAAAAAGACGCAAACTAGGCCTAGAATGGTTTAGAAGGGATGTAGAACATTGCCATACCAAAATGGCTGAAGAATTAAGCGATTTTATTGAAGCCTCAGGTCTACTTAACTATGACCCTGAAGCTATTGACTCAATCTACAAAAAAAATCCAATTCGTCTACTACGCAGACTTTGGCAGACACTTCTACCGATAGGATTATTTTTACTTGGCGTTGGATGGGAAAAATTAATTGGAACTTTAGAAAAAGACGAAAGAAAAACTATTAGAGCGAAAGAATTTACAAAATTACTTGTTGATTTAGGACCAGCATTCATCAAAGCTGGACAAGCACTGTCTACTAGACCAGACATAGTTCCTGCAATAGTCTTAGAAGAGTTAGCACAGCTTCAAGATCAACTACCAGGATTTGAAAGCAAACTTGCAATGGCATGCATTGAAGAAGATCTAGAAGATAAAGTAAAAAACATTTTCAAAGAAATAGATAAAGAACCTATTTCTGCTGCATCTCTAGGTCAAGTACATAAAGCAGTACTAAAAAGCGGAGAAAAAGTTGCTGTTAAGATCCAAAGACCAGGTTTAAGGGAACAAATCACTCTAGATTTATATATAGTAAGAAATATAGCTATCTGGTTTAAAAATAATATTGGATTAATCAGAAGTGATTTAGTAGCATTAATTGATGAATTAGGTAAAAGAATTTTTGAAGAAATGGATTATATTAATGAAGCTAATAATGCAGAAAAGTTTAAAGAACTTCATAAAGAAAATAATAAAATAGCAGTACCAAAAATATATAGACAAGCAACGAGCAGAAGAGTTCTGACAATGGAATGGATAGATGGTATAAAATTAACAAACATAGATGCAGTCAAAAAATTAGGAATTAATCCAAACGAAATGATAGAGATCGGAGTAAGTTGCAGTCTTCAACAACTTATTGAACATGGTTTCTTTCACGCAGATCCTCATCCTGGTAATATTTTAGCAATGAAAGATGGCCGATTATGTTATCTAGACTTTGGAATGATGAGTGACATTACACAACAATCAAGAGTCGGATTAATAAGAGCAGTAGTTCATCTTGTAAATAGAAAATTTGATAAACTCTCTTATGATTTTGTGCAATTAGGTTTCCTGTCTGAACAAGTTGATTTAGAACCAATAGCTCCAGCGTTTGAAAGTGTTTTTACTAATGCTTTAGAAATAGGAGTAAATAAAATGGACTTTAAAGCTGTAACAGATGATATGTCAGGGATTATGTATAAATTTCCATTTAAATTGCCTCCTTATTATGCATTAATAATTAGATCATTAATCACATTAGAAGGTATAGCACTAAGTGTAGATCCGAATTTTAAAATACTTGGAGCAGCATATCCTTATTTTGCAAGAAGATTAATGGAAGATGAAAACCCAGAACTAAGAAATAGTTTAAAAGAAATGCTTTTTGATCAAGATAGTTTAAAATTAGAGAGGTTAGATGATCTTTTAACAAGCGCGACTAAAGAAAAGCAATTAGATAGTGAAAAAATCCTAGATCAAACAATAGATTTTTTATATTCAAAAAAGGGAATTATTCTTAGAAATGAATTAGTAAATGTATTAGCTACAAAAATAGATAGTATTGGATGGAAAACTATAATAAAAATAAATAATAGACTACCATTTAAAATTCGTTCAAAAACTATTGCAAAATCTTCAAAAATAAATACTAGTCAAATTTTAAACATGTCTTCAATCAAAAAATTATTTAACACGTCGTCAATGAAGCCAGGATTTAAGAGAAAAATGATATTTAAAAAAATACCACGAATTCTAATAACTAAAGATACCTATAAAATGGGGTTAGGTCTAATGAAGAAAACATCGGAAAAAAGCATTATAAGATTAGTTAAAGTCGCAGCAGGTGTACAACAATAAATGAATCTAAAATATCAGAATATTATATTATTAATAGTGCTATTTTTATTTCCAAGTGGTAAATGTGCGGAAACAATATTTCTTTATAAAGGGACTTTTAGTAGAACAATAACAATTGAAGATTTATATAATTTTAAAAAATCTAAAGTACCAAGCAATCAATTAAAAAACCTTATAAAAATCACTAATCAAAATGAAAAAGACTTACATAAAGTTTTATCTTATGAAATAGATATACCTCTAAAAACCAGTAGCAGGTTAATGAATAGCAAAATAGGAAAAGTATTTTTAAGTAGAATATCTAAAATTATTTATCCTAATAAAATTTTAGATAGAAACATAGGAATCAAAGCATTAAGGTCTGGAATTCTATTAAGTTCATACAATAAAAATGAAAAAATCAATCTAATAGATTTTTTTAAAGCTTATCCAAATAAAAATATTGCTATTGACCTAAACGCATTGAGTAAAACCTTAAAAAAGGTAAAATCATTAAAAGAATTAATCGAATTTTACTCAAATTCACCTTTCAAGAAACTAAAAGATGGAAGCTCGAGCAATTAGATTGTTTAAAACTATTTAATGAATAAGTGGCATTTTCAAAAAAATTAAAACAGTTTTTCTCCTCTTCTCCAAAAAATAATAATTGGAATGGTCTTATAGAAACCTATAAAGACTGGTTACCAGTTACAAAGAAAACACCAATCATCACTTTAAAAGAAGGTGGAACTCCTCTTATAGAAATAAAAGCAATAGCTGATCGAATTGGAAAAGGAGTAAAAGTATATGCAAAATATGACGGTCTCAACCCAACAGGGTCATTCAAAGATAGAGGAATGACCATGGCAATAAGCAAAGCAAAAGAGGCTGGTTGTGAAGCTGTAATTTGTGCAAGCACAGGCAATACATCGGCCTCTGCCGCTGCCTATGCGAGAAGAGGGGGCATGAGAGCATTTGTTGTTATTCCAGAAGGTTATGTAGCTCAAGGAAAATTGGCTCAAGCTTTAGTTTATGGAGCAGAAGTTTTAGCTATTAAAGGAAATTTCGATAACGCGTTAGATATCGTTAGAGAATTATCAGATAAATATCCAATAACTTTAGTTAATTCCGTAAATCCATATAGATTACAAGGACAAAAAACAGCAGCTTTTGAAATAATAGAAAATCTTGGAAATGCACCAGATTGGTTATGCATTCCAATGGGAAATGCAGGAAATATAACAGCTTACTGGATGGGTTTTGAAGAATATTTTCATGCTAATAAATCTAAAAAACTTCCTAGAATGATGGGTTTTCAGGCTAGTGGTTCTGCCCCACTAGTTGAAGGGAAAAGCATCACCAATCCAGACACAATTGCCACTGCAATTAGAATTGGGAATCCTGTAAATAAAGAAAAGGCTCTTTTAGTAAGAGAAGCAAGCAATGGTAACTTTTCCTCCGTAACAGATTTAGAAATCATAAATGCATATAAAATTCTTGGAAAAGAAGAAGGTATTTTTTGCGAGCCAGCTAGCGCAGCCTCTGTTGCAGGTTTATTAAAGAAAAAAGACGATGTACCAAAAAACTCAACAATTGTTTGTGTTCTTACAGGTAATGGTCTGAAAGATCCTGATTGTGCAATAGAAAATAATGAGGCTATTTTTCATACTGGCGTAGACGCTGAAATAAATTCAATTACAAAAAAAATGGGCTTTTAAAGATATAAAAAGATCCAAAAAAAAAACTGTCTGTTGAATGAGGGGTTTTGTTTGTATTTTTAATGTGGAAAAAAGAGCAAAAAATCTAAATACGGTTTTGTTTGTTTTCCACAACTGATCCTATTCGTGGAAAAATGATTTTTTCTCCACGGTCATAGTATTTTTTCCACACAAAAAAAATTAGATATTCCTTTGCTCCATTGATTTTTTTGAAATAACCACAAAACCCACAGGTACTACTACTACTAGTTTAATTTCAATAAAAAAAGAGAATATAATAGAAGAAAAAAAATTTCGTTTTTTTTAACGGTCTTGCTATTTTGAAATGGCTATGAAATTCTTATACCAAAGGATTTTATTTTTTTAGATAACTGGATGAAATTAAATTGTTCCCAATTTGAATTGAATGCGGCTTTGCAGTTAGTTAGTAAAGCAGTTTCTAATCGACCAACACATCCTGTTTTAGCAAATGTTTTATTAGCAGCTGATGAAGTAACTGGAAAATTACGTTTAACAGGATTTGATTTAAGTTTAGGAATACAAACTTCAATATCCGCTTCTATAGAAAATAGTGGAGCGATTACCTTGCCAGCTAAATTGTTTTGTGAAATTGTTTCTAAATTATCTAATGATTCTCCATTAGTTTTAAGTTCAGATGATATTAGTCAGCAAGTTGAATTAACTAGTAATAATGGATCATATAAAGTTAAAGGAATGCCAGCTGATGATTTTCCCGATTTACCTTTAGTAGAAAGTGGAACTTCTCTTAAGTTAAATCCTTTGTCGCTATCAAGTGCTATTAAATCAACTTTATTTGCAAGTAGTACTGATGAGGCTAAACAATTACTTACGGGCGTAAATCTTACGTTTGATGGTTATGGTCTCGAATCTGCTGCTACTGATGGACATAGATTGGCTATTTTAAATTTAAATAACATTATATCTGAATCAAATGATAAAACTACAGTTACAAATATAGAAAAGTTTTCTATTACATTACCATCTAAATCGTTAAGGGAAATAGAAAAGTTTTTAAGTACTTGTGATATTAATCAGCCAATTGAATTTTTTATTGATAACGGTCAAGTAGTTTTTATATCTTTAGACGAAATTATAACTATTAGAGCTTTAGATGGTTCTTATCCAAACTATTCTCAATTATTACCACAAACATTTTCAAATATTTTAGAATTTGATAGAAAACAATTTATTGCATCATTAGAAAGGATAGCTGTTTTAGCTGATCAACATAATAATGTTATTAAAATAAATTGTGATAATTCTGAAAATTTAATTCAAATAACTACCGATGCTCAAGATGTAGGAGCTGGTTCAGAATCTTTGCCAGTATCGTTTAATGGTGAATCATTTCAAATAGCTTTTAATGTTAGATATTTATTAGATGGTTTGAAAGTTATAGATTCAAATTCTATAAAGTTAAGTTGTAATGCCCCTACAACACCAGCAGTTTTTTCTCCAATTAATAGCGATATTAATTTTACTTATTTAGTTATGCCAATACAAATAAGAAACTAATTTTGGCAATACCAACTAAATTATTATTAAGCGATTTATTAAAACTTAATGTTCGCTGCGATAAAGGATTTGATCATGGTCCTGTTGTTCGTGCTTGGATGCATCCTCCTGCTCATAGAATATTAGGATGGATAAGTCGTCCATCGACTTTGAAATTACAAAGAGAGGTTTGGAAACTAGATCAATTAAAAGGAATTAATCAGCAGGAAGTATATGTAAAAGGGAATTGTTCTATTTCAGATGAACAAACTTTAGAACGTTTTCCAACTTTAATGAATTCAAATATTTTTAATAGAAGTGGACAGAGATTAGGTTTTCTGGCCGATTTTGTTTTTGAAATTAAAAAAGGAAAGATTCAATATTATTTAGTTAGTCGTTCAAATCCATTAATACCTGGAACAAGTCGATGGCGCTTATCTATATCTCAAATTATGGATAAACAACCTGGTTCCATTTCTTGCGATATTGATACATTTAATGATTTACCAATACAAAAAGCAAGTTTAAGAGAAGAAATTCTTACTAAGAGTAGAAAGTGGAAAAGCCAATTTGATGATTTAACTTATAATGCGTCAGATAGACTCGAAGGTTGGATCGATGATCAAATTAATGATGATGAAAATGAAAATATAGAAAATTCATTTATTTCTGAAAATAATTTTCACTCTTATGATGATTGGATCGACAACCTAGATATAGATAGTTCGGATGAATTCAATACAATGAAAGAAAAAGATCGTAAAACAAGCTCAATCAATGAAAGAGATCTTGATCCCTGGATTGAATAAATGACAATTTTTTCTGAGAACGAAGATTTTAATCAATTAATTAATTCATCAAAATTTTTTGTTGAATATGACGTCTTATCTTCACTAAGTCAAGAAGGTTTAAAAAAAACTGATTATATAGAAATTTGTAGAAGATTAAATCGACCACCCAATAGAAATGAATTAGGAATGTTTGGTGTTATGTGGTCTGAGCATTGTTGTTATCGTAATTCTAAGCCTTTATTAATGAATTTTCCTACAACAGGTAAACGAATACTTGTTGGTCCAGGAGAAAATGCAGGAGTAGTGGATATTGGTTTTGGTCAAAAGTTAGTTTTTAAAATTGAGAGTCATAATCATCCATCTGCTGTAGAACCTTTTCAAGGAGCTGCAACTGGTGTAGGTGGCATTTTAAGAGATATTTTTACCATGGGCGCCAGGCCAATTGCTTTATTAAATGCTTTAAGGTTTGGTCCTTTAGAAGATGAAAAAAACATCACTTTATTGGAAGGTGTTGTCGCAGGAATTTCGCATTATGGCAACTGTGTAGGTGTTCCTACTGTCGGAGGAGAAGTTCGTTTTGATACTAGTTACGCTGGTAATCCTTTAGTTAATGCAATGGCATTAGGTCTAATGGAAACAGATGAAATAGTTTGCTCAGGAGCTAGTGGAATAGATTTTCCAGTTCTTTATGTAGGAAACACTACTGGTAGAGATGGCATGGGAGGAGCAAGTTTTGCTAGTTCTGAACTTTCAAAAACTTCAATTGATGATCGTCCTGCTGTTCAAGTAGGTGATCCTTTTTTTGAAAAAGGATTAATAGAAGCTTGTTTAGAAGCATTTAAAACAGGATATGTAGTTGCTGCACAGGATATGGGAGCGGCAGGTCTTACATGTAGCTGTTCTGAAATGGCTTCAAAAGGTGAGGTTGGTATCGAATTGAATCTTGACCTTGTTCCAGCTAGAGAAAAAGGAATGACTGCATATGAATTTTTATTATCTGAGTCCCAAGAAAGAATGCTTTTTGTTGTGAAACCAGGTTCAGAAAAACAATTAACAGAATTATTTACGAGATGGGGATTATATGTTGAAGTTGTGGGAAAAATCTTACAAGAAAAAGTTGTTAGGGTACTTCATAAAGGACAAGTAGTAGCTAATTTACCAGCATCTGCACTTGCTGACGATACTCCTATAGAAGAACATTTATTATTAAATTCAATACCTGATTATTTACAAGATCATTGGAAATGGACAGAAGATTTGTTACCAACACATTTAAATAATGGAATCATAAATATAAAGAATAATTTATTTATTAGCTGGAATAATATTTTATTAGATTTATTGAGCAATCCTTCAATAGCTTCAAAGAATTGGGTTTATAAACAATATGATTATCAAGTGCAATCAAATACGGTTGTTTTTCCTGGTGAAGCTGATGCTGCAGTTATTAGAATTCGTCCTCAAAATGAATTTAAAAACAAATTAAATCAAGATAGAGGGATAGCATCTGTAGTTGATTGTAATGACAGATGGGTATATTTAGACCCTCAACGAGGAAGTATGTCTGCTGTTGCAGAAGCAGCTAGAAATTTAAGTTGTGTTGGAGCCGAACCTATTGCTATTACTAATAATCTAAATTTTTCGTCTCCAGATAATCCCGTAGGTTTTTGGCAATTATCAATGTCATGTAAAGGCATAACAAATGCTTGTAATGCATTAAATACTCCTGTTACAGGAGGAAATGTTTCTTTGTACAATGAAACAAAATTATCAGATGATACCGTGATTCCTATACATCCAACTCCGGTAATTGGTATGGTTGGATTAATAGAAAATATAAATAATATTTGTAAAAAATCTTGGCTTAAATCAGGTGATCAAATATGGATGATTGGTATACCTTTAGAAACTGATACTAATAAAGATAATAGAATTACACTTTCCGCTTCATCTTATTTAGAGTATATTCATGGGTTAAAAACTGGTAGACCTCCAGAAATAGATTTAATTTTAGAAAAACAAGTTCAATCATTTTTAAGAACAATAATTAAAAAAAATATTATTAATTCAGCTCATGACTTGGGTGATGGTGGTCTAGCAGTAGCTATATCTGAATGTTGTATTTCTTCTGGGTTTGGAGCAAATATTGTCTTACCGCCAAGTCAGTCAAGATTAGATCGTCTTCTTTTTGCTGAAGGAGGAGGTAGAGTCTTAATTAGTTGTTCAGATGATCAAGCATTGGACTTAAAAGATTATTATAAAAAAACATCAGTATCTAATTGTTTTTCTATCTCTCATTTAGGTACTGTAAATAATAATAAAAACTTATCAGTGTATCAATCAGATAATTTGATTTTAGATATAAATATTATTGATTTAAAAGAGAAATATAAAAATACTATTTATAAAAAAATATCTAAATAAAATAAACTATGATTTATAATTTTAAAATTAAAATTATTTTATTTAACGGGGGAAATATAATATGTGTGGAATTGTAGGAGTAGTTTCAACAGAGCAATGTAATCAACAAATTTATGACAGTTTGTTGTTGCTACAGCATAGAGGACAAGATTCCACTGGTATTGCAACAATGGATGGAAGTGTTTTTCATATTAATAAATCTAAAGGTCAAGTCCGCGAAGCTTATAGAACTAGAGATATGAGAGGTTTGATTGGAAAAACTGGGTTAGGCCATGTAAGGTACGCTACTAAAGGAGCTGCTCATCGAGAGGAAGAAGCTCAACCTTTTTATGTAAACGCTCCTTATGGAATTATTCTTGTACATAATGGAAATTTAACTAATACAAGAGAGTTAGAAAAAGAACTTTTTAAAATTGATAGAAGACATACAAATACTTCAAGTGATACAGAAATGTTATTAAATGTTTTTGCAACTGAGTTAAATGATGCAATACAAGGAAGAGATTTAAACCCAGAGGATCTTTTTGATTCTGTTAAAAGACTTCATTCAAGGGTTGAAGGATCTTATGCTTCAATTGCTTTAATTGCTGGGCATGGTCTTTTAGCTTTTAGAGATCCTTTTGGTATTCGGCCTTTAGTTATTGGGAAAAGGACTACAAGAGATAATAAATCTGAGTGGGTGATTGCAAGTGAATCATTGGTCATTGAAAATAATGATTATCAAATTCTTAGAGATGTTGAACCAGGAGAGGCAATATTTATTTCTTCTGATGGTGAGTTTTTCTCTAAACAATGCTCAAATAATCCTCAATTATTTCCTTGTTCATTTGAATATGTGTATTTAGCCAGACCTGATTCAATCATGAATGGTATTTCTGTTTATGAGTCAAGATTAAGAATGGGAGACTTATTGGCTGAAACTATAAAAAAACAAATTTCGTTAGGAGATATAGATGTAGTAATGCCAATTCCTGACTCATCTAGACCAGCTGCAATGCAAGTAGCAAGACAGCTCGGGATTGAATATAGAGAGGGCTTTTTTAAGAATCGTTATGTTGGTAGAACATTTATTATGCCCGGTCAATCTTTAAGAAAACGTTCTGTTCGTCAAAAGTTAAATGCAATGAGTACTGAATTTAAAAATAAAAATGTTTTAATAGTTGATGATTCTGTTGTTCGTGGAACAACATCTCAACAAATCGTTCAAATGGCTAGGAGTGCAGGTGCTAACAATGTTACGTTTACCTCTGCTGCACCACCAATTAGATATCCACATGTTTATGGAATTAATATGCCAAGTAGAAATGAATTGATTGCTTATAATAGAAATATAGATGAAATAGAAGATAATTTATCTATCGATAAAATGATCTATCAAGAAGTAGATGATCTTATGAAAGCCATAATAAAAGGCTCTAAAATTAAGGACTTAGATTTATCTTGTTTTACCGGAAAGTATGTTACGGGAACAGTCACTGATGAATATTTGGCTTGGGTAGAAAAAACCTCTTTATCTTAATTATTTTCTGGTAAAATCATTGAAAAAATAGATTCTATAGATTCATCATCATTTAGGGTTAAATTTAATTTACTTTCTTTTTTATATGGACTATCAAAAATTTGATCTGCTTCTAAGTTTTTATATCTTTCTTGACTGGTTTTGATATAAATATAATTATTATTTATAAAACAACTTATAACTCTATTTTTTACCATTTTAGTATCTTTTATATTTATTCCTATTATTCCTAATTCGCCTTTTTTTGATGTTTTTATTTCATTAGTCTTATATTTTATGAATGATCCTTTACTAGTTATTAAAACTAAATCTTTAACACTTTTTTCATCTATATTTAATACTTCAATAATACTTTCACCGGGAAATAATTTTATTATACTTGTTCCTTGAGCTAATTTTCCCATGCAAGGAAAATCATTTAATGTTACCTTTAGCTTAATAATTCTCCCAATATCACTTATTATAAAAAGATAGCTATTTTCTTCGCAAAGTATACAAGATTTAAGTTTAATATCTTTTTTTAATTTTAAAATAGTAGTTGATCTATTGGAAATCTCACTAATTTCATTAATTGCAATTCTTTTAAACTTTCCATCACTACTTATTAAACCTAAAATAACATCTTTATTTGCTGGCAATGGAATAAAATTAATTATTTTTTTATCTTCTAAACCGGCTGGTAAAAATTGTTCTAAAGGTCCAGGTCTTTGTCCTGCAAATTCCCATTTTAGAAGACCTAGTTTTCCTTGAGCATCGACCACTAATATTTTCGGCTCATCTTTAACTGGCCATATTAGTTGAGTAGGTTGTATATTTTTATTTTCTTGATTATTCTCCTTCAACTTTAATTTTTTTACTGTCATTGAGGGTACTATTTTTATGTCATTGTTTGATTGAATTATGATTTCAGAATCTAATGATAATTGCTTTAAAGCATTCATTCTTTGTAGTTCTTTATTTGGTCTTTGATTTGCTATTCGTTCTGCAATAAGTGCATCTCCACCTTCTATTAATTTTGTTTTTCTAGAACTTCCAAATCTTTTTTTAAGTTCTTTTAATTCTTTAATCATTACTTTCATTAAGTTTTCTCTGTTGTTAATTATTGATTCCAGTTCATTCCTTTCTAGTTTTAAATCTTTAATTTCATTCTTTAATGAGTTTTTTTCAAGGCTTGTTATTTTTTTTAATGGCATTGCTAAAATCCCATCAGCTTGTCTTTCATTAATATTTAAGCTATTAATTAATTTATTTTTTGCTTCAGTTGCATCTTTAGATTTTTCAATTAAATTAATTATTTCTCTAAGATTATTTATTGCTTGAATAAGAGCCTCAACTATTTCTTGCCTTGTTTTTAATTTTTTTAATAAAAAATTACTTCTATGTAAAATTGTATTTTCTCTGAATTCTAGAAAATTATCTAATAATTTTCTTAATGTTAGTTGTACTGGTTGACCATTTACTAAAGCAAGCAAAATAGCACCAAAATTACTTTGTAAGGAAGTTTTTTGATATAAAAAATCAAGAATTTTTTCAGGATCAGAATCTCTTTTAACCTCTATAAGAATTCTCATCCCATCCCGATCACTTTCATCTCTAATATCTGCTATGCCAGATACTTTACCGCTATTTACAAGTTCAGCTAACTTTTCAATCCAGTTAGCTTTATTTAATTGATATGGTAATTCACTAATAATAATACCGCTTCTTTTATGTTTACCTTTACCAGGATTAATTTCTTCAATGTGTGCTATTCCTCTCATTGTTATACTTCCTCTTCCCTTTGTATAAGTTTCTTTTATTCCATTACTAATTAATATTTCACCTCCTGTTGGAAAGTCTGGTCCGGGGATGATATCTAATAATTTTTCTTCGTTTAAAGAGGGTTTCTTTATTATTGCTATTAATGCTTCTACTACTTCATTCAAGTTATGGGGAGGAATACTTGTTGCCATTCCTACGGCAATTCCTGCACTTCCATTTAAAAGAAGAAAAGGAAGTTGAGCAGGTAAGACATCAGGTTCTTGTTGGGATCCATCAAAATTTGGCGAAAAATCAACAGTTTCTTGATCTATTTCACTTAAAATTGCATCGTTGGATATTGGTGCTAATCGAGTTTCTGTATATCTCATTGCAGCTGGTGGATCATCATCAATTGATCCAAAGTTTCCATGTCCATCAAGAATTGGATATCTTGAACTGAAAATCTGTACTTGTCTTACAAGGGCGTCATAAACTGCTTGATCTCCGTGTGGATGATATTTTCCAAGAACATCTCCTACAACACGAGCACATTTTCTGTATGGCCTATCGGGTGTAAGTCCTAATTCGTGCATTGCAAAAAGAATTCTTCTTTGCACTGGTTTCAAACCATCTCTCGCATCCGGCAATGCTCTGCCAACGATTACGCTCATTGCGTACTCGAGGTAAGAACGTTGCATTTCTTGATGCAACGATATTGGTTTCAGTCTTTCTTTGGCCATCTTTAAGTATCTTAGAGGCCTCAATTTCTTTATTTAGGCTACTAACTAATCTGTTAAAAACCAGTTTTGTGTGAAAGATTAATTCATTGAGTTTTTTCTTTCGCCTCTTCAACTGCCTTTTCCATTTCTTTAATTCTAAATAAAACTTGTGCTAATTTTTGTAATTTTTTACCCCATAATTGTTTTGCTTGATATTTGTTTGAAACATATTGAGGATTAGATTTTAGAGCATTTTTTGCTAATTTTATTGATTCAGTAGATTTATTATCAATTGAGAATAATGCGATTGCAAGAGCTAACATTGGTTCAGCATCATTGCTAATTTTACTTGCTAATCTAAATTTTTTTATTGCTTCTTTTAAATTATCTAATTCATATAAAAGAAGCCCTTCATTGTTAATAGCTTGCCAAAAATTTGGCTTAATCTTTGATGATTTTTTAAAGGCAATAAGTGCTGATTTATAATTATTTAGCATTATTTCACAATTACCTAAAAGAAAATATCCTTTTTCATTATTTTTATTAATTGACAATCCTTTTTCTACAGAAACTTTACCTTTTTGGGGATCATTTAAATCCATATATATAGAAGCTTTTGTAAAATATATATTTTGTTCTTTTGGATTTAGCTTTATAGCTTCATTTATTGATGATAATGCCTCATGTTTTTTATTTGATCTTATTTGAGCTTCTGCAAGGCTTATCCAAAGAGCTATTTCTTTAGGATTTAATTTAATTCCTAATTTTAAAAGATTAATTGCTTCTTGATTTTGTCCAAATTGAATGAGTTGTATTGCTGTTTTTCCAATTTGTATGGATGAGGATTCTAATTCTTGTTTATTTGGTTCGTTAATTGTAGGTGAAAAAGCTTCTAATGATCTATTTATTATAGAAAATTCTAATAGACTTATACAAATTATAAATTGATAAATTGTTGGAATTATTTTTTTCATATTTATTGGTTAGTGGAGATTGAATTTATATTTCTACGCCACATCCATGGCTTAATACGTTTTAATGCTGACTTGTTTAACTTTTCTTTCCATTGTGAATCGCTCCATGATAAAGCCTCTTTTTTAGTTATATTTAATATCCATTCGGATGGTTGTAGATCTGGTTCAGATGTGCTTTGTATGTTTTGTTTGTTCCATGGACATACTTCTTGACAGATGTCACAACCTGCAATCCAATTTCCCATTTTATTAATAATATTTTTTGGTAATTCTTGTTCCCTGTTTTCTAATGTGTGATATGCCAAGCATTTATTTGAGTTAACAATGAATGGTTCTTCTATTGCTTTAGTTGGACATGCTTCCATACACTTTTCACATTCACCACATATAGATTTTGAAGGTTGGTCTGCTTCCAAAGGTTCAGTAGATAAAAGATGACCTAAAAACATCCATGAGCCAATTTTAGAATTAATTATATTGCTGTGTTTTCCAATCCACCCTATTCCTGCTTCTTCAGCCCATGCTTTATCTAAAAATGGGCTTGTATCGATACAAATTTTCCATCTAGAGTTTGGTCTTTCTTTTTCTACAAGTCGACCAATTCTTTTTAATTTCTTTTCAATAACTTTGTGATAATCTTTACCCCATCCGTATCTTGCGATTGATAGATCTTTAGGAGTTTGTTCTGTATCTATGTAGTAATTAAGTCCTACTGCAACAATACTTTGCACACCTTTAAGCATGTGTTCTACATTTTTTCTTCTTGGGCTTTTCATCCATTCCATTTTTGCTTGATGGCCAGCTTCGAGCCATCTTTCTAAAGCAGCAGTCCGAAGTTTTATTCTTGAAGATCCTGGAATTTTTGCAATACCCACTGCATCAAAACCTTCTGCAAAAGCTTTTTCTTTGATTTTTTTTGTAAGATCATTAGATTTATTCAAGTTCACAGTAAGTTTTTCATAAATAATTTTTTTACCTTTAATTAAAAGGTCCTCTAGTCAGTTCGACGTTTGCTGTGGCTTGAAATGCTTTGTTTTTAATGTTTTATTTCTATTATTAGCTTAAATTTTTTAATTAATGCACTGAATTTGGTTAGATTGTATATATATACACTTTTCGGACTCTCTTTATTTGGTGCAGTCCTCTCCCAAGGAAGATCTGACTCTTGGCTCAAGGCTTCAGCAGGATCTAAAAAATGACCTTATAGCTGGTCTATTGGTGGTTATTCCCTTAGCTACCACTATTTGGTTGTCTACAATTGTCAGTCGCTTCGTTCTGGCAATATTGACTTCAATTCCAAAACAATTAAATCCCTTTATTACGCTTAACCCTTTATTGCAAGACTTGATCAATCTTGCTTTGGGTTTAACTGTTCCGTTGCTAGGTATTTTATTAATTGGTCTAATGGCCAGAAATTTTGTAGGAAGATGGTTGCTTGAGTTTGGAGAAGGAACCCTTTCACGTATACCTCTTGCAGGGTCAGTTTATAAAACCCTTAAACAACTTTTAGAAACTTTTCTGAGAGACAACTCAACTAGATTTCGAAGAGTTGTATTAGTTGAATATCCTCGTGAAGGATTATTCAGTGTTGGTTTTGTAACTGGTATTGTTGGACCATCTTTGCAAACTGAGCCTGATAAACCTTTATTAAGTGTTTTTATACCTACAGCGCCAAATCCCACAACAGGTTGGTACACATTAGTGCCAGAGGGTTCAGTTAAAGATTTAGATATTTCTGTTGAAGATGCATTTAGAACAATTATTTCTGCTGGAATTGTAAATCCAGATGATAGAAATAACTCAACAAACACTTCTTTTTCTAGTTTATTTTCTCAGTTAAGAGCTTCATCTTCATAAAGTTTTTCAGTTATAGTTATGCAATTAAAATCAATTTCTAGAGAACTAGCTCTTTTGCTTTTGGGACAAATTAAACAAAATGATATTAATAAAATGAATATTGAAAGTCTACTTAGTAAAGCAATTGAATCTTTAAGTCAACATTGGAGAGAACAATTAGATTCTTGTGCTTTAAGATTAGAAAAAGCAAATCAGGAATTATTAGATAGTGAATTCCAAGAAGATGTTGGACTATTAAAACAATCTCGTAATCATATAAAAACTTGTTTAATTGATTCAGAGAATATTTTAAATAGCTTATCTGAAAGTATTGAGTTACCAAGATTATTAGCACTAGTTGATCAAAAAGAAATTCGTGACCTAGCTTTAAAGCGTGTTAATTTAGTCATTCAAAAGCAAAATCAGATAGATAATAATCTTGATAGTGTTATGGAGGGTTGGCGATTAAAAAGATTACCTAGAATTGATAGAGATATTTTAAGATTGGCTGTTGTTGATTTGATCGATTTTAATACTCCTACCGCTGTGACTTGTAATGAAGCCGTAAACTTGGCTAATCGTTATAGTGATGAACAAGGACGCAAAATGATAAATGGAGTGTTGAGAAAACTTCAAAACTCTACTTTGAAATTAAATTAGACATGAAACACGATCTTTTTCCGGATGAAACAACTCCTTCTAATAATAATCAAAATAAGAACTCTTCATCTGTGAATGACGATTCTTTAGATTGGGCGAAAGAAGCCTATTTGCAATTAAAGAAAAAGCAAAATGAGGAGAAACAAATTCGTGAAAAAGAAATTCAAGAACAAGAAATATTGAACAAGAAAAATATTGATAAGACTATTAAAAATAATATAAA
Organism: Prochlorococcus sp. AG-402-B19; assembly: GCA_003279615.1. Taxonomy (GTDB): domain Bacteria; phylum Cyanobacteriota; class Cyanobacteriia; order PCC-6307; family Cyanobiaceae; genus Prochlorococcus_B. The sequence goes on from QCHM01000008.1 coordinate 50,545, forward strand.
AGACGATTTTAAATCAAATATTTTAGACAAAAAGAATCCTCAAGTTACTCAAGATGTAAAAGAAGAAGAGCTTCATTTGGGTGATTTTGATGATACTTTTACATGGTCAGCAGAGGTTTTAGCTGCACAAGGTAAAAAAGTTGATGAATTCTCATTAGATGAAATTGATTGGCTAAGTAGGTTAAAACAAGGACTAGAAAAAACTCGAAAAGGATTTGTTACTGATTTATTAGACAAATTAGGGGACGACCCATTAACTCCTGAAGTGCTTGATGATTTAGAAACTCTTTTGCTGAGAGCAGATGCGGGAGTCTTAGCTACAGATCAGATTTTAGATTCATTGAGAAGTAAGTTAAATGAGGAAGTTGTTGAAGCTTCAGAAGGATTGCGTTTTTTAAAAGAACAGTTGGTTAATGTTTTAGAAAAGCCAATTAAAGATAGTGGTGTTGATTTACTTTCTCCAAAAAAAGGTTTTTTAAATATTTGGATGTTAGTAGGAGTTAATGGAGTTGGTAAAACAACTACACTTGGCAAATTGGCTAGTGTAGCGAGAAGAAGTGGTTTTTCTGCAATGATTGCAGCAGCAGATACTTTTAGAGCTGCAGCTGTTCAACAAGTAAAGGTATGGGGCGAGAGAACTGGCGTTGAAGTTATTGCAAATGAATCTAAAAATGCTGATCCAGCATCAATAGTTTTTGATGCTATCGGTGCAAGTAAATCAAAAAAAATAGATCTGTTATTGGTTGATACTGCTGGACGCCTACAAACCAAAAACAATTTAATGGAAGAGTTAAAAAAAATTCGAAAAATTATAGATAAGCTTGCTCCTAACGCAAATGTTGAATCTCTATTAGTTCTAGATTCTAGTCAAGGTCAAAATGGTCTGAAACAGGCTCTGGCTTTTGCTGATTCAGCAGAATTAACAGGAGTAATACTCACAAAACTTGATGGATCTTCAAGGGGAGGTGTTGCTATGGCTGTTGCATCTGAAGCAAAACTGCCTGTTAGATTTATAGGTGCTGGTGAGAAACTTAGAGATTTACGACCATTCAATAGCTTTGAATTTATAGAGGCTCTTTTAACTAATCGATGATTTTTTAGAATTTTTTTTGAAATCTTGCTAAGTTTTAGTTTCTTGATGAGTGGAGAATGATAAATAAAAATTCTCTAATCTCAGAGCAAAAATATCAACGAATAACTAATTCTTTGTCAAATGCTGCGTCTAATTCTTTAACAGATTTGATTGATAGTCTGTCTCAAGAGCAAATAGCCAACCAAGATTTATTACTTTCTCTAAGCTTTGCTTTACGAAGTTTTACTAATTTACAGCGTTTTCTTGAATTAATTCCACTTCTTGTTACTCAATTAGTTGGTATTAAAGGATCATTGTTAGTTCCTTTTCAGGACAATGGAAGTCTTTGGCGTGAACAATTACAAATAGTTCCTATTGATCAAGATCAAGAACTATTTAGACAATTATTTCTTTTAGAGGAAGGTATGCAAGCGGGTTTTGGGATGCAAGAAAAGAATATTTTGTTGTTAGATAGATTGGTGCAAAGGCATTTTGAGTCTTTTAATGTGATTGCTACATCAATAGTTTCTCGAGGAAGACAACGAGGACGTTTGTATGCATTTGATAAAAGAGAGATTGATTTTGGAAGTAATATTCATAGAAAACATATTCAATTAGTTGCTGATTTAACTGGTGTAGCGATAGAAAATGATGTTATTTTTCAAGTAATAAGGAATCATGAGAAAGTTGATAGACAATTAAGTATTGGTGCCGAAATTCAATCACAATTATTACCTGATCAATGTCCAATCATTGAAGGAGTTGAATTAGCTGCCTGTTGTAGACCTGCTTTTCAAGTAGGTGGTGATTATTACGATTTCATGCCGACGCGTCCAGATTTGACTGAAACAGCCAAATCTATTGGTCGATGGGCTTTTGTGATTGGGGATGTAATGGGTAAAGGAGTGCCTGCCGGATTGTTAATGACTATGTTGCGCGGGATGCTTAGAGCTGAGGTCTTAAGTGGATTGCCCCCAGATTGTATTTTGCATGACTTGAATCAATTAGCTCTTGAAGATTTGACTCAATCACATCGTTTCGTAACTTTGTTTTACTCAGACTTTGATGCAAGATCGAGAAAATTACGGTTTGCTAATGCAGCGCATAATCCACCTTTGCTTTGGAGCTCTAAATCAAAATCAATAAATAGATTAGATGCACCTGGTTTATTGATTGGACTTCAACCCGAAGCTGAATATGGATGTGGAGAGATCATTCTTCAGCCTGGTGATGTTCTTCTTTATTACACTGATGGCGTTACTGAGGCGCCTGGTTTATCAGGTGAACGTTTTGACGAAAAACGTTTAATAAATTTTTTAGATAGGTTTGCCAGGCAAGGTTTAGGTGCTCAAGAAATACTAGATAAACTTTTTGAGCGACTAGATGGTTTTGTTGGGGTAGGTGATCATCATCTTGAAGATGATGCTTCAATGGTAGTTTTAAAAGTTAATGAAGAATTAACGCTTCCTGAATTAACTTAGTAAATTCACTGACAATTACTAATACTCTTGCTTTATTTGTATTAGTAATTGGGAAAGTGCGTTGACCAAAAAGTGGAGCGATAGATTTGATAAAGGATTAAATCCTTTTATAGAAAAATTTAATGCTTCAATTGAGTTTGATATTTGTCTATTAGAAGAAGATTTGGATGGATCAATTGCACATGCGCGCATGCTAGGGATTCAAGGAATTATCACTAAGGAAGAAGCGAATAAATTAGAAAATGGTCTTCAACAGATTAAGAAAGAAGCGGAGGATGGTTTTTTTCAGCCTACTATTGCAGATGAGGATGTACATTTTGCAGTCGAAAAAAGATTAATAGATTTAATAGGTCCTATTGGAAAAAAATTGCACACAGGGCGAAGTCGCAATGATCAAGTTGGCACAGATCTGAGACTATGGTTGAGAAAGCGTATTGATGAAATTGATATTTATTTGGAACGTCTGCAGGTGTCTCTTTTTTTAGTAGCTGAGCAAAATCTCTATACTCTCATTCCTGGTTATACCCATTTACAAAGAGCACAACCTTTGTCGTTAGCTCATCACTTATTGGCATATGTTGAGATGGCACAAAGAGATAGAAATAGATTAAAAGATGTAAGAAAACGAGTTAATATTTCTCCACTAGGGGCAGCAGCTTTGGCTGGGACTCCTATTTCTATTGATAGAGAGATTACTTCTTCAGAATTGCAATTTCAGGATATCTATTCTAATAGTTTAGATGCTGTAAGTGACAGAGATTTTGCCGTAGAATTTTTAGGAGCCTCAGCTTTAATTATGGCTCATTTAAGTAGATTATCGGAAGAAGTTATTTTATGGGCAACTGAAGAATTTGGATTTATAAAATTAACAGATCGATGTGCTACTGGAAGTAGCCTTATGCCTCAAAAGAAGAATCCGGATGTTCCAGAATTAGTTCGAGGTAAGTCAGGCAGGGTATTTGGACATTTACAAGCAATGTTAACCATGATTAAAGGATTACCATTGGCTTACAATAAAGACTTTCAAGAAGATAAAGAAGCAATTTTTGATAGTGTTAAAACTGTAAAGGATTCATTGATAGCAATATCAATCCTGTTTGAAGAAGGCTTAATTTTTAGAAAAGAAAAACTCAATCAGGCTGTTTCATCAGACTTTTCAAATGCTACTGATGTTGCAGATTATTTAGTGGCTAAGCAAATACCATTCAGGGAGGCTTATCAATTGGTTGGAAGAATTGTTAAGACCTCTTTGGAAGAGGGAATTTTGTTGAAAGATATTCCTTTGGAGAGATGGAAAACATTTCATCAATATTTTGAAGAAGATATTTTTCAAAAGCTCTTGCCTTCTAGTGTGGTTGAGGCACGTTTGAGTTCTGGTGGAACTGGATTTGAGAGAGTTCAGGAACAACTAGTTTTTTGGCGCGAAAAATTATTTAAGTAAAAAAATTGTTTTCAATCTATTTGAGGGGTTTCAGTATTAAAGTATTGGATGATAACTCATTTTAGAGTTATTAATTTTGGCTATTCGTAGCCAAAGAGTTACATTTCATTTTCAGTCCAATTTTCAAGTGAGTATTTTTGTCGGCAACTTACCCTTCCGCGCTGAGCAGGAAGATGTCATTGAATTGTTTTCTCCCTTTGGGGAGGTGGCAAATTGTTCTTTACCTTTAGAACGAGATACAGGACGCAAAAGAGGTTTTGCTTTTGTTGAGATGGCTGATGAAGCAGTTGAAGCTTCAGCAATTGAATCTCTACAAGGTGCTGAGCTTATGGGCCGTCCTTTGAGAATTAATAAAGCCGAACCTCGAGGTAGTGCTCCTAGAAGAGGTGGCGGCGGTTATGGCGGCGGCGGTCAAGCTGATCAAGATAGACCTTCTGGCGCTAAAGGTTGGGAAGATCGTAGTCATGGCAATGCTTCACAAGATCAAAATGGCTTTGATCAAGGTCGTAGTAGAAGAAGAAGAGGTGCTTCTCCTGAAGGTGGAGATGACACCACTGCAGATTATGGTGGAGCAGAATCTTAAAAATTTTGTTCCTTGTTTTAATGCCCAGCATCTTCAAGTTGCTGGGCAATTTTTTTTATGATAGCTATATCAGCTTTATTATTTTGACAATTTTCGCTTAATTCATGTCTTAATTTTTTTGCATTGGGGATGTTCTCTATCAGATTTATAATATGTTTAGCAATATTCCAAAGACGTCCATTATCTTCTTCTAAGTGTTTTTGAGCAAAAGGAATAATATTGTTAATGATTTTTGATCTTGAAAGATACTTTTCTTCTTGTCCAAAAATCATTGAGTCTATTTTTGTCCAAATAAATGGATGACTGTATGCAGCTCTGCCAACCATCGCACCATCAAATGTTTTAAGAGCTTTAATACATTCATTAATTGTATTTAAACAACCATTAAGTTCTATAATTAATTCAGGTCTTTTATCTTTTAATTTCTGAACTCTTTCATATTGAAGTGGTGGAATTGTTCTATTTTCTTTCGGATTCAAACCATTTAGCCAAGCTTTTCTTGCGTGAACTATAAATCTATCCGCTCCTGCAATTGAACAATTATCAACAAATTCCATAAGGTAATCATCATTGTCAAGATTATCAATACCAAGCCTATGTTTCACAGTGATTGGTATATTGCATGATTTTTTCATTTTCTCAATACAGCTAGCTACTATTTTTGGTTTTCCCATGAGGCAAGCACCAAAGTTACCTACTTTTACTTTTGGACTTGGACAACCAACATTGAAATTAATTTCGTCGTATCCCCAATCTTCTGCCATTTGAGCTGCTTCAGCTAAAAGTTTCGGATCGTCTCCTCCTAGTTGTATGGAGATTGGATGCTCAATCTCATCAAAATCTAATAATTTATTCCTGTTTTTGCTGTAATGAAGTGCTTGGGCCACAATCATTTCTGTGTATAGGAGCGATTTTTTTGTGATTTGGCGCATAAGGACACGAAAATGTCTATCGGTGCAATCCATCATTGGAGCAATACTTAACCTGTAGTTAGCTATTTCATTTGTTTTTAAAGAATTGGAAATCATTTTTATGAATTAATTTTTTTCAACTTTTAGGGCGGAAATTTTATTAAGATTTATCGAATTGAGAAATTTCTTTGAAGCGTAGATTTTTTATGATTGGACTCTTGAATACTCTTTTTGGTTTTACTATCAAACCAAAAAGTGCTTTTGCTACACCTAAACCAATGGAGAACTATAAAACTTTAACGGATAAAGAATGGGAAAATCGTTTACCCAAAGACGCTTTTTACGTTTTACGTAAGGAAGGAACAGAGAGACCGTTTTCTAGTCCTTTCAATGATGAAAAAAGGAAAGGAGTTTTTCGTTGTGCAGGATGCGGGCTTGCTTTATTTTCTTCAAAAACAAAGTTTGACAGTGGAACAGGCTGGCCAAGTTTTTTCGATCATTTACCAGATGCAATAGAGACAAAAACAGACTTTAAATTAATTGTCCCAAGAACTGAATATCACTGTAGGCGTTGTGGTGGGCATCAAGGGCATGTTTTTAATGATGGTCCAAGGCCAACTGGTAAACGATATTGCAATAATGGTGTCGCGCTTACGTTTGAAGTTGATTCATAAATGATTTTTTTTATTTAATAGGTGTGGGCTTCCGTAGCTTGTACAAAAAACCCTTTGCAATCAACATGGTCTAATAGCTGATCAAATTATATGCATTCAGACGTTTCCTCCTCGGAACATGAATTACCTCAAGATGCTTCATTACAAGATGATTCCAATGAAAATTCTGTAAGTTCTCAAACAAGTAATGAATCACTCAATCAAGCTGAGCTTTCTGATAATCAGGAAGTAGAGCCTCAATTGAACAATGATTCAGTAGATACAGCAAACGAACAATCTTCAACTGCCTCTGATTCGAATATTAAAGGTCCAGATACTGAAGCAAGATTACAGCAATTAGAAAAAGAATATGAAACGTTAAATAGTCAATATATGAGGATAGCTGCCGATTTTGATAATTTCCGAAAACGTCAGACTCGTGATCAGGATGATCTGAAAATTCAGCTCACATGCAGCACTCTTAGCGAAATACTTCCTATTGTTGATAATTTTGAAAGAGCAAGACAGCAATTAAATCCTGAGGGTGAAGAAGCTCAAGCGTTACATCGAAGTTATCAAGGACTTTATAAGCAATTAGTTGAAGTTCTTAAGCAATTAGGTGTTGCTCCAATGCGTGTCGTTGATCAGGTTTTTGATCCTTCTTTACATGAAGCAGTTATGAGAGAGCCCAGTGATGAAAAGGCTGAGGATATCGTGATTGAAGAATTACAAAGGGGCTATCACTTGAATGGTCGTGTTTTAAGGCATGCTTTGGTCAAAGTTTCTATGGGACCTGGACCTAAAATTTCTAATGAAGACGTTCCTGATCAGAGTGCTGCTAATCAAGGACAAAGCGAGTCATCAGATGGATCAAATAAAGATGAGAATTAACTACATGATGATCGAAACGGAATTGAATTTGTTTAAATGGACTAATGGCTGATTTTTACGATCTATTGGGTGTCAGCAGAGATGCTGATGCTGACACTTTAAAAAGAGCTTATAGACAGCAAGCTCGCAAATATCATCCTGACGTAAATAAAGATGCAGGTGCTGAAGAAAAGTTTAAAGAAATTGGTAAAGCATATGAAGTTTTAAGTGACTCTCAAAAGCGAGCTCGTTATGACCAATTTGGGGAAGCTGGATTAGGCGGTGCAGCTGGGATGCCAGACATGGGGGATATGGGAGGCTTTGCAGATTTGTTTGAAACCTTTTTTAATGGATTTGGTGGCTCTGGTTCACCAGGAGGGTCCCGCCCTCAAAGACGTGGACCTCAGCAAGGCGATGATTTACGTTACGACCTCACGATTGATTTTGATAAAGCTATTTTTGGGCAAGAAAAAGAAATCAAAGTTCCTCATCTAGAAACTTGTGATGTCTGCCGCGGTACTGGTGCTAAGCCAGGCACTGGTCCTGTTACTTGTCCAACATGTGGAGGTGCTGGTCAAGTAAGAAGAGCTACACGTACACCTTTTGGAAGTTTTACCCAAGTAGCTGAATGCCCCAATTGTGGTGGAACTGGACAAATCATTAAAGATCCTTGTAATTCTTGTAGTGGGAAAGGTGTTAAACAAGTAAGAAAACAATTAAGGATTAATATTCCTGCAGGTGTTGATAGTGGGACACGTTTAAGAGTTTCAGGCGAGGGTAATGCTGGATTGAAAGGTGGTCCGTCTGGGGATTTATATGTTTTTTTAAAAGTTAAAAATCATCCAAATCTTAAGAGAGATGGATTAACTATTTCATCCGAAGTAAATATAAGTTACTTGCAGGCAATATTAGGTGATACTATTGAAATAGATACCGTAGATGGCCCTACTAAGTTAAACATTCCAGTGGGAACACAACCCAATTCTATATTGAATTTAGAAAATAAAGGAGTACCAAAACTTGGAAATCCTGTTGCTAGAGGAGATCATCAAGTTTCAGTCAAGATTAAGCTACCTACAAGATTATCAGATTCTGAAAGAAATTTATTGGAAAAATTAGCTGGACACTACTCAGCGCGTGGTCCTCAACATCATTATCATAAAAGTGGTCTATTTAGTAAATTATTTGGAAAAGAATAGTGGAGAAAAATATATTAATTGACCATTATCTAGACTTACGAGGTTTATCTTGTCCAACTAATTTTATTAAATGTTGCTTGGCTTTAGAAACCCTATCTTTGAATGAAGTCCTAAAGGTAGATTTGGATACTGGTGAAGCTGAAGCTAGTGTTATTGAGGGATTGCAGGAGAAGGGTTATATTGTAGATATTCTGAATAAAGATTCTAAAAAGGTTTCTATAATAATATTTAGTGAATAAAGATAATACCTACAGAGGAATTGTTGTCGCTCTTAAAGCAAATTTTTTAATTGTAGAATTAGATAATCAAGATTTTAAAGAAGATTGTTTGTATGAATTTTCTAAAAAAATTAGATTATTATGTACAAGAAGAAGTAAATTAGATTATAAAGGTTTATTTATAGATGTAGGTGATATAGTTTTTGTTGAATCAATAGACCATCAAAATAATAGAGGTGTAGTTTCAGATGTAGAGCCAAGAAAAAGTTTTTTAAAACGTCCTGCAGTAGCAAACGTTACTTTAATTGCTATTTGTATATCTGTTAAAGAACCTCTCTTTGATATCGAGCAAACCAGTCGTTTCATAATTACAGCTGAATGCGCAAAAATTAAACCTATTATAATTTTAACCAAAATTGATTTGATTAATAAAAATGAGTTGGACTTATATATAAATAAATTAAGAAATTGGGGCTATGATTGTTTACCAGTATCTATAAAAAATACTAAGAGTATTGATTTGCTAATTGAACGTTTTAGAAACACTAGATTAACTGTACTTGCTGGTCCATCTGGTGTAGGAAAAACAAGTTTAATTAATTACTTACTTCCTACTCTTTCATTAGCTACTTCATCTGTTTCAAAAAAACTAAAGAGAGGGACTCATACGACTAGACACGTCGAACTTTTTGCTATTGGAAATGAATCATTGCTTGCTGATACGCCAGGATTTAATCGTCCAGAAATTGTTTGCGAAGCATCCACTTTTGCGACTTTGTTTCCTGAATTTCGATCTCAGTTAACTCATTCGAAGTGTAAATTTCGCAATTGTCTACATCTAGATGAGCCTGGTTGCGTGATCAATAAAGATCTTGAAAGATATTCTTTTTATCGCGAGAACCTTGAGGAAATAATTAATTTTCGTCACCCATACCTGGGAGGTTGAGTTTGAAACCACCAGTTATATCCTCCATTCGTTCTTTCATTGTTGAAGTTGAGGCTTCGTGAGCGGATTTCATCGCTTCAAGGATGGCTTGTTCTATTATTGTTTTTTCCTCCGAAAGGAGAGATTGATCAATTTCTACTCTTAAAGGTTTTTGATTGCCAGACATCCATATTGTTGCACGATTGTCAGTATTAGTCCCCTCTATTTCCATGATCTCAAGCTCTTCTTGCAGCTTTTGAGCATTTTGTTGAATTTGTTGTGCTTTTTTAAAAGCTTCAGTTAGTTGTCCAAAATTTGGTAGTCCGAATCCAGCCATGAGATTTTCCTATTGTTTTTGATTTTAGGGTTTAAATTTAAAAGCCACATTGTTTGACTTCTGTTTCTAACAAGATTCCATAAGAGTCAAAAACTTTTTTTTGGATATATTTAATTAACTCTTGTATGTCACAAGAAGAAGCTTTATTTGTGTTAACTATAAAGTTTGAATGAATTTTGGATATTTCAGCGCCACCAAAACGAAATCCTTTTAAACCAAGTTCTTCAATTAATTTTGCAGCTTTCAAAGGTTCAGGGTTACGAAAAACACTACCGCAGCTTTGATCTTTATATGGTTGCGTTCTTAATCGATGATTTAAATTTTCATTAGTCATTTGACGAATTTTGTCTGCATGACCAGGTTCTAGTTTGAGTCGTGCAGATACAACAATCAATGTTTCTTGTTGAAGAAGACTATATCTATATCCAAATTTGAGATCATCTGCTTTGATCATTTTGTATTTACCGTTCAAAGATATTGTGGTAATACTTTCGAGGTGGTCTGCTATGCAACTGCCTTGAGCCCCTGCATTCATAACTATTGCACCACCAATAGTGCCTGGTATTCCTACTGCCCATTCGAGTCCATGGAGTCCATTGGCAGCAGCTTTTCTGGCTAATGTAGGAAGCATTTCTCCGCTAAGGACTTCAATTATTCCAGTACTTTTATCAATTTGAATTCCTTTCAACTGACGCATACAAATGCTCAATCCTTTAATTCCTTTATCATTGATTAAAAGATTTGAGCCAGCACCTATAATATTGCATGAAATATTTTTTTTGTTGATCCAGTTAATTAAATATTTGATTTCCTTAGGATTTTTTGGCTGGGCAATCCATTCCGCAGGGCCTCCTATTCTCCAAGTTGTAAAATTTGATAAGGAAATATTTTTTTTTAATTGAAGTGAGTTCATTTTTTAAGCAGCTAAGTCACTTCTAATTGATTCATTATCAATTAATTCTAAAAATAGATTTGCAGATACCATGTTAATATCGCCTGCACCCATAATTAAAATTAAATCTTTTTCAATTGTTTTTTTCTTTATTAGCCTTATTAATTCTTGATTAGTATCCGGAGTATATATTTCTAAATTAGGGTTTAATTTTTTTAGCTCATTTCCAATAGAGTGATGATTAATTCCATCGATTATATCTTCTCCGGCAGAGTAAATTGGAGTTATAAATACTAAATCAGATTTACTTAGACTACTTGCAAATTTTTTATCAAATTTTTTAGTTCTACTGAATCGATGTGGCTGAAATACAGTCACTAATCTTTTTGGTGATATTGTAGAAAAATTATTTTTTGTTTTAATTATAATGGAGGCCATTGATATTGCCGCATCAACTTCACTAGGGTGATGTGCATAATCATCAATTATCAATCTATTTTTCCATAATCCTTTATAGTCAAATCTTCTCGCGGGTAATTGTAAATTCTCAATTCCTTTCTTTATATCTTTTAAATCAATTCCATTTATTCTGCAAGCAGCAATTGCTGCAATTGTGTTGCTTAAATTATGAATTCCAGGAACAGGTACTATTAGGGTATCTTTAAATTTTTTTTGTTCATAATAATCTGCAATTATTTCACATCCGTTAGACTCTTTTGGAATTAATGCAAAATCTACATTATCAATTTGTTGTGTTGAGAACCATGTTGATGCTTTTATATTTTCTTTTAAGTTTTGACAGTCAAAATTTGCAATTAAGTGTTTACAATTGCTAGCAAATTTTTTCATAGTTATTATTAATTCCTCTAAATTTTTATAATGATCAACATGTTCATGATCAATATTCGTGATAATTCCAATATTTGGCTTGAATGTAACTAATGATCCGTCTGACTCATCTGCTTCTGCTACTAATAGTTCACTATTACTAACATTATAATTTTTTTTATAGAGAGGAACTATTCCTCCTATTACAGCTGTAGGATCTTTTTTTAAAATTGAAAGTATTGTTGTTATGTAAGTACTTGTTGTTGTTTTCCCATGTGATCCTGATATAACTATTGATTTCTTTTTTTCAATTAATAATTCTAGTATTTCAGACCTATGCTTGATAGGTAAATTATATTCTTTTGCCTTTTGTAATTCCAAGTTGTCGTCACGTATTGCAGAGCTTATGACAACTAACATATTTTTATTATTCTTTTTAAAAATTTTTTCAATATTTGATGCTTCCTGACTGTTAAAGATAATTATGTCATTTGCAGCTAATTCATTTAGTATCTGGCTTTTTTTATGATCAGAACCTGATATGTAATATCCATTTTCAGCAAGAATCATTGCTAAAGCAGACATACCAATACCTCCAATGCCAATAAAGTGGATGTATGGAGGTAAGTGTTGAGACTTCTTCACTTTCACTTAGGTGTCGAGTGCAAGATACCTCTTCATCTATTGAAAGGCACATTTTTTAAAGAATTAGAGAGTTTTTTACTTTTTTTGTACTGAAGGCTTCAATTATTTTTTAAAATACTCAGAAAAGTGATCATCGTTCTGTATGATCAGCGGCCAGTAGCTTATGCGGTTGAACCGTTTTTGAAATGACTTTGCGTGTTGCGATTAATGGATTCGGAAGAATTGGACGCAATTTTATGCGTTGTTGGTTGAGTAGGGGTGCAAACACAAATATTGAGGTGGTCGGTATTAACGTCACTTCAGATCCAAAGACTTGTGCTCATTTGCTTAAGTATGATTCTATTCTCGGCGCAATCAACGATGCTGAAATTTCACATACAGATGACACCTTTGAAATTAACGGTAAAACGATTAAATGTTATTCAGATAGAAACCCTTTAAATCTTCCCTGGAAAGAGTGGGGTATTGATTTGGTTATTGAGTCAACAGGTGTATTTAATACAGATGTTGGTGCGAGTAAGCATTTACAAGTTGGAGCAAAAAAAGTCATTCTGACTGCACCTGGCAAAGGCGAAGGTGTTGGTACATATGTTGTTGGTGTTAATGCTGATAAGTACTCTCATGATGATTTTGATATTCTTAGCAACGCAAGTTGCACTACTAATTGTTTAGCTCCAATAGTTAAAGTTTTAGATCAAAAGTTAGGAATTAATAAAGGTTTAATGACAACAATTCATAGTTACACGGGAGATCAAAGAATTTTGGATAATGCACATCGTGATTTACGTCGTGCAAGGGCTGCAGCAATGAATTTGGTTCCTACTTCTACTGGAGCAGCAAAAGCTGTCGCATTAGTTTATCCAGAAATGAAAGGGAAATTAACTGGTATTGCGATGAGAGTTCCAACTCCAAATGTTTCTGCGGTTGATTTGGTTTTTGAATCTAGTCGTAAAACTAGTTCAGAAGAAGTAAACGCATTACTTAAAACTGCTTCAGAAGGGGAAATGAAAGGAATAATTAAATATGGAGATTTACCTTTGGTGTCATCTGATTATGCTGGAACAAATGAATCTACTATTGTTGATGAAGCGTTAACTATGTGTATAGATGAAAATATGGTTAAGGTATTAGCTTGGTATGATAATGAATGGGGTTATAGCCAAAGAGTTGTTGACTTAGCTGAAATTGTTGCTCAAAAATGGAAATAAATTTTAGATTTATGATTTAAAAATGTTGAAATATTTCTGACTGATTCGTATTAATTTCTTCTAAATTATCCCAGAAAATATTGGGTTTACCTTTTCTTGTAAACCCAATAATTTTTGCTGTTTTGTATTCTTTTATTAAAGCTCTCGCCCACTTCTTTGGGATGCTAAGAACTAGTTCATAGTCTTCTCCTCCATTTAGACACCATTCATTCCAATTGGAATGCTCAGGCCAATCAGGATCTTTAGGAAGAGAGTCTTTAGATAAAACAGCTTGACAACCACTGCTTTTACAAATTCCTTTAACTGATTCAAGTAGACCATCGCTACTGTCAGTTCCTGCTGCTCTCCAACTCAGTGACTCAGGTTTAGTTTCTCTAAGCGCCCTAAGTGCATTAATTGCAGGGTACGGACGCTTATGAGCTTGTATCGCTCGTTGAACTAGCTCAGAACTTAATTGGACGTCACTTGGCAGATCTTCTGATTTTAATAGCGCTAATCCTAATTTGCTTAATCCATGGTTTCCTGTGCTAACTAGGCAATCCCCTGGCAATGCATTGCCTCTGTGAAGTCTTGGCTCATTCTTTTCGCCAATTGCTGAAATTGATATGATTTTTATTGCTCCGCTTGAGCAATCTCCACCTATTATTTCTCCTCCAAATATTTCTATTGCTTCACACATTCCTTCATATAAGTTTTCTACCCATGTCAAATTTGTGCTTGATGGTAAAACAATCCCAACAGTAAAGGAGACTATGTTGTCTGAGCCGCTGCAAATAAGATCAGAAACATTTGTGGTAATACATTTCCAGCCAATATCTTTAGCATTTGATATTTTGTCGGAGAAGTGAATGTTTTCAACTAATAAATCATTATTAATAAGCAATTGTTTTTTATATGAAGTTATTTCGGCAACATCATCATCTATTTGCCCTGAACGCATAAACTTTTTTAGGCGATTTAGAAGTTCTATTTCTCCAATATCTTTGATTGTAGTGACCACTTTATTAAGTATTTAAGCTTTGAGTTTTAGATTATCTGAACCATTTAATACTTTAATCTGAATGATTTTGTCGTCTACTCCTAATTGATTTAATATTTCAGAACCTTCTATGATGTAACCAAAAGCAGCGTTCCGTCCATCAATAAGATTACGTCCAGCAGGATTTAATTCAGCTTCATATAAGAAGAAGAAAAACTGGGAGGAACCATCATTTAAATCAGAGTCAGAATGAGCCCAGCCAAGTGTTCCTAATGTTGCAAATGGAAGAACTGGTGTTTCAGTATAAAGTCCAACTTCCTCAAAAGTTTGTCCATAAAGTGTATCTTTAGAATTAGGAGTTCTTATTTCTAAAGGAACTTTTCTCATCTCATTATTCTCTGGGTCTACGTACCCAATTTCGTCTCCTTTAGGGTCACCTGTTTGCAAAATAAAAAATTCTTCAGCTCTATTAATTGGTAATCCATCATAAAAACCTTTTAATGAAAGATCGATAAAAGCCCCAGCTGTTAAAGGAGCATTATACCCATCGACAATTGCATTCATATTTCCTTTTGATGTTTTTATTTCTACATTTGCTCTACCTAATAGTCTTGGTAAATTGTCATATTCACTCGGGATTTTAAATGGAAACTCATTAGTAATTAAAAGAGCCTCTAAATCATCAATCTTTTTTAAACTTTTACGTCTTGTATTAAGAAATGAGATTTTGTTTTTTTCATTCGCTATTTCCCCTAATTCATTAAGATCTTCTTTCAAATTAGAAAGTAGAGTAATTGCTTTTTCTTTATTTTCCTCTGGTATGGATTCAAGAATTTGATTTTTTTTATTGCTTACTAAGAATTGACTTCTTGAAGTGGCTTTGCTGATAGCGGACCATCTGCCACCTCGAAGATCTTCGCTGGTATCTTCTAGTTTGTTTTGTAATTCACGTAATTCCTTCTGGTTGATCGGTAAAGAATTTCTTAAGATTGCATATGGATCTTTTAGTCGATTACCATTTGGAAGGCTTGCTATAGCTGGCTCAACCCATGGCGAGGTTAGTGAAAATAGGATTGTTACTAAGGCAAGAATGCAAATCTTTTTTGCCATGTTAATTCTATGTTTTGCATGACTTTGGCACAGACTTATGATCGATTGGTATCTTTCTGTGTGAATGATTTCAAGTAACGACTTTCGCACTGGCACTACGATCGAGTTAGACGGTGCAGTTTGGCGTGTTGTGGAATTTCTACATGTCAAGCCTGGCAAGGGTTCTGCTTTTGTTAGAACTAAATTGAAAGCGGTTGTTAGTGGCAGTGTTGTTGAAAAAACTTTTAGAGCTGGTGAAATGGTTCCACAAGCTCTTTTAGAGAAATCAAAGTTACAACATACTTATATGGATGGTGATGATTTTGTTTTTATGGATATGACTTCTTATGAAGAAACACGATTAACTGCAAAACAAATTGGTGAAAGTAGAAAATATTTAAAGGAAGGGATGGAGGTTAATGTAGTGTCTTGGAATGAAAAACCTCTTGAAGTTGAATTGCCTAACTCAGTTGTTTTAGAAATAAAAGAGACTGATCCTGGTGTTAAAGGTGACACTGCTACTGGA
Organism: Prochlorococcus sp. AG-402-B19; assembly: GCA_003279615.1. Classification (GTDB taxonomy): domain Bacteria; phylum Cyanobacteriota; class Cyanobacteriia; order PCC-6307; family Cyanobiaceae; genus Prochlorococcus_B. The sequence continues at coordinate 66,402 of QCHM01000008.1, forward strand.
GGTACAAAGCCTGCAATCCTGGAAACAGGAGCTCAAGTAATGGTCCCTTTATTTATTTCAATTGGTGAGAAAATTCGAGTAGATACTCGAAATGACAGTTATCTAGGCCGAGAAACACAATGACTATGAATCTTGATCATGAAGAGCTTCATCGCTTGTTGGCAACTTTAGCTGAGAGCGATATTCAAGAGTTTCGGCTTGAGGGAGAAGATTTTTGCCTTGAAGTTAAACGAAATCTTGGTTCGTTCTCGGATCCAATAACTTCTACAAAAAAAATCACATCAGAAGAGATTGATCCACCCTTGTCGCAACGAAAAATTGAGACTTCTACAGCTCCAAGCACTCCTCCCCCTTCAGTGCCAGGATCACGCTCTGATCTGGTTGAAGTGACTGCTCCTATGGTTGGGACCTTTTATCGTGCTCCAGGCCCTGAAGAGACCCCTTTCGTGGAAATTGGATCTAGAATTAGTGTTGGTCAAGCTGTATGTATTCTTGAGGCAATGAAATTAATGAATGAATTAGAGTCAGAAGTAAGTGGTGAAGTGATTGAAATTCTTGTTGAAAATGGCACCCCAGTTGAGTTTGGTCAAGTTTTAATGAGAGTAAAACCTGGATAAAAGTTTTATTTATTGAGAAAGAAACCAGGCATTATTCATCGCTGCAATCATGCTTGTTTCTCTAGCTTTGAATTTCCCCGCAATATCAAGTGCAGTTCCATGATCGGGTGAAGTTCTTATAAAAGGTAGCCCAAGAGTTGTATTAATAGCTTCATCAAATGCTATTAGCTTTACAGGTATAAGACCTTGATCGTGATAAAAAGCAAGTATTCCGTCAGGCGCATTATTTTTAGTTGATTTGCTTTTCCATGCATTTGATGCTGAAATCCAGCAGGTGTCTGGGGGTACAGGGCCATCAATTTGAATAGTTGGATTATCTTTTTTCCATTCATTTAAAACAGGAATAATTAAATTTTGTTCTTCTATTCCAATTTTTCCTTCTTCTCCAGAATGTGGATTTAGGCCGGCTATTCGGAGGAAAGGCTTTTCTTTGAATTTACGACAGAAATTCAATAAGGCATCTAATTTATATCTAATTAATTCTTTTGTTAGATTATCATTTATTTTTATAAGAGGTATATGAGTAGTAGCTAATAACGTATTAAATCTCCATCCGTTATTCGGTGATATTGCAGTAAAAAGCATAGATGTTTTGGTATTGGTTAACTTACCTAATAATTCAGTTTGGCCAGCGAAGTTATGGCCAGCTTTGTGCCATGCAATTTTTGAAATAGGCGCTGTTACTAGAGCATTCGCTTTCCCCTCTAAAACTATATTAATTGAATTTGAAAGCCACTTAAAGCTTGCTTTTCCACTATTCTTGTCAACTATCCCTGGAGTAATTTTTTTTTCTAGAGCAATATCAATAATATCAAGATTTTTTGGATCAGGAATACTTTTATTTCCATGATTAATTAACTTAGAATAAGTTTCATAAATATGATTTTTGCATCCTACAATTAAAGGCTTTATGTTTTTATTTAAACGATTAGAACCAATAGCTTTTAGTATTATTTCAGTTCCGATACCTGAAGGATCACCTAATGAAATAACAAGAGTATTTTTATTCTTTTTTGATGTTGTAACTTTTTTCATGTTTCGATGTATTTTAGTGATTTTAATTTTCTTGATATTAGATTTACACTAATAGATTTAGATTATTCTTTAAACGTTTCCGATTTTTTAAGGCAAATTTTATTAAAGATAATCTACAAATAAAGAAGATTAATTCATTTTTAATTTTGAGAAACAATTTTTTAGACCAGATTTAAAATTAGGGTAAATTAGTGAATATCCAAGTTTTTTACATAGTAGCTTGTTTTCAACTTTTCGATTTTCCTGCCAAAATGATAACGCCATTGGACTCATTGTTTTTTGTGCAATTTCAAAAGGTATTGTTTTTGGTAGAGATTTTTTAGCTAAATTTGCTGCAAAATTAATAACTTCAAGATTATTTGTTGGTAAGTCATCAGAAATATTCACCACAGATGGGTTTTTCCCTTGGGAATAGAGATTAATTAAGAATAAGACAGCTCCAGCAATATCATCGACATGAATTCTTGAAAAAACTTGACCAGGCTTATCGATCATTTTTGTCGTTCCTTTTAAAAGGCTTTCAAATACAGACCTTCTAGGCCCATATATACCTGGCAATCTCAGTATTTGAATAGGAAGCTTTGTATCTAACCATTCGTTTTCGCAGGAAAATCTACGAATACTCCTCTCTTGTTGAGGATTAGGACATGTAGTTTCATTTACCCATCCTCCTTTTTTATCTCCATATACACCGGTAGTGGATAAGTAACCTACCCACTTTAAAGTTTTTGAATTTAATAATTTAGTTTTGACTTTACTAAGTACAGGATCTTCGCCACTTAATAAAGGGGGAATACAGCTTAAGACATGAGTTGCTCCCTCAAAAATCTCATTAGATAATTCATTATCTGCATTAAATATGAAATCAGCGCCTGCGCTACCTTTTGTTCTTCTGCTACACAAAACTTTTACTCCTAATTGCCTTCCTACACTTGCAATTTTTTGGCCACTATATCCTCCTCCAAATATGATTAGCTTAGATTTTGACGGGAGAGGCCCTAAGCGCTTGACAATATCTTGATTCATTAGTACAAATGTATTATGTTGATTATTTAGCAATGACTGCTTCTTGTTTAAAGCCTAATCAAAATTCTTTCCATGGACTTAATAGATTAAGGAACCAAAAAAGATTATCGGTACAAAAGAAAAATAAAAACTTGATCAAACCTTTCTTTGCTTCAATATGCTTTCTTCTTTGTATAGCTTTTGTTCCTGAGAAACCTACTAATTTAGCGTCTATATGTCAAAAATATAATTCCTCTTTAGCATGTCAAGTTTGGTGAGTATTTAAGCTGTTTGCCAAAAATAATCTTCATTAACACTGGATTTTGATTTTTCAAGACTTTTCTTTTGTTTAGGCTGAGCCCATTTTAGAAGTCTTAATGCTAGTCGTAAGTCTCCTTCTGTCCATGCTTTTATAGCCATAGATCGCCTTGGATCATAAAAACGTTGTTTTCTATACCAGTTAAAAGCTTCATTGTCTGTTTTGCTTCCATTACATGAGAGGCAGGCAGGGACACAATTTTCTGTGATGCTTAATCCACCTTTGCTTCTCGGTACAACGTGGTCAATTGATTCTGAATTGTTACCACAATAAATACAGCTTTTAGCAGTGAATTCATGCAGAGATTTGCGCCATCTTCGGTCACGTAGCTTGGGGCAGAGATCTTCCAAGAAAACCGCATCCCTTATGTGCATACGTATTAATTAACTAAATCAATTTTGCCTTGATAGGTTAATTAGTCAATGTATCGAAAATAGCATTTTTTCTATTTTTAAGATTTTTTTATACTTTTTTTAAAGTAAATATACGTCATGATTTTTCATTTATCTAAATCTAATTTAATTAATAATTATAACGATCTATATATGTTCCTTTAGGGGTTTTCTTAGCTTTCTCTTGATCTTGTAATTCATTATCTTTATTCATATCTATTGGTGTAGTGTCTCCTGTATATAGATCGCCCAAGTAATTAATGCATCCTTCATATTTAATAGGATCTAGAACTACTTCTTCCACAATCAAGGAGGCAGCCTGCTTTGGAGAAGTTTTGAATAAACCTTGTTGTTTGCTTTTGATAAATTGATAGGCTGCTTGCCAGCTTGGTTCATGAGTATTGCCTCCATTTCTCATAAAGCAATATATGTCTGCTCCGTTTGTTACTGCTGCGTTGGTTTTGAACCCTAAAGTAGTACTACAGACTAAAAAAATGATTGAAATTGGTAAGAATTTTTGCTTTATCCCAAGTTGCATGATTTTAAGAAAATTATCCACTTTAAATTATCTATTTTTTTTTCTCCTGTCTAGCTTTGGTTCTTATTAGTAGTTCATTTTTTAACTGATTTCGTGACTCTTGACTTATTAAAAAATTGATGAATTAGATTTTTTACTTTTGATTTCATATGTTTTTGCCATCTAATTAAAATTATGTGTATGTACAAATTTAATAATAGATATACTAAAATTAAAAATAATCAATTAAGAAAGTTTAATATTTTACGAAAGGTTTAGGTAATGCTAATTCTGTATTCATTGATATTTGGATTTAATTTTCAAAGTACTTAAAAATAGGGATTAGGTTTGGGTGGGGGTTTAGATCAAAGTACTGACTTTGCTTAATATTAGATAATTGAGCTATTTATTTTTTTCAACAATTTTTATGCATTATTTAGGATTGAAATTGCTTTTGAAATTCCTTTCCCGCTTGGAGCTTTGAGTTGACCCATCTTATCTAGAGTACTTTCTAATGCTGATATGACACTAATAATATCTCTATCATTCACAAATCCTAAATGTCCAATTCTAAAAATTTTTCCTTTTAGGTGATCTTGCCCTCCTGCCAAGAGTATATCGAAGTTATTCTTTATTGATTTTCTAATACTTTCTGCATCTATATTCTCGGGGTGCACAGCTGTGATTGCTGGGCTTCCAAATTCTTCTTTAGCAAATAAATTTAAACCCATAGCTTTTATTCCTTCTTGAGTTGCTTTTTGATGACGAGCATGACGACTAAAAATATTATTTAATCCTTCGTTTTGCATCATTGTAAGCGATTCTTCTAAAGCAAAATACAAATTTATTGCAGGTGTGAATGGATTACTATTTTTATTAACTGTTTTTAAGTATTGATTCAAATCTAAATAAAATTTTGGCAAATCGGATTTAGAATTAGCATCCCATGCTCTTTTGCTCATGGCAACAAAACTAAGCCCTGGTGGAATCATGTAACCTTTTTGTGATCCTGAAGCTATTACATCAATTCCCCAGTCATCCATAGGGATATTACATGCACCTAGACTTGTCACACAATCAGCAATAGTAATAGCTTTACCGTGATTTTTTACTTCGTTATTAATTGCTTGAAGATCATTAATTACTCCTGTCGAAGTTTCTGAGTGAGTTAAAATTACAGCTTTAATTTGTTTATCAGTATCTTTTTCTAGAATTCTCTTGAATTCATCTGGATCAAGTTGTTGACCCCAATCAGCTTTGATTACTTTTACATCTAGTCCATATGCTTTGGCAACTTTTACCCATCTTTCTCCAAATTTTCCATTATCACCACAAATGACTTGATCACCTTTGCTTAAAGTATTGATTATTCCTGCCTCCATTGCAGCAGTTCCACTTCCTGTAATTGTCAGTACGTCTGCCTTTGTTTGGTGAAGCCATTTAAGTTGCTCAGTTGTTTTTTGAACAATTTCTTGAAAATCTCCGCTCCTATGACCGATTGGGTGTTTACTCATGCAACTCAAAACATTTTCTGGTACTGGAGTTGGTCCAGGAATCATTAGATTGAGTTTGCCCTGCATTTACTTCTTTAAATCTAGATTATTATTATTTTAAAAAATTATTTAGGGAATTTCTTTTATCGTCAGCTCTTCGAATAATTTGAATGAATTTACTCTTCCTGTGTGGGTGGTTGCAGCTGCAAAATCTGCAACAAATATCCTTATTGGGAATAAATATCAAGATACTGAGATAATTAATTTACCAAATAAAGAAGAGTCCGTTCGGGTACCTATTTCTTCTTCTGCATTACTTGACAATGGTCAGAAATCCTTAGCAGTAAGTCATTGTCAGTCTGGATTATCTCTTGATGTGACAAGAGGTTTAGAAATTTGGGCTTATATTCAATTAACTAAATCAACGTCTCACTCTGGAAAAATAGTTGAAAATGGCTTTCCTGATTGGCTTGATTTTCATGCAGGTTATGGAGTAGGTAAGTTTGAATCTTCTGGTCAGCCTTGTATATCTCAGTTTGCTCGTGATTTGCTCTGCATCAATCTTTATCCTTTATTACCGAAAGACTGTTCAATTAAGCTTGAGATTGTATTACCTGAAGGGAAAGCTCGTGCTTTAAAGACAAGTAATAAGGCATTTGGAGTTGTGGATGGTTTATCTCTTATTGGAACACAGGCTGAGGTCCAAATAAGTGCTTCACCTGAGCAGTTGAAAAATTGTCTAGAGATTCTTCAACAAAAATGCTCTGAATCAACATTTGATGGATGTTTGACCTTTGTTATTGGTGAAAATGGAATGGATTTAGCATTGAGATTTGGACTTCCAGCCAAGCAAATTATTAAAACGGGTAATTGGCTAGGTCCTCTTCTTGTTGCAGCTGCAGAAAATGGTGTGAAGAAACTTTTGTTATTTGGCTATCACGGAAAATTGATAAAATTATCTGGTGGTATTTTTCATACACATCATCATCTTGCAGATGGAAGACTTGAAATACTCACTTCTCTGGCCGTTAGAGAGGGTATTTCTTTGGATTTGGTTCAATTAATCAGTAAAGCAACTTCAGTTGAAAATGCTCTATTAGCCCTTGAATCAAAAAAGAAAGAGGATGTTGCTTTGATTTGGGGAAGGATGGCAAAAGAAATTGAAATTCAAAGTTTGAGCTATGTAAATCGATATTTATCTTCATCGATGGAAATAGGATCTGTTTTGTTTGATCGTCAAAGACAAATTCGTTGGGCTGGTTTTAAGGGCTTAAAACAAATCAATTCTTTAGGGTTAATTCTTAAGTGATAGGCATAATCTTATTTGCTTAATTAGTCTATTTGATAAGAATGTTTTACAAGCATTTAACAGGTTGATATGACTTCAATGATTTCAGGAGAAAAACGTAATCCAGCAATCGTTATTCTCGATTTTGGATCTCAATATTCAGAATTAATTGCCAGAAGGATTAGAGAGACAGAGGTGTTCTCATTAGTTATGAGTTACACAACATCTGCTAAGCAATTAGCTTCACTTTCACCCAAAGGAATAATTTTAAGTGGAGGACCTGGGTCCGTCTACGAAAAAGGTGCTCTATATTGTGATCCAGAAATCTTTAATTTAGGCATTCCTGTTCTTGGTGTTTGTTATGGAATGCAATTAATGGTTCATCAGCTAGGAGGCTCTGTTGAACCTGCTACTGGAAAAGCTGAATATGGAAAGGCTCCATTAGAAGTTGATGATCCAACAGCTTTATTAACGAATGTCATAAGTGGCTCTACCATGTGGATGAGTCATGGAGATTCGGTTCAAGAATTACCAAAAGGATTCGTTAGATTAGCCCATACTTGCAATACTTCAGAAGCAGCTATCGCTTTGCATGATAAGAAGTTTTATGGAGTGCAATTTCATCCTGAAGTTGTTCATTCTACCCATGGAATGGTTTTGATAAGAAATTTTGTCTATCATATTTGTTCATGTGAGCCAGATTGGACAACAAATTTATTCATCGATGAAGCTGTTACTCAAGTACAGCAACAGGTAGGAGATAAAAAAGTTTTGTTAGCTCTATCGGGTGGTGTTGATTCATCAACTCTTGCCTTTTTATTAAATAAAGCAATAGGACCTCAATTGACTTGTATGTTTATTGATCAAGGGTTTATGAGAAAAGGTGAGCCAGAATTCCTTATGTCTTTCTTTGATCAAAAGTTTAATATTCATGTTGAATACATTAATGCTAGAGAAAGATTTATTTCTAAATTAAAAGGAGTAACAGATCCTGAGCAAAAGCGTAAAATTATAGGTAGAGAATTTATCAGAGTTTTTGAAGAGGAGAGTCTACGCTTGGGACCTTTTGATTATCTTGCTCAAGGTACGCTTTATCCAGATGTTATAGAAAGTGCTGGAACAAATGTTGATCCAAAGACAGGTGAGAGAATAGCAGTTAAAATTAAAAGCCACCATAATGTGGGCGGTTTGCCAAAAGATTTACAATTTAAATTGGTTGAGCCCCTTAGACGTTTATTTAAAGATGAAGTTAGAAAAGTTGGTAAGTCACTTGGTTTACCCGATGAGATTGTTAGGAGACATCCTTTCCCAGGCCCAGGATTAGCTATAAGAATTTTAGGTGAAGTTACTCATGAAAAATTAAATTGTTTACGGGATGCAGATTTAATTGTCAGAGAAGAAGTTAATATTGCTGGCTTGTATAACGAGATTTGGCAAGCTTTTGCTGTCTTGTTGCCTGTATATTCCGTTGGAGTAATGGGAGATCAAAGAACCTATGCATGGCCTATAGTTCTACGTTGTGTTTCCAGTGAGGATGGAATGACTGCTGATTGGTCACGCTTGCCATATGATGTTCTGGAGAAAATTTCTAATCGTATTGTTAATGAAGTCGAGGGAGTGAATAGAGTTGTTTTGGATATAACAAGCAAACCACCAGGAACTATTGAGTGGGAATAGTATTGACTATTAAAATGTAGTTATAGACGAAAAATGTATGTTCCCCGTGAGTTCACAGTGGGAATGAAATGACGCAGTGACAAGGTGTTTCAAGTGCTCTGTTCCCCGTATCACCTTGTCACCGTCTCTGCAGAGAAATCGTAGATAGTTTCTTTTCTCTACACTGGCGATTAATTTTTTAAGGTTCAGTTATTCAGGATTTATTAACGAATTCTCTCTAGATTAAAAATTTTTTTGACATCAACAATTACCTTACCAACTGGCAATACGGTGGTGCTTTATGAGTTATATCAATTCATTGGCATGTTTCTTCAACCATGCTCTGTGCTCTTTGTATTCAGGATCATATTTCTCAACTTCTTGCCAAAACAATTTTGAGTGGTTGAGTTGAATGATATGACATAACTCATGAATGACTACGTAATCAATAATTGCGTGGGGTGCTTTAATCAAATTCCAATTAAAAGCAAGTTTGCTACGACTATCACAGGAACCCCATTTTGATTTAAAACTACCCAGTCTTAATCCTTTAGAAGAGACACCAATCAATTTTGAATAACGGTCTACTTTCTCAATCAATCTTTCTCTTGCGCTGGAACGATACCAATACTGCAAATACTTTTGAATCTTTTCTTTTCTCTTTTCTCCAGTATCAGATGTACGGACTGTTGTAAGCAAATATCCATCTAATAATTCAACTCCTACTTGATGTCCTTCTTGGATTTTGAGTCGATAGTTTTGACCTAAAAAAAGGAATGTCTCACCGCTTACAAATTCCTTTGGTTTAGGAATTTGAACTTCTTTTAATTGAGCGACTTTTTTGCTAATCCAAGATCTTTTTGTTTGCAGAATCTCAATAATCCGCTCATCCCTAACTTGCTGAGGAACTCTGACTTGTAATTCATTACCAACAATGTGCAATGCAGCAGTTCGCCTTCTTGAGCGAACAACCTCAACATGCAGACCTAAAACCTCTTCTGGTATTGCACTCATTTGAACTTCACCTTAGCAAGGTCCATGAATCTTTCAATAACTACTTTTCTTAGTTCTGGGTCGTTAAAGTCTTCTTCAATCAAGGAGCGTTTGATGTTGCGTTCCATTGTTTTTATCTCATCTTGCTGACTAGCAACATTCTTTGCTTGTTGCTGGGTTTTGCCTTGGTCTAAGTAGTAGATGATGATATCTTCCTTTGCCTCATCAAACGCATCAGATAAGTGCTTCAGGAAAAGCATCCCAAAGATATAGTCCTTGAACTCAGAGGCATCTATCCTTCCTCTGAGGATGTCGGTGCTCTTCCAAAGGAAGGACTCAAGTTGTGAAAGTGTGAGTTTTTGCCCTATCTGGAAAGTTGAATTGCTCAATTACTACTCAGAACTTCTTATTAGTTTGATGAGAAATAGATAATCTTGTTTTTTTAAGGTTATAAAGGCAACAAATGACAGGAATATATTGTTCTGGAGTGATTTTAGTTGATCAATAAACAATGTGAAAAACTAAAAATAAATTATTCATTCTTGTTATCCCATATATTCCCTTCGAAAACAGTTTCCTGTTTACTCCCCGTGCTATTTTACATTTAAGAAACCATGTCTATAACTGCGTTTTGTGACCCCATATGTGTGAGGAACTATTGAGTGGGAATAATATCGACTACTAATACTGAGTTATAGACTAAAAATGTATCTTCCCCGTGTCACCTTCTCTACGCATTGAGAACATCTTAGTATCAAAAAAGTTCATTTTTTTCTATTACTAAATCGACTAATTGTTTTTTATTGAGTTTGGAAATTTTGTCTATACCAACCAGCATTGCCCTTAATTCGCTATTCGTCTTTTCCATCAGTAGCGATTTCTGATCAACAAATATTCCTTTCTTTAGGATCGAAAGAAGAGTTAAGAAGGCATCAAAAATTGCCATTGAAGCGATTATGCAAAACATCATCACAGAATCAGCAGTGGTAGTTAAATTCATTAGTTTTGAGGAAATAATTTTTGGTTTGTTAGGCAACTTCTGGACACCATCCAATTTGTAATACCCTCTTCTTTTGCCAGTTCAGGCAACGCTTTGTGAGATGTTCACCTTGAGGAATAAGACGTTGCTGAAGAGGACAAGCCAAAAGAGTGACGCATGACTTATCGCACGTATAAGTGAAGTGTTCACACGTAAAACAAACAGAACTTCCTCTGGACTTCACCAGTTCCAGGTCAGTGAAATAACTCCACTCTTCTGGATGCTCAAGTGCTTCAACTGGAGCAACAACTGTTGGTGTTTTAATTCGATCCATCTTGGTTCTCCTTGCGAGAAGAGGCAAAAAAGCACGATGTTCACTTCGTGCTTTTTTTGTCGGTTTAGTGATGGGGATTATACTAATACAAATGTACTATATTTGTCTATTAGTTCAAGTCACCTATTTTTTCCATTAAAGAAGGGAGCGAGATTTTGGTCGCTCCCTTTGAGTCAAGCACTCAACTGACTGAACTTAAATTTCCATCCCTTATTTAACTTTGACCCACAGAAGGTGCTGTGACTCCTAATTCAGTAATAACAAATCCAGATCAGGTGAACATGAGAAAAAACTCCTGTTTAATCAACCACTCAATAATCTTTGTGTTTTCTGAGAATGAGTTTGAGAAGATCGAGAATCATTCTTTTTACCTCAATATTTCAACTGAAAGTAATAAGGAACAAGGTGTGGAAGTGTTCCAAGTGAGATTAAAAGGACAGAAAACCAAAGAAAGATCGATGAAAGAGTATTCGACCCATTGGTTCTGAAACTACGTGTTGCTTGCATAATTAGACCTCCTGTTAGTTCAATGTTTTTTAGTAGTCCATTGAGCAGTTGCCAAACTGCAAGCATTCATTCTCGTAATCGACCTCATCAAAATCAGTTTTATAATTCGAAACGAGATCGCACCAATCGTTCCCTTGCATAGGAACTCCACAAGATTTCGAGAATGTTTCTTTTACGTATTCGATTGCATGTTTAAAAGGATTACCGCATGACATGGTTTGACCTCCTAATAGCGCCTTGATTTATATCTACTACCACTAATCAAAAATATCTATGCAGAGAACCCAAATGTAGAAATACCTTGGTGTTCTCACCCCTATGAATTTCCATTTAAGAGGAGTAAAACAAGATCAGCAGTCAAAGCACTTCAATTTCTGGGGTGATCGACTCGAAGGGGGGAAACACATGCCCCCTTACTTCATTAGAGGTATCTTTATGACTAGAAAAAGAGACAAGATTTGGACAGCAATCATTGCGACTAGACAATGGTTCACCAAACTTTTTACTAGTGAGGCAGATGCTTTAGTGGATGGTTTCGGAAATAATCCACCACCAGAGATAGGACCTCAATCTTATTCAGGAGATATTTACGATAAAGGAGATTGATTTCATTCATTTAATTGCATTAAGAAAGGGACCCTGCTGCTTCAGCGTCCTTGAGTCCCTCTCTTCATGTACAGAACGAATTTTGGTAAGGAGTTGTTCTGCTTTTCCTTTTCTAATCAATTACGCAAAGGGTCTGCATCCGAAAAAATCCCTAATTAGATATCGTCTTCACTGTCTCCGAATGGGTTGTATCTGAAATCAAAAATCAAAACTACTATTGTGCTTAAAAGCAGTAATCCGCAAACAACTTGGGGAGGTGGAAATATCATTAGACCACTTTATAAAAGGCACAAAAAAACCGCCCAGTTCTGCAGGGCGGTTTTTTTGTGAGATCAGGCGCAAGTGTTTCCTTGTTTCCACTGCGGAGGATCTCAACTCCTCACAAATCAAATTTAATCAACGTCACGAAAAGAGAAATGTTGAGTATTTGAGTTCTTTAACTGTCACATGTGCCAATTCTGTATACTCAACCATTAAAAAAGCACCCTACTTACGCGAAGTCGAGTGCCTTTTTACAACAGAACTATTGTGTGAGGAGTTGTTCTGTTATTTATTTTCTACTCCTATTTGCACCTTTTGTCACTACTAAAAAGACAAACTGATTAGAACCTACAAAATAGGAATAAGAACAAAGGATCCAAGAATAAAAAGTGGCGACCTTTCACGATTTCTATCAATCATTAGATCTTGAATCAAATAAACTCTCTGAGTGGATTGAGGAAAAATAGAATATTATGGATGAAACTTGGTTAAAAGAACTCAATCAAAGAAATCTTGAGTTGGAAGGAGAAGATAGTTCGAAATGGGATTGTGCAACTGTCTCTGTTTCGTCCTCAGTTTTAAACAAATTAAGTCAGGCAGAACAAGCGAAATTTGAGATTACTGAATTCAAAAGAGCAACGAATGAAATTGAGCATTGGGCACGAGTAGAAGAAATATGCGATTTCTTTGGAGTTGCAGACCCTGATCTGGCAGGAGATATCTATGTAAGAAAATTCAAAAACTTAACTGTAGATGAAGAGAGTAGATGGATGGATTTAAAAGATATTAATGACGAGATGCCTGAGGGTTTTGGCGTAAAAATCGATCGGAGTTAACGGAAGGCAAATAATTGTTTGCTCCCTTGCTAATGAAAATATTTGCTAATTGACGGTTCCACTTGAGTTCCACATGGTAAAAAAGGGGAGCAAATCCCTGTTCACCACTTAATAATTTGAGCAGGTGCTCTTGAGTGGGAGTAGTCCATCAGGAGAGAATCCAGTTATAAATGGTTGCTTGTCATAGGTTTGTGATATCACTCTGTCTTCGTTATCGCGAAGAAATCTTAGAAAGATGCTTTTCTCTACATTTTACTTCCTGATATATGTTTGATCGGGTAAAAATGCACCATTTCTTTGTAAGAAGATTTAGAAGTCTATTTAGGTACTGACCCTCCATATATCTACAATTGATAGTCTTAATAGAATAACATCTAATTATTTTTCAGGTATTTACTATTTACTTTTAATCATTTACTGATTGTCGATACTTTATGAAGTTAAGTCTCGATATCTATCATTTTCAGTTAGGATTTCTATAGCAGGTTTAAGCATCTCTTTGTAGTTTTCCCATCCTCCTATAGATTTTGAATTAATCGGTGAACGAACTTGAACTACGCTTGCGGTAGAAACTGATCGCCGATTGAGATGAGGTGTTAGGTAGGCATTATCCCATTCCCAGCCTAAATAAGAAATTAAAGATTTAATTTCTTCCTTAGGATTACTCACTAATGAATCATAATTTAAGTCGTATATCTTTGATCGAAATTTATTCTTGTATTCTGCCATGATTTTTTCTTGATCTAAATATACTTTTGCGCAATCAATAAGGGAGGAAGAATATTTATTTCCTCTCGCAAAATGTGCTCGGTAAATTGAGAGAATATTATCTAAAGGATTTCTAAAAGAATGAATAATTATGACATTAGGTATTTGCCTTGCAATGATACCTGTGTATTGATAATTATATAACCATTTATTGGTTGTAACTTTCCATTTTTCTTGCTCATTGTTTACTTTCTGCCAATATAATTCAGCAAGTGTTGACCCTTGAGAATTTTTTCTTTGTTGTTCGAATGATTCTTCAAGGATATTAATCTCTCCTAAGTCCTGTACACTATTATTCATAGAAAGAATTGACTCAATTAATGTTGATCCACTTCTAGGCATTCCAACAATGAAAATACTTTGGGGATATTTTTTGTTTTCTTTTTGATTAATATCGGTTTTATTAGATTCAACAAGTAAACTTTGGGATTTGTTGATCAGGATATCAGGTTTTGATGGGTTAAGTATGAGTTTTAATTTATTCGCCAATTCAAGGCATCTAGCACTTTCTTTATAATTCTTTTCTTTGTGCAAAATATTTGCTCTTGCAAAGTAAATATCAATCTGATCTTTTTTTGAGTTATTTTTTAGAATATTTTCTGAAAATAGTTTATCCTGCCATATTTGATTTTTATTTGAATAGTTCAGAGTTGACAACGAATGGAATGCTGTAGCGAAATTTGGATTAAGTTCAATTGCCTTACGAATAGATA
>QCHM01000009.1 GCA_003279615.1 Prochlorococcus sp. AG-402-B19
TTTAATTTTTTCAATAATTAATTAAACCATCTATCCTCATCAAAGAGTTCTTACTATTGTTCTATTCATAATTAGGAATGCCTCTGCTACCTCGACGTTTTGAACGCCTAAAATCTGTACTAAATAAAAGAATTTCTGACCTTACTGTCTTAATTGAGAATGTTGAAAAGCCTCATAATCTCTCAGCAATAATAAGAAGCTGTGATGCTGTTGGTGTTCTTGAAGCATATGCAATCTTTAACAAAGAGAAATTCTTAACCTTTAATAGCACCGCTCAAGGGAGCCAAAAATGGGTCCAAATCAATCAGTACCAAGAGACTTGCAAAGCAATAACTGTTCTCAAAAATAAGGGATTTAAATTATATGGCACAAACTTAAATCCAAAATCAGTTGACTACAGAGACTGCAATTTCAAGGGGCCAACAGCTTTTGTACTAGGTGCCGAGAAATGGGGTATTAGTAAGGAAGCCTCAGGCCTAATGGATGAACATATTCATATTCCGATGAGAGGCATGGTTGAATCTTTAAATGTATCAGTTGCAGCATCAGCATTATTATTTGAAGCAATAAGACAACGACAAGTAGCAAACATAATTCCTGAATCTGGAGAAGGCATGAGCAAAGAAACATACAAAAAGAAGATCTTTGAATGGGCTTATCCAGAGGTTGCTAATTGGTGCAAAAGCGAAGGCAGAAAATATCCCGAACTTAACGAAAAAGGCGAAATAATTGATGCACTCCCAAGAACAGAAAAAATGAGATATTGAATTCAATCCTATGAACCAGTCTCACTTATCAATTTCTCTAGGCCTTCTCCAATGAATGATAGCCCTAACACTAAAACAAACATAGCCAAACCAGGATAGATCGCTGTCCACCAAATACCAGTAGGTAATGCAATTAATGCCATATTTAAATCACTTCCCCATTCTGGAACATTCTCTGGCAAACCCAATCCAAGAAATCCCAATCCCCCAAGAACTAATACACCATCTGCAGCATTAAGTGTTAATAACACAGGTACAGAAGTAAGCACATTTTTTAGAAGGTATTTTCTTATCACCCATAAAGGAGAAGCTCCCATTGATATGGCTGCTTCAATATATAGTTCTGATTTAATCTGTGAAGTCTGGTTCCTAACCAGTCGAAAATATTGAGGGATATAAACAACACACAATGCGATTGAAGCATTTAATATTCCTCTACCCAATAAAAATGCCATAACCACCGAAAGGAGGAGGACAGGGATGGTATACAGAGTATCCATCAAAAGCACCAAGATTCTGTCCACAAGCCCACCAATATAACCGCTTAAAAGTCCCAAAGGTATTCCTACTAGAACGGCAAGAGATACGGCAAAGAAAACGACCTTTAATGCTACTCCACTCGCAGCCAAAGTTCTAATACAGACATCTCTTCCTAATCGATCTGTTCCACACCAATGTGCTAATGACGGAGCTGAAAAAATCGGATTCCCCAAACCGAATTCACCATTAGGCAAAATCTTCAAAGATATTAATATTGGAATAAAAAGAGAAATGGCTATATATATACATAGAATTGTCAATCCTGCCAACATTAGTCGCGTAGACAAATCCTCACCTTTTAAAAAGCTTCTAATATTCAATGTCGAATAATAAGACCTAATTAAATTTAACTATAAAAGGTAGAAATTAAAGAAAACCTTGCTTAAATAAATAAAATAAACGATTAAAAATGCATTTAAGAAATGATGGCCTTACTGTGGGAGAGCTATCAGTAGCCATTGCGACATTAATAATTGTTGGTTTTTTGTGGACCAACCTAACAAAAGACAACGAAAGCCAAGAAGTCTCAATGTTTATAAATAATTCAAGTGAACTAAGCTACCCACAACATTTATTTTAATAATCAATAACTATTAATCATTATTCAATTTTAATACAGCCATAAAAGCCTCTTGGGGAACATCGACTTTTCCCATAGACTTCATCCGTTTTTTTCCTTTGGCCTGTTTCTTCAATAATTTCTTTTTCCTAGAGATATCTCCTCCATAACATTTTGATAAAACATCTTTTCGCAATGCACTAATACCTTCACTGGCAATAACACGACTCCCTATTGAAGCCTGTAAAGGAATCTTAAATTGCTGTTTCGGAATAAGTTCCTTCAATTTCTCAACAAGTCCTTTACCAATACAATAAGCATTATCCTTATGAACAATTGTGGTTAAGGGGTCAGCACGTACTGAATTAATTAAAACGTCTAATCGAACTAAATCATTTTTCCTATAACCAATCAAGTGGTACTCCATAGAAGCATATCCTTTAGTTCTACTTTTCATCTGATCAAAAAAATCAGTAACAACTTCTGCAAGAGGTATTTCATAAATAAGGGTGACTCGATCAGTTGTTATGTACTTCATATCAATAAAGTCTCCTCTTCTGTCCTGGCAAAGACCCATCAGAGTTCCGTTGTATTCATTAGGAGCATAAATTTCTATTCTTACGTATGGTTCTTCTATAGTTTCACGTTTTTGAGGGTCTGGAAGTGTAGCTGGATTGTCTATAGTTAAAACTTCTCCATCCATCATGTTCACTTTATAAATAACTGAGGGTGCAGTAACTATCAAATCCAAATCATATTCACGTTCTAATCGCTCTTGAACAATTTCCATATGCAATAAACCTAAAAATCCACAACGAAACCCAAATCCCATTGCACTGCTTGTTTCTGGTTCATATTTCAATGCAGCATCTGATAGCTGCAATTTATCTAAAGCCTCTCTTAGATCTGGATATTGATCTGCATCCGTGGGGAAAAGCCCACAAAAAACCATTGGTTTAGCTTCGGTATAACCTGGTAAGGCTTCTTCAGCAGGTCTATCCTGCAAAGTAATAGTATCCCCGACTCGCGCATCAGCAACTGCCTTTATAGATGCAGCTAAATATCCAACTTCACCGGCATGAAGTTCATTTACTTTTACTTGATCAGGAGCCATCACACCAATTTCATCTAGCTCATAATTTTTTTTACTAGCCATAAGTAAAATCTTATCTTTTTTACTTATGCAACCACTCATGATTCTGAAATAGACAATCACCCCTCTATAAGGGTCATAATAAGAATCAAAAATAAGTGCTTTTGTAGCTTGATCAGCAGTCTCTTTAGGAGCAGGTATCCTATCTACTACTGCTTGCAGAATTTCAGGAATGCCAACTCCTGTTTTAGCAGAGCAAGAAATTGCCTTTGATGTATCTAATCCAATAATTGATTCAATCTCATTTTTGATTTTTTCAGGATCAGCGCCAGGTAAATCAACTTTGTTTAGAACAGGGATAATTTCTAAATCATTCTCCAAAGCAAGGTAAACATTAGCCAATGTTTGAGCTTCTACTCCTTGACTAGCATCAACGACCAACAACGCACCCTCACAAGCTTGTAATGATCGACTCACCTCATAAGAAAAGTCAACATGTCCAGGAGTATCAATCAAATTCAAGACATATTCTTCACCATCATTCGCTTTATAATTCATTCGAGCAGCCTGTAATTTTATAGTTATTCCTCTCTCTCTCTCAAGGTCCATATTATCCAGGAATTGTTCTTGCATGTCTCTAGAAGAGACTGTGCCAGTATCCTGAAGAAGCCTATCTGCCAAGGTTGATTTGCCATGGTCTATATGAGCAATTATGCAAAAGTTCCTCAGACGTGAAATAGGCACATTAGTCATACGAAAACAATTAAAGGAGCAAGGTCTTCAATTATCAAATCAACTCTAAACAAAGATTAAATATAACTCACCACTACTAAAGTTTTAAATTAATTTAAGTAAGAAATCGTTTCTTTTTCGAATTGCTAAAAGTGCTTCTTGATTTGAATTAATATCTGTCCCAAAACTTGGAAAAAGCTCTAGCATTTTCTTCTTCCATTGACTTGATTGCATTTTTTCTTGCCAGCATCGATTTAATACTTCGAGCATAATTGTTACTGCTGTACTTGCTCCCGGAGAAGCACCAAGTAAGGCCGCTAAAGATCCATCGGATGAAGTGACAACTTCTGTCCCCATTTTTAAAACACCACCTTTAGGAGTTTGTTTAATTATTTGAACACGCTGTCCTGCAATTGAAAGTTTCCAATCACCTGGCGAGACCAATGGAAGGAATCTTCTTAAAGTTTCTATACGATCCTCCTTTGTTTGTATTAGTTGATTGAATAAGTATTTTCCTAAATCAATATTGTCTAGTCCTGCTTGGAACATAGAGAAAAAATTAGTTGTTTTTATGGATCTAAAAAAATCCAATTTTGACCCATATTTTAGAAAATTTGAACTGAACCCTGCAAAAGGCCCAAATAAAAGAGATCTTTTTCCATTTATCCATCTTGTATCTAAGTGTGGGACTGACATTGGTGGAGCCCCAACAGCTGCATTTCCATAAACTTTGGCATTATGTTTTTTTGTTGATTTCTCCTCTTCACAAATCAACCATTTTCCACTTACAGGAAATCCTGCATAAGACAATCCTTCAGGAATTCCTGATTTCTGCAAAAGAGATAAAGCTCCCCCTCCGGCCCCAAGAAATACAAACTTTGATCTAACAATTCTATTTTCTTGTCTTCCTTTTAAAGACAAGTACCAATCTCCCTCATTATCTTGTTGAAGATTTTCAACATTAGTTAAAAAATTAATCTCAATAGATTCTTTGCTTTCGATTTGCTTGATATATGAACGAGTTAAATTACCAAAATCAATATCAGTTCCTCTTGTAATTCTTGTTGCAGCTATCTTTTGACTCTTTTCTCTTCCATCCATGACCAATGGAATCCAATCTTTTAATTCCATATGATCCATGGTGAATTCCATTTGTGAAAAGGCAGCATGAGAACTAAGCTCATAAAACCTTCTTTTGAGGAGAGAAATATCTTTATCTCCAAAAACAAAACTTATATGAGGCAATTTATTTAAAAAAGTTTCTGGCTTCAATTTTCCTTTCTCTGACAAAGATGCCCAAAACTCTAAACTTTGTTCAAAGGATTTATTTATTTCAAAAGCTTTGGTAGTACTAATACCTCCACCTTCTTGGATGGGAGTATAATTAAGCTCACAATTAGCTGCATGGCCGGTCCCAGCATTATTTTTTGCACTGCTACTTTCTAAACCAGGTAAAGATAATCTTTCAACAATTAGGAGTCGCAAATCAGGTTCAAGCTCATGCAAGAGAACTGCAAGAGTTGAGCTCATAATCCCTGCTCCTACTAAAATTGCGTCATAAGTATTTGTCGAATCTGGAGCACTGGTATTCAACACAATCTTTATCAAGATTACATATAGAATATCCTGTAATTAACTAAGCTAGTCAAAAAACAAGCTAAAAGAACCGAAATGAGCGACGAAACTCTTGCACTGACAACAAACAATGTTGAAAAGGTTCTCGACGAATTAAGACCTTTTCTCATGGCTGACGGAGGAAATGTAGAAATAGCTGAAATAGATGGGCCAGTTGTTAAAGTAAGGCTTCAAGGTGCATGCGGTAGTTGCCCAAGCAGCACAATGACTCTAAAGATGGGTATTGAAAGAAAACTAAGAGAAATGATTCCAGAGGTAAGTGAAGTAATACAAGTTCTATAAATTAATTATCTCAAAAGTTATTCTTATTTAATTTTGAGAACTCAATTCTCTTTTAATTGCAGATTTATAATCAAGACAATCCAAAGGCAATCCATTATAAATAAGGTATCCAATTGGAGTCACTAAACCAACTGTAAAAACAAAGTTAGACAAGCTAAAACCTACGTTTCTAAGCAAAATAGTTAATCCGTATATGCTTAAAAGATAAACATGAAAGATCAGGAATTCATTTGTTTTTTGAACAGGCCATCTAAATATAGAACCTAAGAAAAATAAAACACCTTTCATCAATCTTTTATATATTAAATTAATCATACATAATCTTTAATCATTTTATTCAAAAGAAACGTATCTAAAGATAAACAATGATGTATCAATTAACTTTTGAATTTGGATTTGTTTTGAGAATATTCTTCTTTGAGTTTTCTCATCCTTCTAGCCCAAATCAATGTAGCGACAACAACCCATAAAAAGAATCCCCCTAAGGCAATAAGACTAGCCGTGTAATTCATTGAAAACTTTTAAAAAGAAATAATCGAAGTTTTTTGAAGCCAAAATATTCCTATTGCTATTGACAGACCCCCTATTGATCTCATCAAGAAAGGATAAAACATTTTATTAGCTTTATTCACTGCAAAAGATATGCCTAAAACGACGCACCCCATTGCAAAAACTGACCCAAGTAAATATGCAAATAAATAAGCTAAGGCTCCTACGAAAGGCAATGCCAATGCAGGTATAATTGCCACCAAATGACTTGCTCCAGCAAATCCGTGCAAAACTCCTAATCCAGTTGCCGCATGCGTATGACTTCCATGAAGCTTATTTCCAAGTGAATGAAAATGAAAATGCTTATGAGGAGTTTCTTCTCCATGCATGTGCTGATGCATATGAATGTTTACTCTCAAGGAAGTCCGAATAGCTAGAACTCCTACAACCAAAAGACTTATTCCGACAAGAAACTCTGCATAAGAAGACATCATTTCAATATTTATTAAATCTTTAGCCAAAATCCCTAATATTGAGAGGAGCAACACCCCGGCTGAATGTCCAACACCCCAGGCCAATCCATCCTTTAAGGCTACTCGGGGTTCTCGGATCGCTGAGGGGGCCATTGCGACCATATGATCAGCACCACTTACAACATGTAGCGCACCAGCTGCAAAACCAGTCAAAACCCCGATCAACATGAAAAATTCCCGAGTAGATTATTTATGCTTGAAAAATTATTCTTCTTATCAAAAAGCACCAATTTCAATTATCTGAAACTATTTAATATTACATCTGATTAGTTAAGTTTGAAGAATTTGAATTAAGTAATATTGTCTTTAAAAAATTTTAATTTTAGGTCGTAAAACAATTGAATGGAAAGAAATTCAATAATTCTAAGAGATTTGGTCTTTTTGAAGTTTTCCAGACATTTCGTAAGCTTCAGAGCTACCACCGTGTCCATGAGCAATACCTAATTCATGCATCTTGGCGTGTTCGTCAATAGTATCTCTAAGCTCTTTTGAACCAGAGCCAAAAGTTGAATAAATCCCATATGCTACTGATCCAGCCAATAAAACAACGATTCCACCTATAAGCATTAATAGAGTTGGGTCAGTAGTTGAAGCTTCCATTAGTATTCCAATTTTAAAGATTCTACTGCATGGATACTTATACCGAGAGCATCAAATGGAAACTATCTAAATTGGCCTAATACTTTCCCAAATTTCTTTTTCCACTAGCCAATTGAATTTAAATATAATTTGATTGAAAATGCTTAAATTTATAAAAAATAAAAAAATATTTAAAGCAATATTAGAGAGTTGAATTATAAGCTAAAAGCCCGAAAAAACCAAGTATGAGAAGGATACTTGCAACCCTACTAAAAGTGATAGGTCCGAAATCGATTTTCATTGGAAGACATTATTCTTGTTTATCTTAATATATGAATCGACAAAAAGTGAAGGTCTTAAAACAAGAGAGTCCTTCCTGCATCAGATCGACTGAAACAAGCACAAAACTATATTGTTTAAGACAATTATTTTCTATTGATCAAATTTCAATATTAACAAATCAACCAAGCTTGTATTTTTACTTTTTCTCCCTATGAAGCCAGGTTATGGGTTCTATTCATCCCTCTGACTATTAACTTCCAAATAATGCTCATTAGCATCAATCTCTTTTTCACTTCGTTTTATTTGCCCATCGAACATCACCACCCATTCTTGAGCTTTTATTGTTTGTGATTTTTTATCGTCCATAGACCAATTTAGATTAAAAACTATTGTACTTTAAAAACGTGTTTTTTTAGTATTAAAGCTACTCCATAGACAAATCCACAAATCGTAGATGTTTATATGGGAATGACTAGTAGAGATTTTTAAATTGGTAAATTTATTAAAAAAAGATATTCTTAGTTACCAAACTACAGATTAGAAAAATGTTACCAATATCTTTCAAAGAGAATATTCCTGCTTTAGAAAATAAATCTTACTTTAATTATGGAGGTCAAGGACCACTCCCAACTGAATCATTAAAGGCAATAAATACCAGCTGGGAAACAATCCAACACTTAGGGCCATTCACAAATGATGTTTGGCCATATATCACCAAAGAAATTATAAGCACCAAAAATCTTCTCTCAGACATTTGTGGGATTCACCCCACAAGGATTGCATTAACTGAGAATGTTAGCTCCGGCTGTGTATTGCCACTGCTAGGGCTAGCATTTTCTGAAGGCGATCATTTGTTAATTAGTGATTGTGAGCATCCTGGAATAGTCGCAGCATGTAAAGAACTAGCTCGCACAAAGAAACTAATTATTGGGATACTACCTATATTAAAATTGTGCAATGGTAACGACAATAAAAAAGAGACCTATCAAACAGTACTTAAATTAATAGATGCTAATCTCAAAAAAAACACGAGACTGGTTGTTCTATCACATCTTCTTTGGAATACAGGGCAGGTCATGCCAATTGAACTTATTTCCAAAAAGCTTAAAGAACATTCAAATAAACCTTATTTATTAGTTGATGGTGCTCAAAGTTTTTGTCATATTCCCATTAAAGGTGCTTGTGACAAAGCAGACATCTATGCATTTACAGGACACAAATGGGCTTATGGGCCTGAAGGACTTGGAGCTGTTGCTCTTTCCAGAAGAGTTATTGAAGAATCAAAACCAACATTAATTGGTTGGAAATGCTTAAAAACTGAAGAAGGAATTTATGTCAATAATAAAAATCCTTTTCATTCTGATGCTAGACGTTTTGAAATAGCAACTTCTTGTATACCTCTTTTGGCTGGTCTAAAAAATTCTTTAATGATGCTAAAAAACGAAGGGTCTGAGACTGATCGTTTTTTGAAGATTAAGAGTCTCAGTTCTATTCTTTGGGAAAAATTAAACCAAATCAAAAATATTCAACTCGTTTTAAATAGTGATCCACCTTCAGGAATTATTAGTTTTTCAATTAATGGAATCAATTCTCCTGAAGAGGTTGTCAACTATCTTGGTCAAAAAAAATTATGGATAAGAGTTCTCGAAGATCCCAAATGGCTTCGTGCTTGTGTTCATATCACTACAGACATAAGCGAAATAGATAATCTTGTTCTAGGTCTAAAAAATTTCATCTCGACTAAAAAATCTATATAGAAGTCTTTTTTAAAGATAGTGCTTTTCGAGCTTCCTCACGATCATCAAAATAAATTGTCTGATCTTTTAAAATTTGATAATCCTCATGACCTTTTCCTGCGATTAGAACAACATCGTTTTTCTTAGCTTTTTCTATAGCTAATTGAATCGCTATCGATCTCTCTGGCTCAACAAAAATTTCAGAATCACAAGTTATACCTTTTTCAATATCTTTAATAATTTTTTTTGGGTCTTCTTGTCGAGGATTATCAGAAGTTACAACTACATAATCAGCAAACATAGCAGCAACTTCTCCCATCTTAGATCTTTTTCCTTTATCTCTATCACCACCACAACCAAAGACACAAATTAATTTATTTTTCGTCAATGATCTAGATGCGATTAAAGCATTTTGCAAACCATCCGGTGTATGCGCATAATCTACTATCACTACTGGATAGCCATCTTTCACTTTGAATCGATCGATATTCAAGAGTTGCATTCGCCCAGGCACTCCAGGGAAATGGTTCAATGCCCCCAAAAGATCATTTAAGGGAAAGCCTCTTTGAACTAATATTCCTACTGCTTGCAAAATATTCATTAAATTGAATTCACCTAACAGTGGTGAAAAAAAGTTTTCCGACCCAAAAGGCGTATGTAATTTTCCCTTATACCCCTCTTGCATGATTTGAAGATTACTAATATATAAATCTGGTTTTTCTCTGTTTTGAGAGTTCTCCTTTAATGAGCATGTCCAACATTTTTGTTTTAGCTCTTTTGCTAACAATGCACCCCATTTATCATCGATATTAACTACTGATCTAACATCGCCGTCATCTATTAAATGTGATCGAAACAAACTAGCTTTAGCCTCAAAGTAAGATTCCATTGAATCGTGATAATCCAAATGATCTCTTGAAAGATTTGTAAAAATTGCCCCGCTGAAATCACAACCAGCCACTCTGTTCTGCGACAAAGCATGCGAACTTACTTCCATCGCTGCATATTCAACTCCTGCCTCCACAGCTTTACTGAGTTGTGCTTGTAAAGGAACAGCAAAAGCAGTTGTATAATTTGATGTTTCCTCATGGTTAGGCCATCGATTAATTAATGTTCCAAACAAGGCAGATGGATGCCCAAGCGAAGCAGTTAAAAATTCAATTACAGATGCAGTAGTCGTTTTGCCGTTAGTACCAGTGACACCTATCAAACAAATCTCACTAGATGGTTTATTCCAAAAATCTGCAGCTAGTTTGCCCATAAATAATGAGACAGGATTCGGGACAATCACTACAGGGTCTGCATTATTTGGCGGATTTAAAAGAGAAGCATTTTTACTGATTAGGGCCGCACAAGCACCTCTCTTAAGTGCTTGTTCCCAATAGGTCCCTCCATCAACTTTTTCACCTTCTAAACCTAAGAATAAATCACCTTTTTCGATTTCTCTAGAGTCACATGAAAGATTTCTTATTTTTGGATTCGCTAACCCAAAAGGAACTTTAAGATCAATTGCTTTCAACAAAGAGTGTAAATAACGCGACAAAACAAACCTCTGGTGATAAAAGTCAATGAAGGATCACTAAAAGTATAAAAAACCTACATAATTTTCACCACAAAAAAGCTCTAATTACGATTCAGCAATTAAAAAGATATTTAATATCCTTTACAAAAGAAGTTTAGTTAGCAACAAAAAGATAGATTATTTTTACATACTTAAAATCAAGAAAGGAATTAAATAATAAGGTTAATTGATTATTTAATTAGGTTATTTGATACAAGCTATTTAAATTCTTTTGTATCCAAGAAAAAAGCATATCTTCCTTTAAACGTGGCGAAACTCGAGGTAATTCAATTTTTTTTAATAATTTAGTTGAGTCAAGAACTATTATTGGAACTTCATTTGTATACTTCATTTGAATATCTAAAGACACTTTTATGCTATCTATATCAACAATAGAAAGTTCAAGAGAAGGTTTTAAATTATTTAGGCATATATTAGACAACTTTCTCTCAAGTTCTTGACATAAGCAACAGCCTTGACGTGAATATAAAGTTAATACCTCTGAATTCATTTTTCTGGAACTGGGTCACACCCACAAGGAGTGAAAGGATGACATTTGCTTAACCTTTTTAAAGTCAGCCAACCACCTCTCCAAGGACCATGCTTATTAACGGCTTCTATCCCATAAGCACTGCAACTAGGGATAAATCGACAACTTGGTCCAAGCAATGGTGAAATCCACTTTTGATAAAAGGTAATTAACCCAACAAAAAAAAGTGCAATGGCTTTATTGATCTTTGAGAGCATCTTTAGATAGAATAATGAACTGGTGAATACGGTTCGATGGATTTACGTCCAGATTACCCTTGCCAGTCAACATTCTCTAAATTAAGCCCTTATGTCTAGATACCGCGGACCTCGGTTGAGGATCACGCGACGCTTGGGAGACCTACCAGGTCTCACCCGGAAGGCCGCGAAAAGGTCTAACCCCCCAGGTCAGCACGGCCAAGCCCGTCGCAAGCGCTCTGAATACGCGATCCGACTCGAAGAGAAACAAAAACTTCGATTCAATTATGGAATTTCTGAACGTCAGCTTGTTCGTTATGTAAAAAAAGCTCGTGCTCAGGAGGGTTCCACAGGAACAAATCTATTAAAGCTTCTGGAAAATAGGCTTGATAATGTATGTTTTAGGCTTGGATTTGGACCTACTATCCCAGGTGCAAGGCAGCTCGTAAACCATGGACATGTGACTGTCAATGGCAGGATCACTGACATTGCAAGTTATCAATGCAAGGCTGGAGATGTTATTGCTATCCGAGACAACAAAGCTAGCAAACAGTTAGCTCAAGCAAACTTAGAATTTCCAGGCCTTGCGAATGTCCCTCCACACCTTGAGCTGGATAAGAGCAAGCTCTCAGCGAAGATAACTGCAAAGACAGATAGGGAATGGGTTGCTATTGAAATCAATGAATTGTTAGTTGTTGAGTACTACTCAAGAAAAGTTTAGAACTAATCTATTACTGGCTTTTCTTAACTTCAGTCCAACTTTAGTCCAACTCTTGCCAAGCTGCTATCAGTACTGCAAGAGTTTTTTTTTGCCGAATATTGCAGAAAAATTAAAGGTTTTCAGAGGCAAGGATTTATGACCTCGCCAAACTTACGAGGCATTGCATTGCAGTCCGTGAAAGATATTACGTAAAGTAAGTTTTCCCAGATCGCCTCTGATTCTTTAATCAAGTCAATAGCCTCTTCATTCCTAAGAGTCTTATGAGCATCTCTCATTAATTTTATATACCTCAGTCTGAATTCTCCCATTTCTATTTTTCGGTCTAATTCACTTAAAGACGCCTTGTTCTTAAATGGTGCATGGGAGAAATTAAGGGCGGTGTTGTGGTAACTCATTGTTCTAGGTTTCATTATCTACTTAGCGAAAAGAGAAAGACTGGCTTCCAATAGAACAGTCTCACTATCTCTCGTTGGTGCTATCCCAACGTTTAAATATTCTGGCTAAGTGAATTTACAATTGCATTGATTGACTAGTACGGTTTCCCTTGTTGAAATCTGGAACGTTTAGCGTTGAAGATTCTACTCCTTCTGGGTAGACATTCAAACAGGTAGTCCATTCACAAAATTCTTGGCTAACAGCGTAGCTGTCTTCGTACCTCTTAAGGCTATCGAGATAAGTAACCCTCTGAACAGCCCATGCAATAGTAATTCGTTGACTTAGGTTCATATATCTAATTTATTTAAACCCTAAAAGGACTGTGGTTATAGCTTGTTAAATGAATATGGAGAAACCAACCAACAAAAAAGACAACCCTTCAGAGAAAGAATCTAGAACAAAGTCCTAATTCGCTTCTCTTAACAGAAATCTTATTTCCTTTAGGAGTTAAGAAAACCTTCTCCATTATTTTGCCATCCCTTACAACGATTTGTACTGTTTGTCCTGTGAATCTACCTCGTCTCCAATCAATATTTTCATGATAAGAGTTAGCTCCTTTTTTAGTAGACGTTTTAGAGAAGATAGATGTTTTACTTTTTGATTTTCTTTCCCTTTCAACAGATACTATAGATTTTGTAATTAAATCATTAAGGCTTGAACGAACGAGTTCTTTTTCAGGTACTTCTCTATGAAACCTTGAGGTTACCTTCCGATGAATTAGCTCATATTTCGATTCAAATTGTTTGGCAACTTGATGATATTTTGATTCAATTTTCTTTTGCTTATCCTTCAGATACGTGGCCACAGGCATCTTAAATATCTTCTACTAAGCTTGTTTATCGTATATATGAATACAAAACAAGATAATAAATACTTATAGAAACACTATTAAACATTAACCAATAACATGCACATACCCCTATCATGGTGTGTCTTTCAGTAAGTTTGACTTATTCAGAAAACGACTGGGGTAGACTTTTGAAAGAGGAGCCAGACTATATCCAACAGTTAGTTAAACAAACCTAAAACAACATTGCCAAAACTGACTAGCTGAATCTGATGCAATTAATTTTTTTTATATTCAATCTTATTGATGTTCGTTCGGTATTCCGATCTCGAACACTCAAAACAATGATTAAAATTGAATTTTTCCAAAAATCATGAACGCTGGTGCTGAACGTTTTAATGGCTTGATGGCGATGATAGGCATAGTTGCTGGAATAGGCGCATATGCAACAACTGGTCAATTCATCCCAGGTATTTTCTAGAAATAATCAAAAATAAAAAATTAGTTAATAGACTATTAAAATCTACTAACTGATTTTGTAATCAACCCAAATTTTTTTGAGTTACTAATCGAGAAACGATTTAGCCTTGATTAGTGTCTTTTAAATTTCCTAATGCTGGCGCATTCATTCCGTCATAATCAGGTCCAACCATAACTCCTACGATTGCGAACAAAGCAATAAAGGCAATTCCTACAATTGCAGCTGTCGGAGCGGGGGTTGATAACAAACCACCAAAAATCAAATAACTCATATCAGTAAAGTTGGGAATTATGTTTTAACGACATAAATTTTTAACTGTGACTAATTTGGAAAGTTTTATTTTTTATTAAACTTTTGTTCCTTTCATTTACAGCTCATACAATCGATAATATTCAATTATTCCCTGTTAAGATCTTGAACATTTAATTGGAATTTTTTTCTAATGAATTGTCAAACCTGAAACGAATAGGAGTCAAACCAACCTAGATAAATTTTGCAATAACTAACTGCTTATACCTAGGTTATGTAGGGCTTTGCTCTTAAAGCCCTAGGTCAAAGTCAACTCATCGGCATGAATAAGTAGTCAGGAGCAACATAATTCACTCCAATGAGGATAACTGCTGTACTAGAAAGCCATAGTGTTGCGACTACTGGTGCGGACTTAAACCACTTTGTAAGAAAGATTTTAAACATTGTTCAAATATTTCTTAGATGCTAAGAGATCAACAATAGAAGCGAAGGTTCGGTTTTAAGTAGACGATCATCTCCTAATCGATCTCTTAAAAATACGTATTTAATTTCTGAAGTCAAAAAGCCTCTCCCTTGCAATAAAAGGAGAGGCTAAAGAAAGATTGTAAGTTAACTCCTAGACAATTCCAGGAACAATCCAACCTGTGAATCCGTAGTTAATGACTGCAGCGAAGAAACCCATCATGGCTAAACGGCCATTCATTTGCTCTGCTGTTTTCCAGTAATTCGTTTCTTTATTCATTACACAAAGCCTGGAATGATTTGACCGGTTGTTAGGTATGCTCCAATAAGGGCTAAACAGCCAACAGAGGCAGCCAGACCATTGAGTCTTTCAGCAAACACTTTGCCTTCTTCTACTCTTGGTGTTTCAGTGATTTGACTTTTCATTAAACGAAACCTGGGATGATTTGACCTGTTGTGGCATAGGCACCGACTAGAGCAATGCAACCAAATAATGCTGCATAGCCATTAAGTCTTTCAGCTGTTACCTTTTCAGGGTCAATGTTTCTGTTGTTATTTTGAGTAGTCATTAAACGACACCTGGGATAAGTTGACCGGTTGTTAAGTAGATACCTGTTAACAGTACGAATGCCATCATGGCTGGCCTGCCGATGCTTCTTTCTAGAATTGTTTTGTTAGATGGTTGCATGATTAATTGTTTTAGAAGATTCCAGGAATGATTTGGTGGGTTATTGAATAGGCACCGAGTAGAGCGATCATGCCGAGCATTGCCCAGCGTCCATTCGTTTTCTCGGCGTCTTCTGGTTTGAACTTCTCAACTTCGTTGACGTAGTTGCCAGATTCAGAAGTCAAAAGATTCCAGGAATGATTTGACCAGTTGTGAAGTAAGAAACGAGAAGACTAAAAAAGCCAATCATCGCCCAACGACCATTTGTCTTTTCTGCTTCTTCTGGATAACTCGTGTAATCCTCGACAAGCTGAGGCTGTGTTTCACGGCCAAAGATGTTTTGCTTGCCGTACTCAGTGATTACCTGAGAAGAAGAAGAAGAAGAAGTCATTACTGAAAATAATTTATGTGAAGAAATGTAAAGCATCGACTTTCTAAGGTGAAGGTTCGGTCCGGTACGGCTTCTTCTAATCCTAAATAGATATCAACCTCAAAAAACAATGACAGCAACTAATTAGAGAGATCTCTATCCAATGATTAGATCCACTAATGATCCTGATAAGTATAAATAGCCCAAGCACGAGTGTGTTTACCCATCCTTGATATTTTTTTTACAAGTTAGATTTCGTAAGTTAATAAATCACTTTTCATGAGTCCCGAACCTGATGATTTACAAATACTTATCAGTAAGTACAGGACTATGGGTATTGAAGAATTAGAAGCAAGTATCAACGACTGGGAAAAAAAGAATGATTGCTCTATTCAACAAGAAAACCTTGCTATTGCAAAAAACGAACTGGAAGTTAAATACAAAGAGAGACAAGAACAAATAGAACTTCTAACTAAATCTCTTACTTCTTCATCAAGAATAGGTAGATGGATTTCTAGTTTTCAAGCAGTTATCAATCAATTTGTAGATTTCAAGAATTAAAGCCATAGGGGTTTTGATGAAGTTGGGAGAAGATTGGTGAATTTTACGGCGTAACTCATAATTCTGTTGAGCGGTGGAGCAATGAAATCCTTTTTTAGCTGTTTCCCTTAGATAGAGTTGTTAACATATAGTCTTCCCATTCGTCATAGTCGTGATTGCATAACGATCATATAGCCTGATTCCTTAAGCGATCTTCGTAATTAGTGGCTTCGTGAAGAGAGTCAAACCTTGACCCATCAAAAGTTTCGTAGATAGTAATTTCTTTGACCACATTTTCAAATCACCCTTCTATATCTATCGTTATTATGTTGACATCATCAATATTCTTTCTGATTGGATTAGGTCAAACACCAATAATTAAGAGTTATCTTGAAATTTTTTTTTCATGCTCTGGTTCATAGTAAAAAACTAAAAGTGCAAATTTGCGAGAAGTCTCTCTAGGGGTATCAAGCCCCTTTTATTATTCCTAAAAGAAAATCAAAAATCGATCACTCACACTTCTATTTTAATTACTCGATTATTTATGTAATGGGAAAGACAACCATGACATATTTCCATCGAATCGCTTTGGAAGAAGTCTTAGAAGAGGATATTTTCTTTGATTATCATGAGTATTCAAATCTTTTAGAAGAGTCTGAGTGGTAAAAGTAACTTAAATTCTTAAAAAACCTATCAAAAAATTTTCAGTGCTTAGAAAACTTCTTAACAGATTTCACTTCTCGTTCTTCAAGTATTGAATAAGAATTTGTAGTTCTTTAATTCGTAGTTCAGCAGCTTTAATTCTTTCTTGTGTTGTCATTACTTACCCCTGCATCATGTAGAGAAGAAACCCTGTAAATATGGCTAACTTTCCAACAACAAAAAGAGGAATATACTGTTTAACTTTTGATTCTCTGAATCTTTCTTGAAATGAAATCATAGTTATACAAGTACTGAAGAACCAATTTCGAAAGCCCCAGCCAATAAAAGGATTACTGGGAGATTTAAAAGAACCAACAGCTTGGCAGCAGTAATTTTAGTTATTGCGAGCATAGCGAATTGCTTCTAATTATTTGTATGAGGATTTATACAGCTTAAAAGTAAATTCTTTTTCTCATGGGTCGGTCGATGTAGGGCTAACCAGTTCGGGTTATTTTTACCTATTAGGTTGTTTTAGAAGTTAGTGAGATAAATACTTGGGTTATACAAATCTACTCAGGAGATTTTGCTAAATATCCTGAGACTCTTTCATCAATGATTAAGCTCGCAAATTTTTTTTATCGCGATGTACTATTACTTTTAACCTTTCTCAAGCTAAGAAGAAGGATAAAGTTTTGACACTCTCTTAGCTTGTCTTGCAAGTTCTCTTTTCTTGAATTTTTGATTTGTCATTCTGGTAAATACAAAACCTGGAACGATCCATATTGATGCAATCAGGAAAGTCATCAAAACCTGATTATGAAAGATATTTTCGAATAGATTCATCACAAACTGACTTATTTTCTTGATTTTTTAATGCTCGCTCCTAAATAAGATAAGCGTGGCAATGGTTTTGTACGGATAGCCAATCAGATTGATTTCGCTTGTATTGCACGATCTGTGGAATAAATAGTAAAACCTAAGTCCAACTTAATTTTCTTTATAATTAATTGCTACAGCTAAAACCTCGTATTTCTCAAGAAAGGTATGGAACTCAAGGTAACTTCTATCTCATTAAATTTAATTATTGAGCCCCTTTTTTTTAGTGGCTTTTTCATATTTATCTATAGCCTATAGGTAATCAACTCAAAGAATATGGACTCAGTAAAGAGAGAAAAGGAGTTCAGTACTGGGGTAAACACAAGAGTCATTCATCACCAAGAAAATTTTTCTGAAGAGACAGGCTCAATAATGCCTCCAATCTTCCCAACCTCAACCTTTATTCATGGAAATGAGGGTGGTTTTGACTACACTCGTTCAGGAAATCCAAATTTTCGAATTCTTGAATCAGTTTTGTCTGATCTAGAAGAATGTCAATTTGCCAGTGTATTCAGTTCTGGAGTTGCTGCAATTACCGCAATAGTCTCATCACTTAATGCTGGAGACTTAATCCTTTGTGAAGAGAACCTTTATGGTTGTACGGTCAGATTATTTGAGCAAGTTTTCAATCGTTTTGGATTAAAAACTCTGTGGATAGACTTTACTAAATCTAATTTTCAAGAAGTCATTTCAAATCATAAACCCGCAATGATATGGATCGAAAGTCCGACCAACCCACTTCTTAAGATTATTGATATTGAGGGGATTTGTAATTTCTCAAATAAAATGCAAATTCCTGTTGTCGTAGACAATACTTTTGCAACGCCTCTATTACAAAGACCTCTTAAACTTGGAGCAACCTTATCCTTAATGAGCACGACTAAGTATATCAATGGACACTCGGATGCACTTGGAGGGGCGGTTTGCACCGAGGACATTGTATGGAGAGACAAGCTAGACTTCGCCCAAAAAGCTCTTGGCTTAAATCCTTCTCCTTTTGATTGCTGGCTTATTACACGGGGGATAAAAACTCTTCCTCTTCGCTTAGAAAGACAAATTAATAATGCATCTAGAATAGCCAATCAATTGGCAAACAATCCAGTAATAAAATCTGTTCGATATCCCTTTAGGAGTGATCATCCACAATGTCAATTAGCACAAAGACAAATGGCTATGGGAGGAGCAATCGTTACTGCCACTGTTAATGCAACTCAAGCCCAAACTTATTCATTTTGCAAAAATCTTCATTACTTCAAAATGGCAGAAAGTCTCGGAGGAATTGAGAGCCTTGTTTGCCACCCAGCAACAATGACACACGCTTCCGTTTCTAAAGAAACAAAATTAAAAATTGGAATTACAGATTCACTTATTCGATTTTCCGTAGGATGTGAGGATATTGAAGACTTAAGTGATGATTTAGATCAAGCCTTGGGAAGCATCTCTTGACTGAAAGAAATCTACTAACTGATCCTTGCTGGACTGCAAAAGATTTAGGGGAGCCTCTCCCAAGTCGGCCACATGCCGTATCTGTTGCCTTGCCTAGATGGAAAGATGTAATCGACTACGAAGAAAAGATTCCATCCTGTATAAATTCATTAAAAGCAATTTACCCTAGATTCGGATTTCATCCTTTTGTTGCCGAGTTGGCTCGAAAATCACTTGCATTTCATGGTGAATCTCAGCAAAGTAGTTGGCCTTATCCCAATAGCGCTTCTGCTTTGAGTGCACAACAATATTGTCATCGAAAATATTCTGATTGTTCTTCAAAAATAAAAGATTTTCTTGGTGTTTCCTGTCTAATTGTTGACCAAAGGAGTTCTCCTTCAGCAAAAGCCTTCTGGCAACATACTGGTCTTGGATTATCGTCACGTGAAGCGGCAATTGCCCTTGGGAGAGAGAAAAGGCCCTCCTCTTCGGATGGTCATTGTGCTCAAAATGAACTTTTGAATCGTTTAGCAAATATATATAATTGTGATAGGAGCCTAATACGACTACATCGATCAGGGATGGCTGCCTTAACGACTATTCTTTCAGCGATAAAATGTATCAAAGGAAATTCTTCGACTCTTCAAATAGGCTTCCCATATGTTGATGTGCTTAAACTCCCTCAAATTATTTTTCAAGGAAGTGATCTCGTCGTCAAAACAACATTAAGTCATATAAAAAAAGAGATAGATAATAAGAATCCAGCAGCCTTAATCATAGAGATACCTAGCAATCCTTTATTGCAATGTGTTGACCTGATATCTATTTCAAAATTAGCTCAAGATAAAAACATCCCAATCATCGTTGATGACACCATCGGTTCATCTCTAAACGTTCATCTAACTCCTTATGCAGATGTGGTATTCAGCTCACTTACAAAAAGTTTTGCTGGAAGAGGAGATATTCTTGCTGGAAGTACTGTCATAAGTCCATACTCCAAATGGACAAATGACTTGGCTGAAATCATTCCTAAAGTTACATTATCTACCCTATCTGATTCAGATGCTATCGAGCTAGAAAAGACTAGTCGAGACGTAAAGGATCGCTTAAGAAGATTAAACATATCTTGCTTAAAGCTGAAAGAAAAATTAGAAACAAAAAAAGAAATTTCAAAAGTTTTGCATCCACAATATTGTAAAAATTTTAATTCGCTATTAAAAAAAGGAGGAGGTTATGGATGTCTATTATCGTTTGAACTTAAAGGAGGAATTGAAGAATCAAAAAGAGTTTATGATTCATTAAGAGTAAGCAAAGGCCCAAGTTTAGGTACAAATTTTACATTGGTTTGTCCATATGTTCAGTTGGCACACTTTAAAGAATTAAAATGGGCTGAAAGTTGTGGTGTCTCGGAACACTTATTAAGAGTTTCTGTAGGTTTAGAAAATGAAGATGAGTTATGGTCAAGATTTAATTCAGTAATATAAAAAAATCACTAATAAAGATTATCTAAATAACCAATTACCGAGATTTTTATATAGATTTAGAGTATTAGCTAATTAAGTCATTTTAAAAATGTCAAGAATCTATGAAGACAATAGTTTTGCTATTGGTCATACACCATTGGTCAAACTTAATTCGATCACAAAAAACGCAAAAGCAACTGTACTTGCAAAGATAGAAGGTCGTAACCCTGCCTACAGTGTTAAATGCAGAATAGGAGCAAATATGATCTGGGATGCTGAAAAGAAAGGTTTACTCAATAAAGATAAAGTAATTATTGAACCAACATCTGGGAATACTGGAATAGCACTTGCTTATACAGCCGCTGCTAGAGGTTACAAGTTAATCCTCACGATGCCTGAATCCATGTCAATTGAACGTAGGAGGATGATGGCTGTTCTTGGTGCTGAATTAATACTTACTGAAGCAGCAAAAGGAATGCCTGGCGCCATTGCGAAAGCAAAGGCAATAGCAGATAGCGACCCTAAAAAATACTTCATGCCAGGACAATTTGATAACCCAGCCAATCCAGAAATACATTTCAAAACTACAGGTCCTGAAATTTGGGATGATACGGACGGTCAAATTGATGTTTTAGTCTCTGGTGTCGGAACAGGTGGAACAATTACAGGTGTTTCTCGTTTCATAAAGCAAGAAAAAAATCATTCATTATTATCTGTTGCCGTAGAGCCCACTCATAGCCCAGTAATAACACAAACTCTCAATGGAGAAGAAGTAAAACCCGGCCCTCACAAAATCCAAGGGATTGGAGCTGGGTTTATTCCTAAAAACCTTGACTTGTCCGTAGTCGATCAAGTTGAGCAAGTCTCCAATGATGAGTCTATTGCAATGGCATTACGTTTGGCACAAGAAGAAGGTCTACTAGTTGGCATCTCATGTGGTGCTGCTGCTGCTGTGGCCTTAAGGCTGGCCGAAAAAGAAGAGTTCTCAGGGAAGACAATCGTTGTAGTTCTACCTGACCTTGCCGAAAGATATATCTCATCCATAATGTTTGAGAATGTTCCTACAGGCGTTATTAAAGAACCATCATTAGCTTGACTCTTGGGTTTATATAACTGACTCCGGTGTTATCAACATCGCGTCTCCATAAGAGAAAAATCGATATTTATTAGAAATAGCTTGTTTATATAGTTTCAACATACGTTTTCGACCAATTAGAGCGCTAACTAAAAGTAATAGAGAACTTTTAGGTAGGTGGAAATTAGTGAGCAATCCATCAATGACGGAAAATTTAAATCCTGGTTTAATTACCAAATCCACTTTACCTTCATACGGCTTCAAAGTTCCTCTTCCTGAAAGGTAAGCAGCTTCAAGGGCTCTCACACTTGTAGTGCCAACAGCAAAGACTTTCCCCCCATCCTCCTTACAATTAGTTATCGCTTTGATGGTCTCTTCAGTAACCTCTATCCACTCACTATGTAAATGCAACTGAGATAGATCTTCTTTCTCTAATGGTCTAAAAGTTCCTAAGCCAACATGCAAAGTAATTTGAGCAATTTTAATACCTCTCGTTTTTAAATTTTCTATAAGTTCATCACTTAGATGTAAGCCCGCTGTGGGAGCAGCTATGGCTCCTGGTTTCGAAGCAAATCTAGTCTGATAGCTTTCCTCATGACCACTAGATTTGTCCTTATCTATATATGGAGGCAATGGGACTTCTCCACATAAATCAAGTAAATTTTCCATTTCCGTCCAACTAGTGAACTCATTTGAAAATTGAATAATTCTTCCGCCTGTTCTCTCATCCTTATCAATAACTTTCAAGATTAAAGAATTATCTCGTGACATATCCAACCACAATTGATCACCTCCTCTCATACGCTTAGCAGGACGACCAAGACAAAGCCATCGACCATCACCCCTCGGTTCCATTAGCAATAATTCACCTGCCCCTCCTCCTGACAATCGAATTTTCAATCTTGCTTTAACAACTCGCGTATTATTAACAACTAAAAGATCAGCAGGCTTCAAGATATCCTTTATGTCCCATACCTTTGCATGCACAAGGTTTAAAGAATCATCGAGTCCATCTTTAACAATCATCAATTTGGCATCATGCCTACTCTTGGTAGGTGATTGAGCAATTAATTCATTTGGCAAATCATAGTTATAGGAGCTTAAAAGATTATCTTTTTGATCTAACACATCAAATCAGGTTAAAGTAAGAAAAATCACTTGTAGCTCAACTAATTAAATCTCAAGACGAGAGGCTATAAGGGTTCTTTTCTATTAAGTATGCCAAATCCTTCAGGAATAGTGCTCCATCAGCCCCATAGATCACTCTGTGATCAGCGGTAAGATTGACTTGCATCTGTTTTTTGATTGAAATCGAACCATCTTTAGAAGCAACAACTTTAGACAATGAAGCTCCTACCGCTAAAATTGCTCCAGTCCCTGGGGGCAGAATTGCATCAAAACGATCCACACCAAACATACCTAGATTCGAGAGTGTAAACGTTCCACTGCTATATTCTTGCGGTTCTAATTGCTTATTCCTCGCACGCTTAACAAGATCAGCCCATTGTAGGGATAAATCAGTAAGGCTCGTCTTATCAGCATTTTGCAGCACTGGAGTTATCAACCCTCCGTCCTCCATCGCAACTGCAACGGCTACATTTATTTGTGAAGGATAGGCAATCCCCTCAGAACTAAAAGCTGCATTCACCTGGGGGTGTCTAGCCAGGGTTAAGCCAACTGCTTTAGCAAGTAAAGCAGTCATAGTTACTCCATCAGGTTTAACTTGTTTATAAAGATCATCCAATTCATCAGTAAGAATTGAATATCCAACTCTGAAACAAGGAGTATTTAAACTTTCCTCCATGTTCCGATTTACAGCTTGTTGAAGAGTGTTGAATGCAATTGTTTCCCCTCTAGATCCAAAACTTTTCCCTGGAGCAGGTGGCTTACCAGAGTCAACAGATTTTTTTTCTATGCGAGGCACGTCAGAAACGATTTTCGCTGGAGCATTACTTTCTGCAATCCAAGGAACGCTTATGGGTTGCCCTTTTGCACTTTGAACATCCTCAGCTTGTATTCGTCCATGAGGTCCTGAGCCCCTAACAGTTGCCAAATCCACTCCCATTTGAGAAGCAAGTTTTTTAGCTCTTGGGGAAGCAACTATTCGACCATCATTTAAAAACTGATCCTTATTTACAAAGGATTCTGAAACAAGAGGTGCAGGAGATACCTTTGTAACTACTGTTGCTTTAGGAGAGTCAACAGAGGCTTGCTTTTCTTGAACTTGAGGCGATGAACTCTCTTTTTCTTGACTACCTGATTGAGTGGAAGGAGAAGGTGCATTTGCTTGAGCCGCAGCGATCTCATCTGCTGTCTCAACGATCAATCCGATTGTCTCTCCAACAGGTGCAGAGCTGCCTGCAGGCATCACAATCGAAGCAAGAAAGCCATCTTGGAAAGACTCAACATCCATATCAGCTTTATCTGACTCAACAACTAAAACTGACTCACCTCTTTCAACTTTATCTCCAGGTTTTTTTAGCCACTCAACTATTTTACCCTCAGTCATAGTTGAACTTAAAGCAGGCATAAAGATGTCATGAGTGGCCATAATTTGTTCCTATTTCCTTTATGGAGAGTTTGTGGCAAGGCTTCAAAATTTCTATCTAGAAGCTTTGCAAGTATCAATACATACCAATGTTAGTTCTACATGAGTGTCCTTACAACGATAGTTTTTTTTATGTGGATTTCTTCTTAAATATCAAAAATTATTTTTGGATTAATTGTAGTTCGACCAAATTTCAATCTTGATCAATTGCCTCTACTACGCCATCTCTGACCAAAATACTCACACCCATTTTACTGACTAAGTTATCACCCACTTTTAAATCACAAAAGCTGTCAATTTGTCCTTGCTCGACGATTTGTTCCATCTCCAACTCACGAACTTGAGATTGCTGTAACAGAAGATTTCTTTTTTGTTCTTCAAATTCTGATCTCTTTGAAGCAACTTGGTTCTGAACTTGAGCGACTTGCTCTTGAACTCTTGGATCAAGGGGATTAGAGCTCTGACGTCTAATACCATCAACAATTTGTTGTCCTTCTTTTTCTAATTCACCAAGTTGCTGATCTATTGCTGATATTGCATTACTTAATTCACGCTCAGCCTCCTCTTTCCATGAAGGTGTTACAACTGCTCTGACAGTTATTGAACGTTTTATAGAAATTGAGTCCACCTGATCAATCAATCATGATTCGACCAATAGAGTCTCAGCAAAAGATAGTATTGGTCAATTTAATTGGCCAAACAAACAAATTACAAACCATATATTTCATTTATAAGTTTCAAATCACGTTGGATAATTTTTTCACGTTTTTGCTTAAGAGTTTGCGTTAACAAGCCATTTTCTATTGTAAATGGCTCTACCAAGGCAATTGAAAATAATCTCTCTTCTCTTCTAGATCCGAGACGATTTGCCAGTGCTTGATTCATTTCCAATTTTAGAGATTGTCTTAATTCATAATTTTCAGGAGATATTCCAAGAACAACTTTTGAATTCACACCCCTTTCTGTAAGCCATTCTTTTACGTGATCAATTCTTGGAACAATCAAAGCAGCAAGATATTTTTGATCTTGCCCCAATAGCAAAGCCTGCTCAATCAATGGACTAGCAATCAAACATTCCTCCAAAGGTCCAGGCTCAATATTTTCTCCACTACTTAGCACAATCGTATCTTTTGCTCTTCCAGTCAGGATTAAGGATCCATCAGAAAGCAACATCCCTAAATCTCCAGTATTAAACCAGCCGGTAGCATCTAAAACCTTCTTCGATTCAGATCGTTTCCCTAAATAACCAGACATTATTTGAGGACCACGCGCAAGAACCAAACCTTTTTGACGCAATTTTTTTATTTGGAATGTTTCAGGATCTACTATTTTTATCTCAGTCTCTGGTAAAGGTTGACCTGCTCCTCCACGTATATTCCTCCAAGGCCTTCTACATGTGAGGACTGGACTAGTTTCTGTTAAGCCATAACCAACTAATAATTCAACACCTAAAGCTTCAAAGAAAGAATCAATATGCGGAGCAATTGCACCTCCACCACTAATTGGGAATCTCAATCTTCCTCCACAAATCTTGGTAAGGATTTTTGGCCATAAGTAAATAGAAGAAATTCTATGAATTGGGTACCGCATAAGAATCTCTATGAAAGAGATAGTTTGTTCAAAACTAGAAACACTCTCAATAGTTAAAGAATAAAGTTTTCTTCGAGCCAATTTATATGCCTTACTATTAGAAATTGCACTTTTTATCAAGGTCTTTCTCAGTCTCGGCATTTTATCAACAGCATCCTCAAACCCTAACTTTATTGACTCCCAAAGTCTTGGAACTGTTGCCATTACTATTGGCTTAACCCTTGGCAAATCTTCCTTAAGATGCCTAATTGATGTATATGTTTGAGTACAACCACAAGAAAAAAAATAATATTCTGCACTACGTTCATATGAATGCCAAATTGGTAAGACACTTAATACAGGCGCACCTGGAGAAGGGTTCGCTACGCAAGCAAGAGACCTAATTTGATGTAATAAATTATAATGTGTTAGTGGAACTCCTTTAGGTTTACCAGTCGTTCCAGAAGTATATAAAATTGTTGCTATTCTTTTTGGTTGCCTATCAATTATTTTCTCCTGTTTACTTACATTTTCTATATTCAATCCTTTCTTCAAAAAACTCTCCCATTCGAAAACGCCTTCACAAGCTTTACCCTCAAGTTGAAGAACAAATTTCAAACTATTGATTTGATCATCATTAAGCGAAAGTCTTTCCCATACATCGGAGTTTTGAACAATCAATCCAACCGCATTTGAGTCTTCAAGAATATATCTAAGTTCACTTGGTGGAGCAGTTGCGCCTCTAACAGAGTCTGTTGCACCTATTCGCATAAGACCTTGATCGGCGATGAGCCATCTAGGACTATTTTCGGCAAAAAGAGCGACCACCTCATCAGGTTCTACTCCGACATGAGAAAAAGCAGATGCTGCCATAGAAATATTTTCTGCAAGTTCTTCATACGTAAAGCTTTCTGGGTGGAAAGTATGTGGTGAATCAACCGCCAATACCTCCCCTAACTGAACTTTTAATAGTTCCCAAATCTCGTCAACTTGAGTGATCTTATTAAGATGAGATCTTCTATTAATTGCTTGTTCCTCTTTCCTATTAGGGATCCAAAAAGCCAAAGCATCCTCAGAAGAAAATATATTTTTTTGTGAGTTAGTTTTTGTCATAGCCAAAAAATAATTTGTTATTTTTTAGTGATATTTAAAGAGATTGATTTATTTTTCCCAGTTCAATTTAAAACGTCTTTTAACAGATTCCCTTAAAAGAGGCGTAACGTCACAGACTTTGATGCCAGGTATCCAATCACTCAATTTCCCTACTTTCACTTTATCTAGTCCACAAGGAATTATCTTTTCGAAACCAATTAGATCACAATCTACATTTAGTGAAAACCCATGCTGAGTCACCCATCTCTTGCAACCAATTCCTATGGAACCAACCTTTTTATCTTCACACCAAACTCCTGTTAAGCCATCTACCCTCTTCCCCTCTATTCCCAACAAGTCAAGAACATCAATCAGCACTTGCTCCAATTCTCTCAAATACCAAGATAAGTCTTTTTTGTGAAGACTTAAATTTAAAACCAGGTATCCAACGATCTGCCCAGGCATGTGATGCGTAACTTCACCTCCTCTTTCAATACTAAAAACTGGCAAAGGAGAATTATTTTCTTCGAACAACAAATTTTTTTTATCGCTACCTCTACCCATTGTGAAACAAGAAAAATGTTCAAGAAGCCATACTGCTTGGGGTGAGAACGGTTCCTCAATAAGATTTTTTTGAAAATTCTTCTGCCAACCTAAGGCAGTCTCAAATGGCACAATATTTTTAGGTTCAAAAAGAAAAGCGGAAGAAGATTGTGCAAGTTGAGGGGTTAGATCTAAGTTGCTATTAGGCCCTGACTCAGGCGAAACAGAATGAAGCTTCTTATCCATGGACGCAATCTTGAATTAACTCCATCACTTCGTGATTACACCAAAACAAAAATTGATAAAGCAACTCACAATTTCCAAGAAATGGTGCAAGAAGCTGATGTCCACCTCTCAGTCGCTCGAAATCCTCGCGTGCCACAACAGACAGCTGAGGTGACTGTCTTTGCAAACGGAACAGTAATAAGAGCCCAAGAAAGAAGTGAAAATCTTTATGCAAGCATCGACTTAGTAGCAAATAAACTTGCACGACAATTACGTAAGTACAAAGAGCGACATAACAGTCATAATGTTCATAATAGTCAGTCAACGAAATCAGTCCAAAACGAAGAAACTCAAAATTTCTCTTCCTCAGATCATTCACTCACTGAAGGTAAAGAACCACATCTACCTAGCCCAGGAGTCAGACGCAAATATTTCGAGATGACTCCTATGACTATTGAGCAAGCAAGAGTCCAATTAGACCT
Source organism: Prochlorococcus sp. AG-402-B19 (assembly GCA_003279615.1). Lineage (GTDB taxonomy): Bacteria > Cyanobacteriota > Cyanobacteriia > PCC-6307 > Cyanobiaceae > Prochlorococcus_B. The sequence continues at coordinate 28,167 of QCHM01000009.1, forward strand.
GATTGATCATGACTTCTATTTATTTAGAGAGGAAGAAGGATCCGCTTTGCGAGTTATCTATAAGAGAACTCACGGAGGATATGGCGTAATCCAAGAAAAAATTTAAATCCTACTAGTCAAATGAGTAAAAACAGCGTGGAAGAAGCTCATGTCAATATTTCTAATGTGATTTATCAAGCAGTCCTAAATCCTCATTTTGATAAAGAAATGATTGTTCAGATTTGTGATGCATCCAAGCAAAATGGCTTTGCAGGTTTATGCACTAGTCTGTCCAATCTACCAATTGCACGTGAAAGGTTAGGAAGCAAAAGTACTACAAAATTAATCTCAGTTATCGCCTTCCCTTTTGGGTTTATCCCAACTTCTATCAAACGAAAAGAAGCCGAATATGCATTAGATAAAGGAGCAGAAGAGTTAGATCTAGTTCCAAATTATTTTGCATTAAAAGAAGGAAAAATAGAACTATTTGCTGAGGAAATAAATCAAATAAGTGAACTTGGTATTCCAGTAAGAGTAATTATTGATGCAAATACCCTCTCAAACTTCTCAAGACTTTCCTTGGCAATTGATGCATTAATTGATGCGGGCGCAATTGGAATTCAAATAGGCAATGGTTTTGGGCCATCTGCATCAAAGGATCAAACTAACCATGTCTCTAAAATTGTTAAAAATCGCTGCTCAATTAAAACTGTAGGAGGTATTAAAACTTTTGATCAAGCAATAGAAATTATTGAAGCAGGCTCAACATTTATTGGGACAAGTTTTGGTTTTGAAATTACCCAAGAACAAAAGAAAAAGGAATAATGAGTTTAAATCAAAGAATGAAAGGACTGTCTTTAAAAGTTGGACCTCTCGGCGAGAATGACAGGCTATTAACCATACTTAGTGAAGAAAATGGAATATCTCGTTTTGCTATACCAGGAGCAAGAAAACCCAAAAGCAGGCTTGGAGCGACATCACCTTTTAATTTTTTAGACTTACATATAGTCGGGAAGAAAAATCTTAGGCGAGTTACACAAATAAAGATTCTTAAGAGTTATGGGGATCTAGGAAGAAACATCGAAACACTTTCAGCAGCCCAAGCGATTTCAGAGCTAATTATGGTTATGGTTGGCAATGAAGATCCTCAAAAAGATTTACTTAAATTGGTTTTAATCCATTTAAATAGACTAAATGACTTACATAAAACAGAATTTGATTCATTAGAAGCTTTAGCAATAAGCGTTCAATCGAGTGTTCATTTATTGGCTCTAGGGGGATATTGCTTACCACTTCAAAACTGTTGTCATTCTGGTTCCAGGCTGATACCACCTATTGGAGAATGGAGCTGGAAGTGCAGCTTTATACCTGAAGAAGGTTTTGCTATTGGAACAATTCCTAATGCAAGCGCAGAACTGAATCCATCTGAACTTGCTTTACTTCAGAGACTATTACTTGAAAAATTACCTTTTCACAGTAATGGGAAATTATTAGGTCCTAAAAATGTCTGGTTAAAACTACTTAGCATTGTTGAAACCTGGATTGAAACTCATTTACAAAAAAAAATTAGATCTCTTCAAATGATGAGAGAAGTAATAATTAGTAATGATCTAAATATCAAGTAGAACCTTATATTTGAATTTTTATTAGAAAATCTTATTTATAAATTATTTAACTATCAACAATAGTTTGAGAAGAAATATGGGGTAGCTGCTAGTTTGAAATACCGGTTTTTTTGAGATTGACCCATATCGCCTGGCTAGGCAAAAAAACACCTTTTTGCGGAAATGTCTGTTATGGGCTTAGCACGACTGAAGAGCTTAGGGAAAGAGGTTATCAAACAAGTTTTATTCACTTTGATAATCCTCTTAGAGAAGGGAATAATAAAACTTCTCTACTCGCAAATGATCCTGATGTCAGCCTTCCTTATTTAATTAAATCGCAGGTTTATACAATCCCTTCTTTAAATGCTCAAAGGGAACTTAGAGAATCTCTCTCAAGACTTAAACCTGATTTAGTCCATGCAAGTCTTACTCTTTCGCCATTGGATTTTCGACTGCCTGAACTTTGCCATCAACTTGATTTACCTTTGATCGCAACTTTTCACCCAGCTTTCGATTCAAAACTTAGAAATCTTACAGCCAATACGCAGCAACTTACCTACCAACTATATGCGCCATCTCTAGCAAAATATGACAAAGTTATTGTTTTTTCTGATATGCAAGCAGAAGTGCTCGCAAAACTAGGAGTTAAAGAAAATAGACTCGAAGTGATACCTAATGGAATTGATATAAAAAAATGGAAGCCCCATAATCCAAGTAATTCATTAAACAACCTTCAAAATGAAATAAGAAAAAAACTTGGTCCCGAAAGAATTTTTATCTATATGGGCAGAATAGCTTCTGAAAAAAATGTTGAGGCTTTGCTTCGTGCATGGAGATTTGTCCAACCAAGAGGATGTCGACTAGTGATAGTAGGGGATGGTCCACTCAGGCCTACCCTTGAAAACAATTCAATTTTTAATAAAGAAGAAAATGTAATTTGGTGGGGATACGAACCTGATGAAGACAAAAGGATCGCTCTTCTCCAAATTGCTGAGGTTTTCCTACTCCCAAGCCTTGTAGAAGGATTATCTATAGCCTTACTCGAAGCAATGGCAACAAGTACAGCATGTATTGCGACAGATGCAGGAGCAGATGGAGAAGTTTTAGAAAATGGTGCTGGAATTATATTAAACACGGAGGGGGTAGCGTCTCAATTAAGAACCCTTTTACCTGTTTTGTGCGATCAACCCGTGCTTACATATGAACTTGGTAGACGTGCACGTTTAAGAGTAGAAGAAAAATATACGCTTGAACAAAATATTGACTCACTTGAAAATCTATATACAAATATTCTCAGTCCATCTAATTTGAAACCTCTTCAGCTAATTGACGACTCTTCTGAGCTGCCAAGACAACTGCTTCAATTAAAGCGGATCGCAAACCCGCAAGTTCAAGATGTCGAAGAGCACTGATTGTCGTCCCTCCAGGAGAGGCAACCATATCTTTAAGTTCAGCAGGATGTAAACTCTTCTTTCTTAATAGCGATGCAGTACCTGAAAGGGTTTTATGAGCTAATTGGTTGGATAAATTGCGGGGCAATCCAGCAGCAACAGCCCCATCAGCCATTGCCTCAAGTACTAAAGCTATATACGCAGGGCCTGATGAAGTTAACGCTAAAAAGGAATCAAGCTGTCTCTCAGGTAAATCAAAAATTTCACTTATAGGTTCAAAAATTTTTCTAACTACAATCTTTTGAGCCGAGGTTGTACCCTCTCCCCAGGCCAACCCAGTAAGTCCCTCTCCTACAAGAGAAGGAGTGTTTGGGACAGCTCTTACACATGTATGTCCAGGGAAAGAATTCTGAAGATTTTTTAATGTAATTCCAGCTAATACTGAAATCAATAATGGTTTAGGTAATTTATCAGTCGATTGGAATGACGAGTTGGATTCTCTGATTTTGCCAAATTGTTGAGGTTTTACAGCTAATAATTTCAAAGGAGCTCTCCAAACCTCCTTAGACAAAGTATCTTCACAGGAGACTACTTTTACTCCTTTTGGAAGGTCTCTCAAGGCACAAGGAATACTTGAGCTGCTACCAACAATTCCAAAAACATTCTCAGATTTGTATACACCTCTTTCAAGAAGAGGTGAAATAATAGCTTTAGCCATACGACCAAAACCAATTATTCCAATTGAAGTTTCCAATCTATGTATCTTTTACAGAGCCGTAGCTGCAGTCTCACCCCAAGCAGGCTCTGGGGCAGGAGAAGACTCCTTATAAATTAAATCTGTTCCTTTATTAGTCATATTTGAAGGAGAAGCTTCCTCTTGAAATGAATTAGTTACAGTTACGCAAGAAGGAGCGAAAAGGAAAATACTCTCTCCAACTCTTTCTTGATGTCCATCGATAGCAAACGTACCACCTGCGACAAAATCAACAGCTCTTTGAGCCTGATCAGGTTCCATCATTGTAAGATTTAAAATAACTGTTTTACGCTCACGTAAAGCCTGGATCACCCTTGGCATTTCATCAAAACTACGTGGTTCCATTAAACTCACTTCAGAATCATTAGTTGATATGCCAGGCATGCCAATAACATTTGAAGAATTAAAACCACCACGACCATCAAAAGGATTGGGCTCAGATATTGTTGACATTGCTCCACTTCCCCCTTTATTAGCTCTATTAAAATTTGCAAAGTCCTCACTTGTTTCGTAATCGAGCTCATCAAAATCACTATCTAAAAAGTCATCACCAGCGACGACAGCACGAAGACGGGAAATAAGCGACACCTGTTAATCCTCTCGGGATGATTTGTTAAAGAGTTGGATAAGCCAACAAAAGGTACATCTTCAAAAAATGAAGAATGAACCATATACTTAAATAACGTTCCTTATCTTATGGGGCAAGCTTTTTTATTGTTTTTTTCATATCTTTGACTATTCAGCTAAAGCTTTCGTTGACCAAATAAAAGAGAACCTAAACGTATCCATGTAGCTCCCCCTTCTAAGGCCTCTTCCCAATCATTACTCATTCCCATTGAGCAATGCTTTAATTCCAAATGATCAGCAAGACTCCTGCACTCACAAAACAAATCTTTTCTTTGAGACAAATTTAGAGCTATTGGCGGAATTGTCATTAGACCAATTAGATGAATATTCTTTAAAGAAAGAATATTAGGCCAACTTTTTAAAAGATCTTGTTTTAAAAAGCCACCCTTTTGAGGATCATCTCTAAGTTTTACTTGTAAAAATATTTTTGGAGTTTTTTGTTCTTCTTGTGAAATCCTAGAAATGCGCTCCATCAACCGCAAAGAATCTACCGAATGAATAAAATCAAATTCTTTAACAACTCCTCGAACCTTATTTTTCTGCAACTTACCCACGAAATGCCATCGAAGCTGATTTAAATCTTTAAGTTCATTTTTTTTTGGGAGAGCTTCCTGTAAACGACTTTCTCCAAAATCCAACTGACCATACTCTGACAGTTTGCGTATAGATCTAGGATGTTGCCCCTTACTGACAGCTAGCAAACTAGCCCCTAAAGGCAATGAATCTTTGATTTTTTTTAATTCATCAAAGCAAGTCAAAGCATAATCAAATAAAAGTTTGCTTAAATAGTTCCTGCCAAACGTCAATATCTGAAGCTTTCTCTCTCCTACATTTAGACAAATGCATTTCGGCATAATGCCTAGCGTCCATATATGGAATAACTTCAAAAGCTGCTCCTCTTGGTTGCAAAGTAACTAAAAAGAAAATTTTCTGTGCATATAAGGTTGCATATACTTCCCTGCCATTACTTGCTGGTGAAACTTGATATAACATTCCAAAAGTCGGATGATTTAGATAACGTTCAGCGTTCAAATCATAATTTTTTAATTAAGATGTACCATACTTAAAACGAATGATAATAGCTATTAAAAACAAAAAACTCGAACCTAAATTAACTAAAATATAGAAAGGATTAACGATAATTCTAGGTCTAAGGTCCTTCGTTGATAACCAAAGACCTTCTCTTAACATTAAAGAATCAGCGCCCTGTTCTGCCCTCAGCAAAATATTTAACAAAAGTCTTTCACCTAAAGAAATAAATAAACCTAATATATTTTTAAGTCCTAGTTTCCTAAAATCTATTGCCCTTACGCCAAGTGATCGAAAGAGATTTTGGAGTTCTTCTTGAACTAAAGGTAAAAATCTTAATGCCAAAAGGAGTTGAAATGACAATTTTTCCAAAGGAACTCCCACAAACTTTAGAGGCGCAGAAAACCACCTTATTGCCCATACAAGATCTTCGGGTGGAGTTGTAATTAACATCAAATTCACACTATGAATAACGGTAAAAATTAAAGTAGAAGTTTTAACACCTAATTCAGCAGAGCGACGATCGATTATCAAGGGTCCTAATGAAATGCCTCCGAAGTCAAATGGACCTAGCCTAAAAATCTCCCATGATCGAGTCAAAACAGTTGCTCCAGGGATCTCATTCGGTGCTCTTATAGTCAACGCATTTGACGTTTCACTTGCAGGCAAAACAATGGATAAAAAGCCAATAAACAAACAGAGGGTCAACAAAAATACTAGCGATCTCCACCAAATACGTAGAGGTAACAAACTAAAAAATGTAGTCAACAAAAGAACGCAAACTATAGAAATCCTCCAAATGGAATTAGCCAAAATAGGCGTTAGCAAAAATAAAAGAATCCAAGAGAATTTAATTCGAGGATCCATAACACGAAGCCAGCTAGATTTGCCAGAGACATATTGACCAATTGGGATTTTTTTTAGCCAATCCATATATAATTACTAATTCAGGCCCCTTTCTGCTGGCGTGCTAACTCTTTTTCAACATCACGTTGCTGCTTACCTCGCCAAAACAATTTAATAGGAGTCCCCTCAAAGCCCAAACCCTCTCTAATTTGTCTCTCAATATATCTTCGATAAGTTTCCCCAAACAATTTAGGTTCATTTACAAAAAGAGTAAAGCTTGGAGGGTTAATAGCTACTTGAGTACCATAATAGAGACGCCCTTGCTTTCCACCTCTAGTCGTAGGAGGGCTTCTCCATTTCAATGCCTCATTAAGTACTTCATTTACAACTGAGGTGCTAACCCTTCGTCGGTTCTGATCAACTGCCAACGTAGCTAATGCAAAAATACCTTCTACTCTTTGTCCTGTTAGCGCTGAGGTGAAAATCATTTCGGCCCAATCAAGAAAATATAGTTTTGAGCGAATATCTTTTTCCATTGCAGACATTGTATGACTATCTTTTTCAACGGCATCCCATTTATTGATCACAATTAAACAGGCCCTTCCTTCCTGCTCAATTCTGCCTGCAAGCCTTTGATCTTGTTCTGTAACACCGTCCAAAGCATCTATAACCAATACACAGACATCACTTCTCTCTATTGCCTTAAAACTGCGATTGATACCGAAGAATTCAGGTCCATAATTAACACTTCTACGTCTACGTATCCCCGCAGTATCAACTAGTTTCCATTGCTTTCCCTGATGAGTGATTCGAGTATCAATCGTATCTCGAGTCGTCCCTCTGATAGAACTAACAATTGCCCTAGTCTCTCCACAAATAGAATTAAGAAGACTAGACTTCCCAACATTTGGTCTCCCGATAATTGCCAATTGCACTGGAGCATCAGTAATTTCATCTAAATCTTTAGATGGAAACAAAGTGACTACATAATCCAGCAGGTCACCGGTCCCCACTCCATGGATAGCAGAGATTGGATACGGCTCACCAAGACCAAGCTTCCAAAAATCCGCTGCCATTGCCAAACCCTGCTCAGGAGATTCACATTTATTAACTACCACTATTGTTTTACAAGAATGAGACCTTAAAAATTCAGCGATTGATTCATCAGCGGCAGTAACTCCCTGCTGACCATCAACAATTACTAGTGCAACTACAGCTTCTTCAAGAGCAAGATTAGCTTGTTCTCTGATTTCAGGAAGAAACTCACTATCGTCATCAAAAACCAATCCACCAGTATCTACAACCTTAAAATCTCGATCCCTCCAAAATCCATCTTGATAAGTTCGATCTCTAGTTACCCCTGGTTCATCATGAACAATAGCTTGTCTACTTTGACATAAGCGATTTACCAATGTCGATTTTCCAACATTTGGACGCCCAATTATTGCAACTATTGGTAGTGCCAAATTTCTATACCTTTCATAAGATTATTTACCTTTTATAGGTCAAAATTGTGATTCCTTCTTCATACTACAAGTATGAGCTAAGAGTTGGAATCCAACATGAGATTTAAGAATCAAACCGCCCTCAAAAGATTAACCTCAAAAAAAAAGGATTCATTAAATTGCAAGCCATCATTCATAGCAATTCTTCTAATGGTAATAACTTTGATGCAGGTACCAGTTTCTTTAAAAGCATCATTCAATATTGTTTGCTTGTTTTCTGAAGCAGGCAATACTAATAAAACTTTATTTTTCTGTAATGACTGATATCAATCTTAAATCACTTTAATAATGAAAGTTTTACATCCCATCTTCTTATCAGGCAATGGGACTTCTAGGTCTTTGGAGTGCACAATTCTCCAGTCTCCACTTGCAGGTGTAAGCGATCAAATATTTAGAAATTTTGTTCGTCGATGGTCTCCAAAAGCTTTGCTTTTTACAGAAATGGTGAATGCTAAAAGTCTTGAATTAGGTCATGGGGAAGAGAAAGTAAATGAACTTTCAGAAGAGAGCGGACCAATTGGTGTTCAACTTTTTGATCATCGACCATCATCAATGATTGATGCTGCAATCAAAGCCGAATCATCAGGTGCATTCCTTGTAGATATCAATATGGGTTGCCCAGTAAGAAAAATCGCCAAAAAAGGAGGGGGAAGTGCTCTTTTAAAAGATCCAGAACTTGCTCAAACAATTGTCAAAAAAGTTTCCAAAGCAATATCAATCCCCTTAACCGTAAAAATAAGGTTGGGGTGGTGTGAAACCAACAGTGATCCGATATCTTTTGCGTTAGGACTGCAGGAGGCTGGTGCACAATTAATAACTGTTCATGGACGAACAAGAAAACAGGGCTTTTCAGGAAGTTCAAATTGGGAGGCTATTGCAAAAATCAAAAAGTCATTAGATATTCCTGTCATCGCTAATGGTGATATAAAAAACACTAAAGATGCAATTAAATGTCTTGAAATTACAAATGCTGATGGAGTGATGATAGGAAGAGCAAGTATGGGTGCCCCATGGTTGGTTGGTCAAATTGATGAAGAGATTAACAATCAAAAAACTTTTAGAACACCTGATGCAAAAATGAAAATTAGTTTGTCTTTAGAACACCTAAAGTTACTTATTTCAAAGAAAGGGAATCATGGACTTTTCATTGCTAGAAAACATTTGAATTGGACTTGCAGAGGTTTTCAAGGCTCCTCTGCACTTAGACATAAATTAGTAAGAGCAGATACTCCAAATGATGCAATAAAATTACTGGAAGAAGCACTTCTTAAATTAAACTAAAAAGTTTAAGGCATTGTCGAAGGCCAACTTTGTCGGATCAATAGCAAAGAAAAATATGGCTTACTATCCGAGGATAAATTTGATGCTCTCACAATTTGTTGTTCAGGAAACCCTACCCATTCTGCGAATATTGAGCTTTCCAACAGATCAAGCTCTTTAAGCAAAGGTTTGACCCATGTCCACTTCTTCCCAAGTTTAAGCAAAACGACTACTCTTTTAATTAATTTTGCTTCAGACAAAACGACCTTAAGTTGATCAGGGGAGTCTGGCACGGGTAATATCAGCAATTGCTCTTCTTGGAAAGCAAGTGGCAATTTACTCTTAGCGGCGGCGGCAGAAAAAGATGTAACACCTGGAATTAATTTAACAACACACTCTGAATGATATTTTTCTAATTCCTTTGAAAGATATGAACCTGTCGAAAAAAGTGAGATGTCCCCTTGTGCGAGAAAAACTACTCTTTCACCTTTATCTACCATTTTCATTAGTTCATGCCCGGCAACTCGCCATGCATTCTTCAAAGTTTTCTGATCGTCAACCATAGGGAAAAGTAATGGCAATTTTTTTTTATCTTTAGAAATCCATTTTGACGCAATCTTTTCAGCAAGGCTCTCACCACCCCTAATAGAGACAGGATAAGAAATAACTGTTGACTCTTGAATAACATTAACTGCTGCCAAGGTTAATAAAGAGGGGTCTCCTGGTCCTACACCAGTGATAGTAAGGATTTTCATTTAAGTTAGTAACTTCTGTCTACACAAAAGAGTTAATTAACTATGCATTCTCGGCTCCTGATGCAATTCTACTAAAGCATCAGACTCAACCCTAGCTAATGCATCCAATCTAGAAGTAAGAATATTCCTATCAAAACGTTCATCTGCCAACTTCCAATAAACTCCAAAATGCCTAGCTTCACTTTTTGATAAATCAGCATATAAATTACGAAGCTCAAGATCAGGAGAATGCATAGACAATAATGTCATTCTTTCATGACTCCTTGCCTCAATAAGTCCGGCAACTAAAAAGCTATCCAACATGCGTATTGGTTCATCTTTACAAATATTTTTTGCCAAAATAGAACAATAAGGAGGTGAGGCTAATTTTTGAAGCGTTCTTCCACGTGCATTTAAAATCAACAAAACTCTCTCATAATGTTCTAGTTCTTCTCGCGCCAATGGACTTAGAATTTCTGAAAGGCCTTGGTCACTGACATAACGAAACATAAGCTGTAACGCTACCCCAGCAGCTTTTCGTTCGCAATGTGCATGATCTAAAAGTATTTCCATTGGATTAGAAATTGCGAGATTGATCCAATCTTCACTAGTTTTACTTATTAGCCAGCGAATCTTTGGTTGCACTACAACTTTAGAGCGTGAATTATCCATAGAATTTTCAGACTCGCTTTAGATAAGAAACTATTCCTTGCAAAGCAAGTTGATAACTAATTGGACCAAAGCCAGAAACCAAACCCAATGCTTTATCTGAAAGGAATGATTTGTGACGAAATTTTTCCCTGGAGTAAATATTGCTTAGATGTACTTCCACAAAAGGAATAGCGACTCCTAACAATGCATCTCTAAGAGCGATAGAAGTATGTGTATAAGCACCTGCATTAATTAATATTCCGTCAATTGATCCATCACTTTTGTGAATGCAATTAATCATTTCACTTTCTGAATTACTTTGAAAGAATTGGAGCCTTACATCAAGTTCATTAGCCAAATTCAATAATTCATCTTGAATGTCATCTAAGGTTTGTGAGCCATATATTGATGGCTCCCTTTTACCAACAAGATTCAAATTCGGTCCATTAATTAATAAAAGATTCATATACCTTTCAAATTGAAAATCTTTTATGATCGTATCTACTCCAACCACAAAGGAGCAACAAATTCGAGAAAAGTGGCACCTTTTACTGGTAATCTCATTTAGTGGATCGGGTCGGTGCCCGAGTGGTTAATGGGGGCGGACTGTAAATCCGCTGGCTACGCCTACGTTGGTTCAAATCCAACCCGGCCCACCTTTCCACAAGCCCTTGTAGCTCAGCGGTAGAGCACTCCCTTGGTAAGGGAGAGGTCTCGGGTTCAAGTCCCGACGAGGGCATCGTCGGAACCCAAGGCAGGGCAAGCGATCTAAGGCACTAGGATCGCAAATCTTTTAAAGTGGACGTCCATTTGTGGGTCCACTTTTTCTGTTTTTAGACCATTAGAAGAAGCAGGAGTGGCTGGCAAGCACTCATTCGGAAGAAGGAAAACGATGACTGAGTTTTCTCCTTTTTTCTACAACTATCTGATTGCTTTTGGGTTATTTCTTGGGGCAATTGGATACTTTGCTTTAACAGACAATTGGCTGACATGTTCGGCTGGGAAAACAAAAAATAAAGCTATCTACTCCTTCTATTAAACTTAAAATCTATAGCGTATACCAATGGTTCCATTAGTATAATTACCATTTTCAATAGAAATTGTTCCAAAATCAAGCTCTGGGATAACCATTGTTTGCCCTTTAACGAATACGTCCATAACCTCAGAAGTTTTGTAACTCAACCCGTATCCAATTCCATATGTAAAGCCATTGTCTTCAACACCATCAATGTCAACATTTGTTGATCCAATAGATGCACCAATAAATGGACTCCACTTCTTATCATCTTGGAAGTCATAATAATAAGAAGCCAACACTGAGTCGATTCGCGAGTCTGATTCAATCGAATATCCAAGCCACGACACTTTATCTGACTGGCCTCTCACCCAAGAGGCTTCAAGACGAGTACGACCAAAATCATATCCGATCCCAATATCTAGACCCAGACCAGCCTCAAATTCAATAACAGAATTTACTCCCTGAACATCAATATCTCCTATTTTACTACCACCAATACTGCTCGTGAAGTAAGAACCTTTACTATTTTCTTCAGGTTGAACTGAGAAGCTTTTACTACTATTTTCTTCAGGTTGATCTGAGAGACTTTTACTATTTTCTTCAGGTTGATCTGAGAGACTTTTACTATTTTCTTCATGTTGATCTGAGAGACTTTTACTATTTTCTTCAGGTTGATCTGAGAGACTTTTACTATTTTCTTCAGGTTGATCTGAGAGACTTTTACTATTTTCTTCAGGTTGATCTGAGAGACTTTTACTATTTTCAGAAATGTAAGTATTTGGGGTGAGATTTCCTTCTGAATAGACCTCTTCTGGAATATCTAGATCAGAACCATAACGATTGCGTGGTTGTTTTATTGCTTCAACTAAATTTGCAAGGATAAGATTTGGATCAAGGTCACATTCCACGCAAATTCTTCTACTTTTTGACTGGATTGAAGGAATAAAATACGTACGACAAAAATCAGCTGGATCTGAACTAATTCTCTCTATTTGAAGTTCATAGTCATAATAATTATCAGAGATTTTTTTTCTGCACCAATATACAGCTGATGCATAATCAATAATTCCATATTGACCTAATGAATTGAATTCAGTTTGTGCAGAGATGGTATATTTTTTATCTTCTTTGGCTAAAGGTTGAATCTTCATTTGTGATTTCTTGGGACTGACGCAGGTTGGGTCATCAAGAGAAGATAAACATGTCTTATCAATCTCTTCATTAGTCTCACTAAGTACAGGTAGAGGTAATAAAAGTATTAATGATGCAAGAAAAATTTTATGCATAATTACAATTTTCTTTATGTATTGGTGATTGATCTTTTTAAAGATATTAATAAATAATATACTTTCAATTTCTACCATTGCAATTAATATTTGAAATAATTAACTTACCCTATTCCCATCTACCTAAGACTTTCCGCTGAAATAGTCTTCTATTAATCGCAATTGATCTCAGTTTAATGCCATTCACGGAAATGAAGTCTTTCAAATTCATATGGAAAGATTAAAAAATTTAATCAATCAACAAAATACTTATCTGCTTGTCTAGGTATAAATCATAATACTCTTCAAAAAATAATTCAAAGAGGTGAGCCTGAATCTGAATGGGGAAGAGTGGGGTAAGCAAAAGTTTCTATGGGATATACTTGGCATGACATACCTATAAGAACCAAAGAATTAGCAAATAAACTAGCTTTAAATCTGAATATTGATCCTGTTTAAGCATATCAATTGTTAGTAGAATATATTGAAAAAAATTCTTACTCTAACCAACCAATTATTTACTTTCTAGTAATAATTAAGTTTCTAATTAATCCATTAATATCTATTCTATTCTTCCTAAATTACTCCTCCTCTAAATCTTAGTATTCACCAGCCGGTTTGGAATAAGAAAGGTAAAAAAGTCCCCCTAAACATTCCTGTTTTAAGTGCTTTTGATTTATCTAAGAGATGCTGCCATGCAGGCTTCACCAAGCTCGGATACGCAAAAGAAAATAGGGAGTCCCCAACCCTGAAAGGAAGCAAAGTCTTTGACCTGTCTAAGAGACAGTATCTCGTTTACTTCGATCACCAGTACCCATGACTGGCAGCATGAATCCGTTACTATCTCGGAATATTGGTATACGCCTTTTTATGGACTATGTCTGCTGCGTTTAATGTCCAGCTCGACCCAAAGAAAACATCCTTCCTAAATCCCATCTAACAAAAACTGCTTATCACTGTTCTCTCTTATAGAACCCTGATTGGAATCAACGGGCACCACTCAGGGACTAAAGCCGCCGAAAAGTGATCTAACAACAGTTTTTAAATCTATATTTTGTCTTAGTCGTTTTCGGAAATCGTTTCAAGGAGTCGTGTAAAAACACTTTCTCGACTCTTCAATCCCCATTCAATTTTGAGTTCATCGACAAAGTCAATCAAGTTGTTGGGAAGGTTGATCGTAACTTTCGAATAATCCTTTTTGGAAGCCTTTTGCGATACGGCCAAAACGAAGAAATTCAATCTATTTGTATCAACGGTAACATATCTTTTTAATGGATCACACCCTCTTAAACGTGGAATAAAGACAGATCCCAGCACTCCCTAAAAAAGATTTGGCCTTCTCTTGTTAATGGTCTACATTGCGTAGGCATCAAGTAATTCACTGACTTGCAAGGACGTTGAGGTGATCTCAAAAGGCCCACCTTTCCACAAGCCCTTGTAGCTCAGCGGTAGAGCACTCCCTTGGTAAGGGAGAGGTCTCGGGTTCAAGTCCCGACGAGGGCATCGTCGGAGGGACATCAAAGAGATTCAACCGCATTAAAAAAGACACCTAATGGTGTCTTTTTTAATGCGGTTGCCTTGGTATAAATTCGATTTTCTGAAAATCGTCCGTCAATAGCAGTCAGGATACACCAATAATTCAAGTTGAAAGTTCCCTAAAAATTTATGCAGCATCGCTTATCTGATGTTCCATTAGCTCCCAATCTTGGGATTGCAGTTCATACCAAGTCTCTACAGCAGATTCATAATCAAGTCTTCTAGTGTTTTTCAATTTAGTTGGAGTTCCATCCTCAAGGCAATACCAAAGTTGCGTGTACACCCTCGGGAATGCCATTTCGGATTTTGGATCACGAATAAAGAACATACAAAATGCTCTAGTAGGCGAAACCAACCATCCTGCTGGAGTCAGTATTGCTTCTCTGACTGGTTCATTCATATAGACGATGTCCGATGGAGGATTCACTTCGACTGGAAGAGACAAAAGCATCCTGCTCACTGGATGCCTCAACTACTAACAGCTTGCGATGGGATAAGAATAATACAAGTGTACTACTTCTGTCTATTGAGTCAAGTTGCTTATTTTCTTGCATTAAGAAAGGCACCCTATCTCTTCTGCGACTTTGAGTGCCTTTCTCTGCTTAACAGAACTGTTGTGTGAGGAGTTGTTCTGCTTTTCCTTTTCTAATCAAATCCGCAAAAGAAAGAATCAGAAATTATTCCTATTATTTGAGACATAAAAAAAAGAGGAGATAATTGCGCCAGAGGTCAAGAAAACGAGAGGAAGTTTTCTCGTAGCAAAAACAAGCTTTTGAAATTGATGATCCCTTGAATAGGTTTAGGAATTTTTGCTGTTTAATTTCTTCTAATAGTTCGGCCAGACCAATTACATCAGAACTTTTATGCCCTTATCACTAGTCTTGATTCAAAAGGAAGGTTTCAAAGCCTGCAAGATTGGATACCTTCCTACGCCCATAAGGACCTTTTATCACGCAAGCAACACGTAGCTTCAGCCCTTACAGAGCCAACGCTTTGTCAGCTTTATTCCTGTCGATTTCTGTGCTTTTTCATTTCCTTAGGAACACTCCCTCATCTAATTCCTTATTACTTCCAATTAAAATATTGGTAAAAAAAGATTCTTACTCTTATAAATTAATCTTTATCAAACACAAAAAAGCCGCCTATAACCTAGGCGGCTTTTTTGAGGATCTGCAAGCAAGTGTTTCCTTGTTTCCACTGCCGGAGGATCCCAACTCCTCACGAATATAGTTTATACCTATTAAAGCCTTCTATAACTTAGCAAGAGTAAAGTTTCTCAACTGTCACAGATACAAAGCATTAAAAAAACCGCTTAATCCTTCCAGTTGATACTGTTAACAAATTTCAAAATTCGTACAAGCACTATTTGTTAAGCCCATAAATGCATTTTGCTACTAATAATCATTAGATATTCTTTCCAAGAATATTCGAAAATATTAATCATCCTTAAAATCACCACCCAAGACAGATGATTGAATGTAACAAGATGAACATCAATAAGAACATTTTACGCTTATATTTAATTATGTAGCAACAGCTACTAAAAACGTTCAACTCATCAAAAGATGAGCCGCAGTTTGACTCAAGCCAAGGAACGGGGACTTGAGCATATTTCGGAGTCGACAAATGTCTTTAACCTACAGAGGTCTTAAATACAACCAGCACAAAGCAGTTGTAGAAAAACAGCATGTACAACTTACTTATCGTGGTAAGTCTTATCACAGCTAATAAGAAAACTTCAATCTTTCCCTAGCCCTTTAAATAAGGGCTTTTTTTTTGCAAACTAAAAATCACTTAATAATATTTGATCTTTTATTAATATATATATTTATCATTGCCAGTGTAAATATTATTAGAAAAGAAGCTATAAATAAGAAAAGATAATTACCTGATATCATATCCAGTTCGCCATTTAATATTTTTTGTAAGAAATTTTTTAAACCAATATCTTTAATCTTTCTTGCAGCAAAACCACTTGCCACGAAAGGTGAATCAGAGATTATTATACTAAAAATCAAAGCGGGCATAAACCTTTTCCATGTTATTTTTGTTAGACCAATTGCGTAACAAACAAAATCAAAAAATCCTGACATCAATAAAGCTATCATTAGGAAGTAATTATTTTCTAAGTAATCCTGACTGATACTTTCGACTCTTCGCATTTGTTTTGAACCTAATAGGTTACGAATATAATTCCTGCCTAATTTTCTAGCCAATAAAAATGATATTGAACAAGATATAAAATCTGCAAAAAAAATAATCACCAAACCCTGTCCAAAGCCAAACTGAAATCCTGCAGCCACTGAAAATATTGTTCCTGGCAAAACTGGTATGACAATGCTAACCGACCTCAATAAAAACAATAAAAATGTTAATATTAGATCGAAAAATCTATTGCTAGAAAAGCTGACTACAATGTTATAAAAAAAATCTTTTATTGTATTATCACTAAAATAAATACAACTAATACTTAAAATAAAAATTGCAAAAGCTAATATTAAGTAACTAATTAATTTTCTATTAATCAACTTATTAGTCATAAAATATTAATTTTAAGAAAAAGCTATATTAACTAATAAATTATACTATGAAATTATTTTCAAATTACTATAGAAATCACTAATTCTCTTCAAACTTTAAGCTACACATTGCATTAGCCTCAGACAAAGGCATTTCTCCAGAGTTCCATTTCTCATATACGCATGTATAAAAAGGTTCATTTAGACTAGATAAATCATTTTTTTGATCTATTAATTCTCTTAGATATTTAGCTTTTGCCCTTAGATACTCTTTCTTATATAACCAATACATAATTTCGGCAATACCTACAAAAGCCAATGAGAAGACGAAAATAACAATCAAATGATTAATCAATCTTTTACTACTTAAGGATTGTTATTTTATGACTAATATTCAATAAAAGTAACTCGTAGATAATACTCAAAGCAATCTTATTTAATTTCTCATTCAAAAAGGATAATTATCGATTATTACCTTAAGTAAATGCTTGGTTAATAAGCAAAATAGTAATTAACATATTATGTTTGGTTACATGGAAGTCAAAAATTAAGTCAAAATACTTAGGAGGTTATCTTGATAAAGCCCTGAAAACAATGGATGATTTATTTTGCTAAAAGTTTACGAAATGGAAAAAAACATGCCATTAGAAGATTTCGACCTGAACAAATTGCAAGACTTAGTATTGTCAGGGAAAACAAGACAAAAAACATGGAGAAGCAAGCAACTTAATGCTCTATCAAGCTTACTAGAAAATCATGAACAAGAAATCTTAAATGCTTTGAGCGAGGATTTACGAAAACCTCCTACAGAAGCATTCTTCGAAATCATTGCTGTCAAACAAGAAATAAAACTCGCACAGCAAAATTTATCAAAATGGATGAAGCCGAAACCAATCAATGTTCCTGTTTCTCTAAAACCTGGAAAAGCATATGTGCAACCAGATCCTTTGGGCTGCATTCTAATTGTTGGTCCATGGAATTATCCTTTTTCTCTGACGCTCCAACCACTTGTAGGCGTTTTAGCGGCTGGAAACACAGCCGTTTTAAAGCCATCAGAGCATGCACCTCACGTGTCTGGCCTAATAAAAAAACTTATAGAAAAATATTTTCAACCAAATATCACGCAAGTTTTTGAGGGAGATGGAAATATTGCTGCTGATTTATTAACTAAGAAATTTGATCACGTGTTCTTTACCGGTGGTGAGAATATAGGAAAAAAAGTAATGGAAGCTGCTGCCAAAAACCTAACTTCCGTAACACTAGAACTTGGTGGTAAAAGCCCAGCAGTTGTAATCGATGGTGCAAATCTAGAAGTAACAGCCAAAAGAATCATATGGGGCAAAAGCCTAAACGCTGGCCAAACTTGTATTGCACCTGATCATTTACTTGTTGAGCACAAACTTTTTGATTCTCTAATTTCTAATTTAAAAACATCAATAAATAATTTTTACGGAGATACTCCTATAGATTCAAAGCATCTCGGGAGCATTATTAATCAAAGCCAATTTAATAGACTTAAAGAATTCATAACACAAGCTAAAAGTAATGGTCAAATAATATATGGAGGAGAATTCAATGAGTCAGAAAGACGAATCAGTCCAACTCTTATCAAAATAGAAAATCGAAATGACCAATTAATGAAAGAAGAGCTATTTGGACCTTTACTACCTATTTTGTGTATTAAAAATCTAGACGAAGCAATTTCGGATTTTAAATCTTTACCTAAGCCACTTGCCCTATATCTTTTTGGAGGGAAGGAGAAAGAACAAGAAAAAATACTTTCAATGACCTCTTCAGGAGGTGTTTGTTTCAATGATGTTGTTTTACAAGCAGGTATACCAGAACTTCCATTTGGTGGTGTTGGATCAAGTGGGATGGGAAAATACCATGGCAAAGCGGGTTTTGATAATTTTACGCATTACAAATCAATTTTTAAAAGACCTTTTTGGCTAGATCTAAATTTTCGATACCCTCCATATAAGTTAGATTTAACTTTACTTAAAAAATTAATAAGTTAACCCATATCAATCATAAATATAATAGATTATTAATACAAAGTAGAGATGACAAAAAAGATAAGGATGAATCCAAGACTTTTTTATATTAAAAGTATATTTTTTTTCTTACCATTTTCTATTTTACAAGTTAATGCAGAAACAAAGATAGTCGCAAAACAGGGCGATACACTTTTTAAATTATCTAAGCAATATGGAATTTCCTTAAAAGAGTTAATGCATAAAAATCATTTTAATGATGCAAACAAAATACTAGCAGGAGAGATTATCATAATACCTAAAAATAAAAGCGAGACTATAGGTGAAAGTCTTATTTATAAAGTAATAGAAGGTGATACTCTTTACAAAATCGCAAGAAAATATAACGTAAATGTCAAAGATATTATCTCGATTAATAATATAGATAAAGTGTCTATTCTTAAGCCAAATCAGACAATTCTTATCCCAAATGCAGCTAATTATAAAAAAGTATTTGATCAAAAAAATATTAAATTAGCAAGAAGAAAAGTTTCATATCATCAGACATCTAAGACTGAGGAACTTGGTTATATAGCAAAGATACATCAGGTTTCAAGAGAAGAAATTATTTCTTTGAACAAATTAAATGACCAAACAAAAATCAAACCTAATACTAATTTAAGAATAAGAGAAAGCAAACCCATAAGATGGCTTAAATATGGAGATTTATTAATAAAATGGTCAGACTGGAGATACCTAAACGGAAATTACATAACTCAGGCAAAAAACAAAAATAATAAATCGTTTTATATAGCTATTAACTGCGAAAAAAGAGTATTAAATCATTCCATAAAAAATTCATTTTGGACTAAATGGTATTTCCCTAATAGAGATTTTGAGTTTAAATTAATTAATAATTTCTGCGATCAGAAGTTTGAAATTTAAATTATTTTTTCGGTTCAAAAGATGGGGGATCCAATCTATCAGAATCTTCCTCAACAAGTTGTAATCTTAATTTCTTACCCCCTGAAAGTTCGCCAAGAGAAACTTTAATTGTTGAACCAGTAAGAGTCTGAAGTGTATCCAAAAGCTCTCTTAAATAAGGCGTACTGCTACCAGATTCCAGCCATAATCTCTCTTGCAAGCCTTCTAATCTTTTCCAAGCAGAATGAAACTTTAGAATTGAACTTTCTATAGTCTTTGCCTGTCCAAAAGCATCTGAAAGCAATCCTAAAGAATCCAACCTATGAGCTTCTTGAGTAGCTTTATCTAAGTTTAAATTCTTATTTTGAAAAGCTCTTAATGCTAGTGAGGCATCTAAGGACTTGCCCATCCATTTTGCAATATTAGTCATATCTTTTACTGAATCAATTTCAGGATTTTCTCTTAAAGTTTCGCAGATTTCTTCTTGCTGGGTCGTAGACAACTTAGATAATTCTCTTACCAATGGAGCAACAAACTTGGCTGGCAATAAATTTGATTGTGTTTTTTCTCTAATTTCATCAGGCAAAAGAGAGCTGGTTGCAGCCATAAATTCATCAGTCAAACTCTTTACTTGTCTTCTAGTTATATCCTTACCTCCATTAGCAGCCTCAGAAATCATATGTTGAATCTCAGGCTGAGCTTGTGCAGTTTCTATAAAAGCTCTTTTAGAAAAATTATTCACACTTGATTCTTCAAGAATCCCTTCTACTACAAGATTATCTGAAGAATCAGCTAGTTGAATAAGGGAATAAGCTTTGCTTCTACTAATTTCCATCTCTCTTAACCACTGCAAAAAACCAGTACCTCTTCCATCACCCCCTCTCTTTTCTCTATCTCTTACAACACGTAAAATCCTTCCTCGCCAAATTTCGGTTTGTAAATCAAACTGCTCACAAATTGACCATGCATTCTCTAATTTCTTGATGAAATCAATATTACTTAAATCATCTTGATAAGGATCGGGTAAATCAAAACTAATGGAAGAGGGGTCAAAAGATGGTTGAGCTATCACAAAAAATAAAATCTTTAAAGGTTCAACAAGGCAAAACTAATTGAAAATTCACCAGAACATCAATCATAATTGTTTATGTCTGAAAGTAAAAATCTGCTAAAAGTGATCAAATTTTTCAAAATACCAGCGACAGTCTGTGACACATATACAAATATCTCCTTTTCTGATAGATAATAGTGATAACGAAATTTCATAGGAAGTCAGATGAGCTTTGCAAGAAAAGACAAGGTTCGCATATTGCGTCAAGAATCATACTGGTTCAATCAGATTGGAGAAATAGTCTCTATCGATAAATCTCCAGCAATGAGGTACCCAGTTACTGTCAAATTCGAAAAATGCGATTTTAAAGCATTTAGCGGTGTTGACGGTGGTGCCAATACCAGCCAGTTTTCAATGAAAGAATTAGAAGCTGCCGCAAGTTAACATTATTATTTCTTTTGCCTGAATTACCTGAGGTTGAGACAGTTAGGAAGGGACTTGAAAAGCTTCTCAAAGATTTTTATATAAAAAAAATTGATGTTTTAAAAGAACGCTCAATAGCTAGTCTTGGTGGATCGAAAAGTTTCATAAATAATATTGAAAATAGTTATATAGGAAAATGGGAAAGAAGAGGTAAATATCTAATAGGAACACTTAATACACAAAACAAAAATAGAAAAGGTTTTTTAGTAGTTCATCTTAGAATGACTGGTCAATTTAAACTAATTAATAAACAAACGACACCATGTGCTCACACTAGAGTTAGGTTTTTTGACAAAGGAGGAAAGGAACTTCGCTTTGTAGACATAAGAAATTTTGGACAAATGTGGTATGTTCCATCTACAAAATTAGTATCTGAAACTGTTTCAGGAATTAAAAGATTAGGTCCAGAACCATTTAGCGATGAATTTAATAGTGGTTATTTAGAAAAGTATTTAAAGAATAAAAAACGATCAATTAAATCTGCTTTATTAGATCAAGAAACTGTTGCTGGTATTGGGAATATATATGCAGATGAAACATTATTTGATGCGGGTATTAATCCTAAAACTGAAAGCAGGAAATTAAAAAGAGAAACGTTAAATGTACTTTGTAATAGTTTAGTTAAAATTCTACAAATAAGTATTGGAGAGGGGGGCACTACTTTTAGTGATTTTAGAGATTTAGAGGGGACTAATGGAAACTATGGTGGACAAGCCTGGGTATATAGAAGAGGTGGAGAACGATGTAAAAAATGTGGAGAAAAAATATTGCGAGAAAAAATTTGTGGTAGAAGCACACACTGGTGTCCTAGTTGCCAGAAATAATTAACCATCAAAAAAGGGTCCATTAGGACCCTTTTAAAAAATTTTACCTGGCATTGAGCTATTTTCTCAGGGGGCTACCCCCCAAATATCGTCGCCGCTGATGCGTTTCACAACCGAGTTCGAGATGGATCGGAGTGGTTCCACATCGCCATGAACACCAGGATAGTGTTGTATATGAACCCTGAAAACTGCATAGAAATTATTAAAAATAATTTGATTGAATAAAGCAATAATTTAAGTAAAAGCAAAAGAAGGTCAAGCCCTCGATCTATTAGTACTCCTCCGCTGCATCTGTTACCAGACTTCCACGTAGAGCCTATCAACGGGTGTTCTTCCCGTGATCTTACTGGTTTAAACCATGGGAATACTCATCTTGAGGTGGGCTTCCCACTTAGATGCTTTCAGCGGTTATCCACTCCGCACATGGCTACCCAGCGTTTACCGTTGGCACGATAACTGGTACACCAGAGGTGCGTTCCTCCCGGTCCTCTCGTACTAGGGAGAAATCCTCTCAATATTCCTGCGCATACACCGGATATGGACCGAACTGTCTCACGACGTTCTGAACCCAGCTCGCGTACCGCTTTAATGGGCGAACAGCCCAACCCTTGGGACCGACTTCAGCCCCAGGTTGCGATGAGCCGACATCGAGGTGCCAAACCTCCCCGTCGATGTGAACTCTTGGGGGAGATCAGCCTGTTATCCCTAGAGTAACTTTTATCCGTTGAGCGACGGCCCTTCCACTCAGAACCGTCGGATCACTAAAACCGACTTTCGTCCCTGTTCGACTTGTAGGTCTCACAGTCAAGCTTCCTTCTGCTTTTGCACTCGACGACTGATTTCCAACCAGCCTGAGGAAACCTTTGTGCGCCTCCGTTACCTTTTAGGAGGCGACCGCCCCAGTCAAACTGCCCAGCAGATACTGTCCGTTTCCCGGATAACGGGTAAACGTTAGATCTCTAGCTCTGAAAGAGTGGTATCTCACCGTTGACTCAGTAGCACCCAAAAGCACTACATCAATGTCTCCCACCTATCCTGCGCATTCAGAGCCCGAGAACAATACCAACCTGCAGTAAAGCTTCATAGGGTCTTTCTGTCCGGGTGTATGTAGTCCGCATCTTCACAGACAATTCTATTTCGCCGAGCCTCTCTCCGAGACAGCGCCCAGATCGTTACACCTTTCGTGCGGGTCGGAACTTACCCGACAAGGAATTTCGCTACCTTAGGACCGTTATAGTTACGGCCGCCGTTCACCGGGGCTTCAGTCACTAGCTTCGCTTACGCTAACCGGCTTCCTTAACCTTCCGGCACTGGGCAGGTGTCAGCCCCCATACATCGTCTTGCGACTTAGCGGAGACCTGTGTTTTTGGTAAACAGTCGCCTGGGCCTCTTCACTGCGACCAGCTTGCGCTGGCATCCCTTCTCCCGAAGTTACGGGACCATTTTGCCGAGTTCCTTAGAGAGAGTTATCTCGCGCCCCTCGGTATTCTCTACCACCCCACCTGTGTCGGTTTCGGGTACTGGCAGTTATGCCTTAACGGGTATAGGGATTTTCTTGGAAGCATGACATCACCAACTTCGCTGCCGTAGCAGCTCGTACTCACGCCTCAGCTCAGAACGTTTTCTCCGTTCCTCAAAGCCTCGAACGCTTGAACCAGTAACCAACATCTGGATTGGCTAGCCTTCTCCGTCCCCCTTCCCAAAACATAACTGGTACAGGAATATTGACCTGTTATCCATCGACTACGCCTTTCGGCCTGACCTTAGGACCAGACTAACCCTCCGCGGACGAGCCTGCCGGAGGAACCCTTAGGGTTTCGGGGCATGGGATTCTCACCCATGTTTTCGCTACTCAAGCCGACATTCTCACTTCTATGCAGTCCACGCCCGCTTACGCTAACGCTTCACCCCACATAGAACGCTCCCCTACCATTTAAAAATTAAATCCGCAGCTTCGGTACAACACTTAGCCCCGTTCATTTTCGGCGCAGGATCGCTCGACCAGTGGGCTATTACGCACTCCTTTGAGGATGGCTGCTTCTAAGCAAACCTCCTGGTTGTCTGGGCAATCCCACCTCCTTTATCACTTAGTGTTGATTTTGGGACCTTAGCTGGCGGTCTGGGCTGTTTCCCTTTCGACTATGGAGCTTATCCCCCACAGTCTGACTGCCTAGTTACACACAGGGTATTCAGAGTTCATCACGATTTGGTACCGCTCTCGCAGCCCGCACCGAAATGGTCGCTTTACCCCCCTGCTGGAGCACTAGACGCTACGCCTCAACGTATTTCGGGGAGAACCAGCTAGCTCCTGGTTCGATTGGCATTTCACCCCTAACCACAGCTCATCCGGTGACTTTTCAACGTCAGTCGGTTGGGACCTCCACTTGGTATCACCCAAGCTTCATCCTGGCCATGGTTAGATCACCAGGGTTCGGGTCTATAAACACTGACAAAAACGCCCTATTCAGACTCGCTTTCGCTATGGCTCCACCATTTTCGGTTTAACCCGCCAGTGCCTATAAGTCGCCGGCTCATTCTTCAACAGGCACACGGTCACCCGATAAGTCGGGCTCCCATTGCTTGTAGGCTCATGGTTTCATGTTCTATTTCACTCCCCTCCCGGGGTTCTTTTCACCTTTCCCTCACGGTACTGTTTCACTATCGGTCACACAGGAGTACTTAGCCTTACGAGGTGGTCCTCGTAGATTCACACGGAATTCCACGTGCTCCGTGCTACTCGGGATACAGCTAGGCTAACTCTCCTTTCGATTACGGGGCTTTCACCCTCTATGGCGCGCCATTCAAGCGCTTCTTCTAGGTTTGTTAGTCCACGTTGCTGTCCCACAACCCCGATAGTCGAAACTATCGGTTTGGGCTATTCCCCGTTCGCTCGCCGCTACTTAGGGAGTCGTTATTTACTTTCCTTTCCTCCAGCTACTAAGATGTTTCAGTTCGCTGGGTTGGCTCGTGCCAGCCTATATATTCAGCTGGCCGTTCTAAGGGTTGCCCCATTCGGAAATTCCCGGATCAAAGCGTGTATCCAGCTCCCCGAGACATATCGCAGGTAACCACGTCCTTCATCGCCTCTGCGTGCCAAGGTATCCGCCATGAGCCCTTTGTAGCTTGACCTTAAATACAAACACAAAATCAATTGTGCTCGGCTATTACTCAAGAATTAAACATGAGTTCTTAAATTGAAGATTTAGAAATTAATCTAAAAAATCAAAAAGAACTATGCATCCATGAGATGCTTTATTCTTTCAATCTATGCAGTTTTCAAGGTTCTACTGAATTCTCATGGATAAATCCATGTGAGCCCAGCATATTATCAACTTTAAAAGATGATAAGAAGCTAGGTTCTTTTCAATAGACAATTCTAAGTCACATTTACAAATTTTCTCCTGATTTAGTTATCAGGGTAGTTTTCAGTGGAGGTAAGCGGACTCGAACCGCTGACATCCTGCTTGCAAAGCAGGCGCTCTACCAACTGAGCTATACCCCCAACAACGAATGGGCCATCCTGGACTTGAACCAGGGACCTCACCCTTATCAGGGGTGCGCTCTAACCACCTGAGCTAATGGCCCAGGAGAAACCCTTGTTGAGTGTGACCTAGACAAGTTTAGGAACTGAAATCAAAGGATTAATTATAAAATTAATACAAAAATCTGAGGTACCGATCGACCTAAGGTGACAGGATTGCGGCCTAAGATTTTTACTTAGACATCACAATCAATTAATTGTCTCCCTGTTAGGAGGTGATCCAGCCGCACCTTCCGGTACGGCTACCTTGTTACGACTTCACCCCAGTCATCAGCCCCACCTTCGGCGTCCTTCTCCACAAGGGTTAAAGTAACGACTTCGGGCGTGGCCAACTTCCATGGTGTGACGGGCGGTGTGTACAAGGCCCGGGAACGTATTCACCGCAGTATGCTGACCTGCGATTACTAGCGATTCCTACTTCACGTAGGCGAGTTGCAGCCTACGATCTGAACTGAGCCACGGTTTATGGGATTTGCTAGCTCTCGCGAGTTTGCTGCCCTTTGTCCGTAGCATTGTAGTACGTGTGTAGCCCAGGATGTAAGGGGCATGATGACTTGACGTCATCCACACCTTCCTCCGGTTTATCACCGGCGGTCTTTCTAGAGTGCCCAACTAAATGCTGGCAACTAAAAACGTGGGTTGCGCTCGTTGCGGGACTTAACCCAACATCTCACGACACGAGCTGACGACAGCCATGCACCACCTGTCACTGCGTTCCCGAAGGCACCCTCTAATTTCTTAAAGGTTCGCAGGATGTCAAACCCTGGTAAGGTTCTTCGCGTTGCATCGAATTAAACCACATACTCCACCGCTTGTGCGGGCCCCCGTCAATTCCTTTGAGTTTCACACTTGCGTGCGTACTCCCCAGGCGGAACACTTAACGCGTTAGCTACGACACCGAAGGGGTCGATTCCCCCGACACCTAGTGTTCATCGTTTACGGCCAGGACTACAGGGGTATCTAATCCCTTTCGCTCCCCTGGCTT
Source organism: Prochlorococcus sp. AG-402-B19 (assembly GCA_003279615.1). Taxonomy (GTDB): domain Bacteria; phylum Cyanobacteriota; class Cyanobacteriia; order PCC-6307; family Cyanobiaceae; genus Prochlorococcus_B. The sequence goes on from QCHM01000009.1 coordinate 54,666, forward strand.
TCGTCCATGAGCGTCAGTTATGGCCCAGCAGAGCGCCTTCGCCACTGGTGTTCTTCCCGATATCTACGCATTTCACCGCTACACCGGGAATTCCCTCTGCCCCTACCATACTCAAGCCAATCAGTTTCCACTGCCATGATGGAGTTAAGCTCCACGCTTTAACAGCAGACTTGAAAGGCCGCCTGCGGACGCTTTACGCCCAATAATTCCGGATAACGCTTGCCACTCCCGTATTACCGCGGCTGCTGGCACGGAATTAGCCGTGGCTTATTCCTCAAGTACCGTCATATCTTCTTCCTTGAGAAAAGAGGTTTACAGCCCAGAGGCCTTCGTCCCTCACGCGGCGTTGCTCCGTCAGGCTTTCGCCCATTGCGGAAAATTCCCCACTGCTGCCTCCCGTAGGAGTCTGGGCCGTGTCTCAGTCCCAGTGTGGCTGATCATCCTCTCAGACCAGCTACTGATCGAAGCCTTGGTGAGCCATTACCTCACCAACAAGCTAATCAGACGCGGGCTCATCCTCAGGCGAAATTCATTTCACCTCTCGGCATATGGGGTATTAGCGGTCGTTTCCAACCGTTATCCCCCTCCTGAGGGCAGATTCCCACGCGTTACTCACCCGTCCGCCACTAACCCGAAGGTTCGTTCGACTTGCATGTGTTAAGCACGCCGCCAGCGTTCATCCTGAGCCAGGATCAAACTCTCCGTTGTAGTCAGGCCCTATTGTAAAAATTAATTCTACTCAGTCTGATTTGCTTCTCCCACTGATAACAGCACTGGCGTACTGATTGTGATTGTTGCCACCTTATTTTTGTAAGGGTTCTAAAGAGTGCACTTAGATTTATCTTCGTGACTTTCCCGGATCTCAGATCCGTCGTTGCTTTTTCTTGTAAAAACGATAATTGAATCGAGCCGTGAAACTCAAATTCAATATTGCTTCAAAATTAGGCAACTAATTTCTTTTGACGGGACCTCACACCTTTATCGCAAATACATCCGATTCAATAATGAAACGGACGCGATAAAAGCGTCAGTTCCTAAACTTTTAAGTTGTCTAGGTTCTGTTTTGGACTAAAGAAGCCAAAACAATTTTGGTCTTTCGACCGTTTTTCAGCTTACAACACAGAAGGGGTTAGTCGTCTAATGTTGTAAAACTCCCACTTAACTAAAAAACTTTCGTAATTTATATCAAGTGAGTACGCTTCAGATTTACTTTTGCGCAGAAAAATATTGTAGACCCTGAACGTACTTAGATGCAACAAAGTTGCAAATGAAATGTATTACATCTTACTATCAGTATCAAAGGAGTAAGCCATAACTAGCTTTTAGCGATGGCATCAGATCAATTTAATGCCCGCACGTTTTAGCCAACAGCACCAAAGAGTTCGTCCTAACTCGAACGAAGACAAAGTTGTTGCAAGAGCAAAAGAGCATTTTGAAAAAACTCTGATTGAAATTTCAGGAGATATTGCAGGAAGTGTTGCAGCCTTAGAGCATCCAACGAAAAACGATGCGCTCAATTATGGGGAGATCTTTTTAAGGGACAACGTCCCAGTAATGATTTATCTATTAACTCAAAAAAGATTTGAAATAGTCAAAAAATTCTTGACAGTAAGTTTGGATTTACAAAGTACTACCTATCAAACCAGAGGAGTTTTTCCAACAAGTTTTATAGAAGAAAAAGGAAAATTGATAGCAGATTACGGTCAAAGATCCATAGGAAGAATCACTTCAGCCGATGCAAGTTTATGGTGGCCAGTACTTTGTTGGTTATATGTAAAAAAAAGTGGAGATCAAAGTTTTGGAACAAGTCAACAAGTTCAAAGAGGTGTTCAACTGCTTCTTGATTTAGTTCTTCATCCAACTTTTGAGGGAAATCCAGTTTTATTCGTTCCAGATTGCTCATTTATGATCGATCGTCCTATGGATGTTTGGGGCGCTCCTCTTGAGGTAGAAGTTTTGTTGCATGCATGTCTAAAAAGTTGCATGCAACTTATGGAATTGAGCAGGAAAAATCAAAAAAGTCGCTTACTTGATCAGAGACTTGTTTTAACTCGACAGTGGGTAAATGACCTTCGTCAATTTCTTTTAAAGCACTATTGGGTCACAAGTAAAACAATGCAAGTACTTAGAAGAAGGCCTACGGAGCAATATGGAGAAGACCAACATCAAAATGAATTTAATGTCCAACCTCAAGTAGTCCCTTCATGGCTTCAAGACTGGCTAGAGAATAGAGGAGGATATCTTATTGGAAATATAAGAACTGGTAGACCAGATTTTCGTTTTTATAGCTTGGGAAATTCTTTAGCATGCATGTTTGGAGTATTGACAGCTCCTCAGCAAAGAGCATTATTTCGACTCGTTTTACATAATCGTGAACATCTTATGGCGCAAATGCCAATGAGAATATGCCATCCCCCAATGGATATAGAGGAATGGCAAAACAAAACAGGTTCTGACCCAAAAAACTGGCCATGGAGTTATCACAATGGAGGACATTGGCCTAGCCTTTTATGGTTTTTTGGTGCTTCTATTTTGCTTCATGAAAAACGTTACCCAAAAGCTGACGTTTTGCTTATGGGACAAATGAGAGCTCTGATAGAAGAATGTTATTGGAGTCAATTAAATCAACTTCCAAGACAAAAGTGGGCAGAGTACTTTGATGGACCTACTGGCACATGGGTAGGTCAACAATCAAGAACTTATCAAACTTGGACTATTGTTGGATTCTTATTAATGCATCATCTCCTAAGAGCTGAGCCTGATGATGTATTGATGCTAGATCTAGAGGACAACTTCTAAAACAAACCTAGTGTTAGAGATTTATCAATAGGTAAGCATGCTCCTATACCCAAATACATTGTCAAAACTGTTCCAAATAAAAATAATGACATTGCAACTGGTCTTCTAAAAGGGTTGGCAAATTTATTTATATTTTCAATAAAAGGAAGAATCATTAAACCCAAAGGGATTAGTGTCTGAAGTGCGATACCAAGCAACTTATTAGGTACAACTCTTAAAATTTGAAAAACTGGGTATAAATACCACTCAGGAAGTATTTCTAATGGAGTTGCAAAAGGATTGGCTTTATCTCCAAGGAATGCAGGATCTAAAACTGCCAATCCAACAACACAGGCGATTGTACCAAGAATTACTACAGGGAAAATATAGAGAAGATCATTTGGCCAGGCAGGTTCTCCGTAATAATTATGACCCATTCCTTTAGCAAGTTTGGCTCTTAGCTTTGTATCAGATAAGTCTGGTTTCTTAAGAGTAGACATTGTTTAAGAAAGTTTTTTTAAAGTAATTGAGATTAGATTTGAATAGCTTTGAATAACTAATTAAACTATAAAGGACCGGAGATTCCTTGTTTTCTTATCATCAGAAAATGCATCAGCATAAATACTGCTAATAACCATGGCATGACAAATGTATGGAGACTATAAAACCTAGTCAAAGTTGTTTGTCCAACACTTTCACCACCTCTAAGTAGTTCAACCATGAAGTCACCAATAACTGGAATAGCAGCTGGAACACCTGAAACAATTTTAACTGCCCAATATCCGACTTGATCCCATGGCAATGAATAACCCGTAACTCCAAAAGCAACAGTTATCACTGCCATCACGACGCCAGTGATCCATGTCAATTCTCTTGGTCTTTTGAATCCACCAGTTAAATAAACGCGAAAAACATGCAAAATAAGCATGAGTACCATCATCGAGGCACTCCATCTATGAACTGATCTAATCAACCAACCAAAGCTCACGTCAGTCATCAAATAACTAACTGAGCTATAAGCTTCAGTTACTGTAGGCTTGTAATAAAAGGTCATCGCGAATCCAGTCGCGAATTGAATCAAAAAACAAACCAGTGTTATTCCACCAAGACAATAAAAAATGTTGACATGTGGAGGGACGTATTTTGAAGTGACGTCATCCGCTATGTCCTGTATCTCAAGACGTTCCTGGAACCAGTCATAAACCGGTGAAGAGTTCGCCATCCACTTATGCACTGTATTTTCAAATATCTTACTAGATGTGCCCCTTGGTCGCCGCAAAAGATCAATCCAATGCTTTCTTCTGTTAAATCTTTGACTAAGTTACTGCAAAGACTTTTTGCAGTTTTAATTAGCTTTGAGATTTTATTTCAAGTTTTAACTCAGCCAGCTTTTGCTCTAAATGATGGACAATTGCTTGTTATTGAGGCATGGAATCTAGTTAATGAGGGTTATGTAGCTCCTAAGAAATTCGATGAAATTCAATGGAAAAGACTTCGCCAAAAAGCGCTTGAAAAGCCTATAAATAATTCCCAACAAGCCTATTCAGCAATAGAAGCTATGCTCCTTCCTTTAGGAGATCCTTACACCCGTTTATTGAGGCCTGAAGATTACGAAGCAATGAAAAAAAGCAATATAGGTAGCGAAATTAATGGGGTTGGCCTTCAGCTAGGCGCAAGGAAAGAAGATGGAGAAATTGTTGTGATATCACCTCTAGAAGGCTCTCCCTCCTCAGATGCGGGTATTAAAAGTGGAACCATATTAAGAAAAGTCAATGGTCAATCTCCAAAACAATTAGGACTGGAAGCAACCGCAGCAAAATTAAGAGGGCAAACTGGAACGCAAGTCATAGTTGAATTACAACAACCTGATGATGAAATAAAAGAACTATCTCTAGAAAGAAGAAGTGTTGATCTACGACCTGTCAGAACCAAAAGAATAAGGAATGAATCGCATACACTTGGGTACTTAAGAATCACACAATTTAGCGAGGCAGTCCCTGAACAAGTAAAGGAAGCATTGGAAGAACTTGCTGAGAAAAATATCGAGGGACTAATTTTGGATTTAAGGAATAATTCTGGAGGTTTAGTAAGTTCTGGCCTCGCCGTAGCTGACGATTTCCTTAGCAACATGCCAATTGTTGAAACAAAAAAAAGAGATGCAATAAACGATCCAATCAGCTCTGGGATAGAAACTCTTTATGATGGCCCCATGGTTACCCTTGTGAATGAAGGTACAGCAAGTGCTAGTGAAATACTTGCGGGTGCTCTTCAAGACAATAAAAGGTCTGAACTTATAGGTAATAAAACATTTGGCAAAGGCCTCATACAATCTCTTACAAATCTTAGTGATGGCAGTGGTTTAGCAGTAACAGTTGCTAGCTACTTAACTCCAAGTGGAAGAGATATACAAAACCTTGGAATAGATCCTGATCGTTTATTAGAAATGCCAGAACCATTAAATCCTGGTTCTGATGAAGACAGGTGGCTACTAGATGCAGAGCTGATCATGCAAGCCACTTTGGATAAAGAAAAAATCTCAGAAACATCAACAAATGAAAATCAAACAATAGAAGCAGAATTAGTTCTCAAAGATATTCAATAAGGCATGTCAATAAGAACTTATTTTGACCCTCTGCATCAATCCATAAAATTAAATAGCTCTATTCCAGAAGAAAAAATGGTTATGGAATTAATAGATTCCTCTCCATTTCAAAGGTTAAGAAGAATTAAACAATTAGGTCCTGCATATTTAACATTTCATGGTGCCGAGTCAAGCAGGTTTACTCATTCTCTTGGTGTGTTTCATCTAGCAAGAAGAGCAATAAATCATTTATCTACATTTAATTCAGGATTAAAAGAGTACAAATTTATCCTCTACGGAGCTGCGCTTTTACATGATTTAGGTCATGGGCCACTAAGTCATACTAGTGAAGAAATATTTAAGATCAAGCATGAGGAATGGACAGCAAAGTTGATAAATTCAAGTCCAGAAATTACTGCTATCCTTAATAGATATGGAAAGGATAATGCAAAAGCAATTTCAGATTTAATTAAATCAAGAGAAGCACCTAAAAAATTGATAATTTCATTAATTAGCAGTCAGCTAGATTGTGATCGGCTGGATTACTTAAT